>CAMDOT010000021.1 GCA_945903635.1 Rhizobium sp. Q54 | reverse complement strand
CCAGAGCTTCTACGTCTGCCCGCGCATCGAAGACCTGGCCACGGTCGCGGCCGAACTACGCGAGCTGGTGCCCGAGATGCGTATGGCCATGGCGCACGGCCGCCTGGCACCGACCCAGATCGAGAACACCATGCAGGATGTCGTCGACGGCAAGTTCGATGTGCTGCTGTCTACCATCATCGTCGAGAGCGGCCTCGATATCCGCAACGCCAACACGATGATCATCCATCGCGCCGACATGTTTGGCCTCGCCCAGCTCTATCAGCTTCGCGGCCGCATCGGGCGCGGCAAGACCCGCGCCTACGCCTATCTCACCGTACCGCCGGGCAAGGCGCTGAACGAGGCTGCGTCGAAGCGCCTCGACGTGATGCAGACCCTCGACACGCTGGGTGCCGGCTTCCAGCTCGCCAGCTACGACCTCGACATCCGTGGTGCCGGCAATCTCCTGGGCGAGGAACAGTCGGGCCATATCCGCGAAGTGGGCATCGAACTCTACCAGCAGCTCCTCGACGAAGCCGTGGCCGCCGCGCGCGGCAGGGTGGAGGAAGCAGAGAAGGCCGACTGGTCGCCGCAGATCAACCTCGGCATTCCCGTGCTGATCCCGGAGGAATACGTCGGTGAACTGAGTGTTCGCATGGGACTCTACCGGCGCATCGGTTCTCTCGAGAGCCAGCCCGAGATCGAGTCCTTCGCGGCCGAGATGGTCGACCGCTTCGGCAAGATGCCGGTGGAGGCCGAGTTCCTGCTCAACACCGTCGGCCTAAAAATCCTCTGCCGTGCTGCAGGCGTGGAGAAGATCGATGCCGGCGAGAAGGCGGTCGTGCTCTCTTTCCACCAGAACACGTTCGCCCGTCCCGACAGGCTTATCGCCTGGATCCAGAAGAACGCGCCTTTGGTGAAGCTCCGCCCCGACCACCGCGTGATCGTGCAGCGGGTTTGGGTCGACGAGCGGCAGCGGATTTCCGGCGTGACTTCGATTTTGACCGCGCTCGCGAAACTGGCGGCTTGAGGAGCGTCTTCGTCGCTCGCCGCGCACAGCGCAGCAGCCAGTCGGCCAGGGTCCGGTCGCCGGAGGCACGGGCGAGGATGACGGCGCCGATCGCCAGGATCGCCGCTGCCGTGGCATCGGCATCGAGCTTGCGGCCCCGGCCGCGGGCCAGTTCGCCGATCGCGATGTGGAGCTGATTGGCGTAGGCGAGCTGGGCCGCCAGCGGACCGCGCGCGACGTCACCAGGCAGGGTCGCCAACGCGCAGGCGCGTGCGTTCGCCACCAGCGAGTCCTTGTCGAGATAGTCGTCCAGGACGGCCTCGACTTCCCCGGCCCGCAACTTTGCCGGCAAGCCGTATCCGATCCGGATCGTCTCGGCGAACAGATCGTCCTTCGAGCTGAAGTGGGCGTAAAAGGCGCCGCGCGTCAGGCCCGCGGCCAGCATGATGTCGTCGATGTTGGTGCCGGCATGGCCGCGCAGCCGGAACAGCCGGGCGGCATGGTCGAGGATTTCGGCCCGGGTACGGGCCTTGCGAGCGGGGCTGACAGGCATTCTGGCCTCAATATATGTCGATCAACATATCATATGTTGACTGACATATCATCATTGGACCGCGGGCCTCCAGGCTCGCTCATGATCATGAGGCGGGCCTGGAGGTCCGCGGTCCGGGACGATGACCCCTAAGCCGTCGACTGCGCCGCGCTGGTGGCGGCATCGCGCTCGGCGAGATTGAAAACTTCGACGAAGGCGGACGGCGGCTGGGCGCCCGACACCGCGTACTTGCGGTTGACGATGAAGCAGGGCACGCCGTTGATGCCGAGGCGCCGGGCATAGACGTCGGAGGCCACCACCTCCTGGCGGCCCTCGTCGCTCATGAGGAAGCGTCGCACCCTGATCTCCTCGATGCCGGCGCGCACCGCGCATTCGACGAGCGTGTCGAGGTCGCCAATGTCGAGCCCTTCCTCGAAGTAGGCCTTGAACAGCTCGGCCACGACCTCGTCCTGTGCCTCGTTCTTGGCACTCCAGTGGACGAGCCGGTGGGACAGCACGGTATTTGGAGTGCGCTTGATGCGGGAGAACTGGAATTCGATTCCCGCCTCGCGGCCGCTTTCGGCGATCGCCTGGTAGATCTGGCGCGGCCGGTCGCCGCCGCCGAACTTGGCGCGGACATAGTCGTCGCGCGTCATGCCTTCGGCCGGCATGTCGGGGTTGAGCTGGAACGGCCGCCAGGAAATCGCCACGTCGTTGCGACCGCTCAGCGCCAGGGCGCGCTCGAAGCGACGCTTGCCGATGTAGCACCAGGGACAGATCGTATCGGAGACGATGTCGACGTAGATCATGGGGTGAGCTTACGCGTTTCGCGCCAATGCAGGAAGAGACCGGCACCCGCCACCACCCCGAGCGCGACGGAGGTGAGCCAGGCGGCGCTCGGCCAGCCTGCTGCCGCGACCACCGCGCCGGTGATGGGCGGTCCGATCAGGGCGCCAATGTTGGAGCCCTGCATCAGGAGCCCGGTCGAGGCGCCGACGAGCTCCGGCCTAGGGGCGTGGACGGGCAGGGCCGTGAACAGGGCACCCGGCACGACACCGATCACGGCCGAATAGATGCCCGCCAACACCAGGCGCAGCAGGTCGGGCACGCCATCGACGAAGATGCCGGCCGCACAGAAGGCCATCGAGACCGCAGCACCTACGATGACGGCAACCCTGGGCAGGCCGTGGTGCATCAGCCAGCCGGCGCCGAGATTGCCGCCGACGTTCACGATGGTGACCACTGCCGTGACGATGGCCGCGGTCGAGGTCGTAAAGCCCAGGCGTTCGACCTGCAGGGTCGGGAGGAAGCCGATGACGGCGAACCAGCAGCAGGAATAGGCTCCGAAGCAAAGCGCTATCGCGAGCGGCCCGCCGCTGCTCGCCACCTCGGCCATTTCATGCAGCACCGGCCGGCGCTTGACCGGCACCGGATCGAGTTCGCGCCGCGGCAGGGCACGCAACAGCAAGGCCACCAGCATCAGCGCCGAAGCGCCAGATGCCACCAGCCAGGCGATGCGCCATGACGTGCCGGGCAGGACGATGGCCGCGATCAGCATCATCGTACCGGCGCCGGCCGGCATGTAGGACGTCCACAGGGTCATGACGAGACGCTGATCGGCCGGACGGGCGATGCGCAGCAGCAGCGTGGGCAGGGCGACCACGACGGCGATGAAGCCCAGGCCCTCGAACACCCGCCCGACCAGGAGGGTGTCGACGCTGCCGGCAAAGGCGCCGAGCAGGCTGGCCACGAAGCATAGCGCCGTTCCCAGCAGCACCAGCAGACGGTGGCCGAACCGGTCGGCGGTGAGCGCGATCGCCATGCCGCCCGTTGCCGTGATCAGATTGATGGTCGAGAGCAGCCACCCGGCCTGGCCCAGGCTGGCGTCGAGTTCCTCGCGGATCGACGGCAGCGCGGGTGGGACCTTGCCGACATGGAACGCGGCCACCATGCCGGCCGCGACCAGCAGGCCGACCAGCGGCCAGGGCGTGCGGGATGTCGCGGTCAGTACTGCACCCGCGCCGTTATGGCTCCGTCGACGACAAAGTTGATGCCGGTCACGAACGAGGCGGGCGCGCCGGCGAGAAAGGCCACGCAGGCAGCGACTTCCTGCGGCGTGCCCATGCGACCGGTGGGATTGCGCGCAAGAGAAGTCTTGTAGCGCGGCGTGCCGGCGTCACGCTGGCGGCCCCAGGTGTTACCGTCCTCCAGGATGGTGCCAGGCGACACCATGTTGGCGCGCACGCCCTTCGGCGCCATTTCGATGGCCAGCGACTTCACCATCGGCACCAGCGCCGCCTTGACCGAACGGTAAGGTTGCGTCGGGCCAGCGACCTCGACCAGGGAGGTCGTGCCGATGATGGTGAGCGTCGCACCCTTGCCGCGTGTCTCCAGATGCGGCCGCACATGGAGCACCGCGTTGACCGTGGCGACCAGATCGATCTCGATCGCCTTGCGCCAGCCGTCGGGCGTATTCTCCGTGCCCAGCGCGCTGACATTGGCCACGAAATGGTCGATGCCGCCGTCGCTGGCGAAATCGTCGATCCACTTCTTCAGCGCAGCGTCGTCGGTGACGTCGAGCGTCGTTCCGGAGACCCGGCCCTGCTGGTCTTGCCAATCCTTCTCGCGTTCCTTCACCAGTTGGGTGTCGCGCGCGCAGAAGCCCACGACAGCGCCCTCGGCCAGGAAGGCATCGACGATGGCGCGACCGATGCTCTTGGTCCCACCGGTGACCAGAACGCGTTTGCCTTTGAGACCGAGGTCCATGTTTCCTCCGAGCGCATTGCCTGACTATATGGCGGGCATGAGACAAGGGAGCGATGCCGATGTCCAAGCGATTCGACCTTAGCGGCAAGGTGGCGCTGATCACCGGAGCCTCCTCCGGGCTCGGCGCGCATTTCGCGCGCTGCCTGGCCGGCGCAGGTGCAACGGTCGTGCTTGCGGCCCGCCGCGCCGACCGGCTCGCGTCTCTTCAGGCGGAACTAAGCCAGCATGGCGCGACGGCCTCGGCTGTCGATCTCGATGTGCAGTCAGGTGCCTCCATTGCCGCCGCCCTCGACGCCGCGGGTCCGCTCGACATCGTGGTCAACAACGCCGGCATTTCCATCGTCAAGCCGGCGCTAGAAATGCCCGAGGAGGATTGGGATGCCGTCGTCGATACCAACCTGCGCGGCGCCTGGTTGGTGGCACAGGGCGCGGCCAAGCGCTGGGTCGCCGACAAGCGGCCAGGGGCGATCGTCAATATCGCGTCGATCCTCGGCCTGCGGACCATCGGGCAGGTTGCGCCCTACAACGCGTCGAAGGCAGGCCTCATTCATCTCACGCGCGCACTCGCGATGGAGTGGGCGCGCCACGACATCCGCGTGAACGCGATCTGCCCCGGCTATATCGAGACCGAGATGAACGGCCCGTTCTGGAAGACGCCGGGCGGACAGCGCCTGATCGAGCGCATCCCGCAGCGGCGGATCGGCCAGCCCGAGCATCTGGACGGTGCCTTGTTGCTGCTGGCCTCCGAGGCCGGCGCCTTCATGACCGGCAGCGTCGTCACCGTTGACGGCGGCCACACCGTGAATTCGCTTTAATACTCAATCTCAAATTTGCAGGTTTTGCAGGTTTTTGCTATATTTTAGGTCACACTGGGCGAGCCTAGTGTCGACGCCCGACGGAGAGATCCGGCGGGCGTTTTTCGTGGTCCATGTTCCATTCTGCGACGCGCAGCAGCGGGATTCCCATCCCGGCAATGGGCGGGCCTCGGTGGCACAGTTCATCGGGGCGCGATTGCGGTGGCAAATCAAGGGCTTGGCAACGTTTCGTGGCACAGGCAGCGGGACACGGCGTGGCACAACGAGCTGTGCCAAGAATCGGCTGCTTACCAGCCGTTGATGCGGTCGTAGACGTCGACCACGGTGCGGCCGCCGTCGAGCTCGCTGTCGACGACGTAGTAGCGGTCGTAGGCCGCGGCCGTGATGCAGGCATGGTTGGGCAGGATGCGGACTCGCGAGCCGACCGGCAGGTCGCCATAGGGTAGGGGCTTGTCCGATCCGACGAAGCCGTGCTCCTGCGAGCACTCGACGACGGCGATGTCCGTCGCCGCCATGCCGGTGATCGTGCCGAAGCCGACCTTGGGCTGGAATTCCTGGGCGCTGATGTCCTTGGAGAGGGCCAGCGCACCGGCGTCGACCAGGAGCTGGTTGCGGTGCGGATAGTGGCCGATCACCGAGGCCAGCACCGAGAGCGCAAGATCGCCGGCGCCGCAGGAGCCGATGAACTCCTGGTCGAGGTCGTTGAAGACATAGACGCCCGGCCGCATCTCGGTGATGCCGGTGAAGTCGCGGGAATGCATGGCGGTCGGCGTCGAGCCGCCCGACACGATCGGGCAGGGGATGCCCGCCGCCCTCAAGGCTTCGGCCGCGCCCACGATCGCGCGGCGTTCCTGCTCGGCGACCGCCGCGAGGCCGTCGGGCGTGCTTTGATGATAGGAGTGGCCGGCGTGGGTCATGACGCCCGCCAGCTCGACACCGGGTGCCGCGTGCAGGACGCGGGCAATGTCGAGCAGTCCGGGCATCTCGGGGAAAGGCAGGCCCGCCCGTCCGGCGCCGCTGTCGATCTCGATGAACACGGAGAACGTGTCGCCATCCTTGGCGGCGGCAGCGATGGCCTTCGCGACGGCGAGATTGTCCGTGACCACGCGCAGGTTGACGCCTCGGCGGCGCAGCTCGGTGATGGCGGGCAGCTTCGCCGGCACGATGCCGACACCGTAGAGAATGTCCGTGAAGCCGCCGTCGGCGAAATAGCGGGCTTCGGCCAGCGTCGACACTGTAATACGGCCGTCGTGGCCCTCGACGGCCATGCGACCGACCTGGATGGATTTCGCGGTCTTGAGATGGGGACGCAACATGACGCCCGCATTCCGTAGTCGCTCGCTCATGCGCTTGAGGTTGCGGCGCAGGATCGCCCGGTCGAGAATGAGCGAGGGCGTCGGCAGGTCGTCGATGGTCTGAATGGACATGGTGGCTTTCTAGCATGCCGATCGAAAACGAGCGCAAATTTGTCCTCGGCGAGGACGGCGAGCTGGAGGCCGAGTTGGCGAAGACGCCCGGCGTCGCACGTAACTTCCTGCGCCAAGCCTATCTCGACTCGTCGGGCGTGCGCATCCGCTCGCTCGAGGCGGACGGCAGGACGGATCACGTCTTCACCTACAAGTGCATGGTCGAAGGCCAGGTCGTCGAGATCGAGACTGGCCTCAGCGCCATCGACTTCAAGCGGCTGTGGACGCAGCGCAAGGAGACCCTGCAAAAAGTCCGCTACTCGTGGAACGAGGGCCACTTCCATTGGGACGTCGACTTCTTCAAGCGCGACGACGGCTCGACCTACTTCGCGATGGCGGAGGTCGAGATGCCCGAGGAACACACCGAACCGCCGCCGCTGCCGGCGCACCTGTCGGCTCATCTGCTCGGCGTCGCACCGGCCGGCGACCAGAGATTCACCTCCAAGCGGCTCGCCAACCAGGCTCACGCGACGGCGCTGCTCGCCGACATAAATCGCAAGGGACGCATCGAATGAAGATCGCACGCATCGACAGTCATTCAATCAAGGTGCCCTTCACCTTCGGCGGCAGCCATAAAGGCGAAGGCTTGCGCACCTGGACGACCAACAACATCCTGCTGGTGCGGGTCGAAACCGACACCGGCCTGGTCGGCTGGGGCGAGGCCTTCTGCTACGGCTGTACCGATGCGGTGAAGGCCGCGCTCCACAACATGATCGCGCCCCTGGCGATCGGCCAGGACGCCCGCGACATCGCAGGCCTTTCCTACGACCTGCAGCAGAAGCTGCACCTGTTCGGCCGCTACGGCCTCACCATCTTCGCCCTGTCGGGCCTCGACATCGCGCTATGGGACATCGCCGGGAAGGCCGCGAACCTGCCGCTGCATCGGCTGCTGGGTGGCGCCGGGCGCGACAGCCTGCCGGCCTATGCCAGCCTGCTGAAGTACCGCGATCCGGAGAAGGTCGCGGCGCGGACGGCGCAGGCGATCGCCGAAGGTTACCGCCATATCAAGCTGCACGAGACCGAGGAGGCCGAGGTACGCGCAGCGCGCGAAGCGGCAGGCGATGGCGCCGCGATCATGGTCGATACCAACTGCCCGTGGACGCCCGAACAGGCACGCCACATGACCCTGAAGCTGCGTCCGTACGATCTCTTCTGGCTCGAGGAGCCGATCTTCCCGCCGGAGGATTTCTCCGCAATTGCAAAGCTGCGAGCGGGAACGGGCGTCGCCATGGCGGCTGGCGAAAATCTCTGCACATCGTTCCAGTTCCGCGACATGTTCGCCGCCGGCGCCGTCGACTACGCCCAGCCCAGCGTCACCAAAGTGGGCGGCGTCACGGAATTCCTGAAGGTGGCGGCGCTGTGTGACGCAGCGGGCGTGACGCTGATGCCGCACTCGCCCTATTTCGGGCCGGGATTCCTAGCGACGCTGCATCTGCTGGCGGCGCGCGGCACGCCGGGCGGCATGATCGAGCGCTACCATATGGATCTCGAGGCGAGCCTCTTCGGCGACCTCATCACGCCGAAGGGCGGCCGCTTTGCGCTGCCGACGGGGCCGGGCCTTGGATGCGACCCCGACCCCGATGTGATCAAGACTTACGGGGCCTGATCCGCGGCACCTGGACCAAGGGCCACGGGTCGGGCAGCTGGCCGACCGGACAGTCGATCAGCATCGGGCCGCCCTTGGCGATGCCGCGCGAGATCGCGGCGCCCAGTTCCTCCGGCGACTTCACCCGAACGGCATCGAGCCCGAAGCTTTCCGCCAGCTTGACGAAATCGGGATTGCGAAGGTCGCTGGCAATCGTGCGGTTGTTGAATGACTGCTGCTGGATGCGCCGCACGTTGCCGTAGGCGCCGTCGCTGAACACCACGGCCACGACGCCGATGCCGTGCTGCGCGGCAGTCGCCATCTCCATCGCCGTGAACAGGAAACCGCCGTCGCCGCTGATCGACACCACCGGCGTGTCGGGCTTGGCGCTCTTGGCGCCGAGCGAGGTGGCGTATCCCCAGCCGAGCGTGCCCTGGTAGCCGGGGGAGAGGAACGTGCGGGGCTTGTAGGTCGGATAGGCGAGGCGGGCGGCGTAGCCCATCTGGGTCAGCTCATCGACCAGGATGCCGTCTTCCGGCAGCGCCTTGCGAATCGCCTTGAGATAGGCGATCTGCGGCGCGATCGTCTCATGGATCCTCTTCGAGGCCGCCGCCTTGGTCTCGGCTACCGATTCGGCGCGGCCATTGCGCTTGGCGTTGTGCTTGGCCAGCCGGTTCGCCAGCGCCTCCAGCGTTGCTTTCGCATCGCCCACGATGCCGATCTCGGGCTTGCGTTGGCGGTCGAGCTCCTCGCTGTCGACATCGATGCGAATGATCTTGAGCGAATCGTCGAGGCCCCAGTTCTGCTGCTGCGGCTGCAGGCGCGTTCCCACAGCCAGCACGACGTCGGCCTCGCCCCAGAAGCGATAGCCGGCCGGCATGGTGACCGAGAGCTTGTGTCGCCCGTCGATCACGCCCTGGCCCATGCGCCCGGTCATGACCGGCGCGTCGAGCATCTCGGCAATCAGGCGGACGAACTCACCGGCCTCCTGCGCACCACCGCCGACCACGATCATCGGTCGCTCGGCAGCGCCCAGCAGTTTGGCCGCGCGCTCGACTGCCTCCTCGTCGACCGGGCAGGGATCGGCCTGGGCAGGTGTCGCGATCAGCTCCACAGGCGCGCGCCGCGCCCACGTGTCCATGGCGCATTCCAGGGCAACCGGACGCTGCCGACCCGAGAGCAGGCGGCGGAACGCCTCGTTGATCAGGCCGGGCGCTTCGGCAGGGGCCTGGATGCGATCGGCCCACTTGGTGAGACCGCGCATGATCGAGAGTTGATCGGGCAACTCGTGCAGCAGGCCGACATTGCGGCCGATCATCGACTGCTGGATCTGGCCCGTGAGCGCCAACACCGGCGCGTTGACGGCATAGGCCGTCGACAGCGCCGCCGTCGTGTTCAGGAATCCCGGCCCCGGCACGACGACGTAAGCGGAAGGGCCACCGGTCGCCATGGCATGGCCCAACGCCATGTAGGCGCAGGCCTGCTCGTGCCGGGCATGGATCGGGCGGATCGCATTGGTGCGATCGTACAGGGCGTCGAAGAACGGATCGTTCTGGACGCCTGGCAGACAATAGATCGTGTCGATGCCGTTCACTTCCAGCATCGACACGACAGCTTGGGCGGTGCTGAGCGTGTTGTTCATCCGGCTAGTCTACACGGGCTCCCGACTTGCGGATAATCGGCGCCAACCGCGCTTCCTCCGCATCGCGATAGGCCAGCGTGTCGGCCGGCGACTGCCACCATGCCGTGGCGCCGAGATCCTGGAACTTGGCCTTGAGGTCCGGGCTCTCCAGAGCCTGCTTGGCAAGGGACGACAGGCGGGCAACGACGTCCGGCGGCAACTTGGCCGGGCCGGTCAGGGTCGTCCACGACACAATGTCGAAACCGACGAGTGTCTCCGAGATCGTCGGCACCTCGGGCGCAACCGGCGTGCGCTTGGCCGAGGTGACCGCGATCGGCCGCACTTTGCCGGCGCGGGTCTGGGCGAGCGAGCCGGGGATGTTGTCGAAAATCATGTGGACCTGACCTGCCAGCAGATCCTGCATGGCGGGAGCCGCACCACGGTAAGGCACATGCAGCATGTCGACCTCGGCGAGAATCTTGAAGAGTTCGCCCGACAGGTGAAGCGTGGTGCCGGAACCGGCCGACGCATAGGAGTACTTGCCGGGGTTCTTCTTCAGCAGCGCGATCAGTTCCGGGACGTCCTTTACCGGTACATCGAGATTGACCACCAGCAGGTTGGGCAAGACCCACATGGTGGAGACGAAGGTGAAGTCCGTTCGGGCGTTGAACGGCAGCTTGGCGTAGAGCGTCGGTGCGATGGCGTGGCTGGCGATACCGCCCAGGCCCAGCGTGTAGCCGTCCGGCGCGGACTGGGCGAGGGCGTCCATGCCGACGTTGCCGCCGGAGCCACTCTTGTTCTCGACGATCCACTGCTGGCCGGAGAGTTCGGACATCTTGGCGCAGAAAATTCGCGAAAGCGTGTCGGTGGCGCCGCCGGCCGGAAAGGGGTTGATGTAGCGTACCGGCTTGTTGGGATAGGTCCCTTGGGCCCGGCTGATCGCCGGGGCGACTACCGCACCCGCCAGCCCGGCCACCACGGTCCGACGCCCGATGGCCTGCTTCGTGTGGTCCATTCGTTCCTCCAGTTTTTCATTGGTCGTGTAGTTGTTGCAGCACTCGCGTCTTTTGCCCTTCCGTGCGACACTACGCCATCAATTAGCCACCCAAATTGAAGATGGCACCCAGTTCTGGTGCTTGAAAAGTCGCCCGAATAGATATTATCACCTGCTCTGCAGAATTGGGGAGCTTTGAGACACTGTGCCGTGTGTCGAGGTCTTGAGATGACGATCTGGATACGTCGTTTTGCGTCCGCCGCGGTCGCCGGCTGCGTCGCGATCGGCTTGGCCGGTTCGTGGACCGCTGCCTTCGGACAAGCAAAGCCCAAGGACGACAAGTCTGCCCTGGAGCCCCAGGTTCAGCACTACGTCGACATCTGCCAAGGCCACACCGGCGCAAGCGCGCCAGACAAGGTGATCGCCTGCACGGAAGCGATCAAGTCGGGCAGGCTGACGGGGGGAGAGCTTGCGCTCGTCTATCTCAATCGTGGCCTCTCAGACGAAGGCAAGGGAAGCGACGTGCGGTCGAAGGCCGACTACAAGGCGGCAATCCGGATCGCGACCGATGCGATCAATGCTTCGCCGACGAACGCCTTTCTCTACATCCAGCGCGGCTCGATCTATCAGAGCATCGGCGAGGCCGATCGCGCGATCCTCGACTACAGCGACGCGATCCGCCTGGCGCCGAACCAGACTTATCCGCTCATCAATCGCGGCATCGTCCTCTATACGCGAAAGGACAACAACGAAGGCGCGATCGCCGATCTGACCGCCGCGCTGCGCATCAACGCCAAGGAGATCAGCGCTTGGGTCAATCGCGGCATCGTGCACCGGAAGAAGGGCGATTTCGCGAAGGCGATTCCTGACTTCAACGAAGCCATCAGGCTCCTGCCGCCAAAAATCGAGCCGGTTCAGACGAAGCTGGTGTCGGATGCGGCAACGAGCCCGGCCGGCAAGGCCGCCATGGAGGCCAATCGAATTGCATTGCTTGCCGCATTTTCCTACCTGCAGCGCGGCATGGCGCTCTACGACCTCAACGAATACGACAAGGCGATTGCGGACTTCAGCGAATCGATTCGCCTCAACCCGCTCAATGCCGCGCCATGGGCCAGCCGCGGCTGGGCCTATATGCGCAAGGAAGACCTGAAGCAGGCGGTCAGCGATTTCACCGAATCTATTCGAGCCGCGCCTGGGATGGCGTCAGCCTACATGCAAAGGGGCATCGCCTATCATCGCGCCGGCGACTCCGACCAGGCTGTCGCCGACTATACGAAAGCGCATGAACTCACCCCCAAGGATCCTTTGCCGCTCGTCAACCGAGGAATCGTCTACTACACGAAGAAAGGTAAATATGACGACGCGATTGCCGATTTCGACGAGGCGCTGAAGCTCAGCCCCAAGGAAATCACCGCCCTAATCAATCGCGGCGTGACATACCGCCAGCAGAACAACCCCGATCGTGCCCTTGTCGACTTCAACCGCGCGCTCAAATTGGGCATGACCACTGCAGAAATTCTCAAGAGGCTGAAAAAGGCGGACGGCACGCGGGATCCGAAGATTGCCGAGGTCGCCGACCAGGTGTCGCAGGCGCTTTACCAGCGGGGCATGGCCTACATCGACAAGCTGGACTACGAGGCCGCCCTGGTGGATTTCGCCGATGCCGCGAAATTGACGCCGGACGATCCCCGACCGTTGCTCGGCAGCGGCGCGGCCCATCTTCGTCAGGGCAATTTCGTTCAGGCGATGGGCGACCTCGATGAGGCGATCAAACGTGCCCCGGGGCAGGCGTTCGTCTATTTCGAGCGCGGCACGGCCTTTCATCGCGTCGAGGACTACAAGCGAGCGATCGCAGACTACAGCGAGGCGATCCGGCTGGATCCCAAGGAACCTCTCACCTACATCAACCGCGGCATGGCGGAGACGTTCACGGGTCAGATCGATGCGGCACTGGCCGACTTCGATAGTGCGCTCGAATATGCTCCCGACAACGTCAATGCCTTTATTCAACGCAGCTACGCCTATGCCTTGAAGAAGGAGTACACCAAGGCGATCGCCGATATCGATCGAGCCCTGAAGCTTACTCCCGAGAACCCGACGGCTCGTTACTACCTCGGGCTGATCTATATTCTTCGAGGCGACAACGGCCGTGCGCTCGAAGAATTGAACACCGCCGTGCGCCTCGATCCCGACAACGGTCGACTCTATGCCACTCGGGCATCGCTATACAGCGAGCTTGGTGACTATGACGCCGCGATCGAGGACTACACCAGGGACATCAAGCTGCGGCCCAGGGATCCCGTGCCGTACCTCAACCGCGGTACTGCCTTCTTCAACAAGGGCGACTATGCGCGGGCGGTTGCTGACTATACGGATGCGCTTCGCCTGGATGGAAAGTTGACCGCGGCGCTCACCAATCGCTGCTTGGCGAACGCCGTCATCGCACAGGACATGGCCCAGGCCCGAGCCGATTGTACCACCGCCCAGAGGCTGGCCCCTGGCGATGCCGCCGTGCACATCAATCTCGGCCTCATAGACCTGAAGCAGGGGCAGTACGCGAAGGCGGTTGCCGAGTATGACGCAGCGCTTGCCATCGATCCGCAGCGCGCCCGTGCGTACTACGGGCGCGGCCTCGCCAGACTCAAGGTAGGCAATGTCACCGGCGGCAATGTCGACCTCCAGACGGCCAAGGGAATGCTGCCCAACGTTGCCGAAGAATTCGCCCGCTACGGCGTGAAGGGTCAGTAGGTGCAGCGGCCGATGCAAGTGGCGGAGGGGGTGGGATTCGAACCCACGGTGCGCTTGCACGCACGCCGGTTTTCAAGACCGGTGCCTTAAACCGCTCGGCCACCCATCCCGCACGGTGAATTCAATAGCTTGGGCGACGCCGGTCGACAACGAGAACAGAGCCACACTGTTTCCGATGGTCGCCACAAATATTGCGTATTCTCTCGATACTTGGGTATCTTTCCTCATCCACTCAAATCTACCCTATGCCCATGATCGGTCGACGAATTCTCTGCACCATGGCGATGCTCGGCTCCGTGCCGGCGCTGGCCCAGACGACCGATGGCAAGTTCGCGGCATGGCTGCGTGGCGTGCGTGCGGAGGCCGCGCGCGCCGGCGTCGACCAGGCCACCCTCGACGCCGCGCTCGAAGGCATCGAGGAAATACCGCGTGTCCTCGAGCTCGCGCGCAATCAGCCCGAATTCAAGATGACTTTCGAGCGTTATCTGGAGATCGTCGTCTCTCCGGAACGGGTGAGCCGCGGCAGGACACTTCTCGCCGAGAACCGAAACGCAATCGATCGCTTCGCCGCCCCGGTGGGCATTCCCGCTTCGGTGGTTGTGGCGTTGTGGGGAATTGAGAGCAATTACGGCACGCGGCTTGGCGACTTCGAGGTCGTGCCGGCGCTCGCGACCCTGGCCTACAACGGCTTTCGCGCCCAATTCTTCCGCGGACAGCTCATCGCTGCGCTGAAGATCCTGTCGCAAGGCCACGTTGGCCTGCCCGCAATGAAGGGGTCCTGGGCCGGCGCCATGGGCCAATGCCAGTTCATCCCGACGAGCTTTATTGCCTACGCCGCCGACGGCGATGGCGACGGCCGGATGGATATCTGGACCAACAAGGCCGACGTGTTCGCCTCGATCGTGAACTACCTGCACCGGGTCGGTTGGCGCGCGAACGTCGGTTGGGGCGAGGAGCTGCCGGCAGGCTCTGCGGCGGGGCAGGGCGGCCGGATCGTCCGGCCGGCAGGAGCGGGCGGGCCCACGTTCCGCACCACCCAGAATTTCCAAGCCATCCTGCGGTGGAACCAATCGGACTTTTTTGCCCTTGCGGTCGGCCTCCTGTCGGATCGGATCGCCGCGTGATGCTGGACAGGTGAGGTGGCTCCACCTGCCACGCAAGATCATGTATAGTGCGTTTGTCATGCGGCTAGCCCTAGTAAGTACCCGTTCCGCCTCTGCCTCACTGGCTCACGCGTGCTGTGCCGTGTTGATGATCGCCTGCCTCAGCGCCTGCGGCTCCAGTTCGGGTGGCAAGGCTGCGACGACGGTCCAGCGGGGCACCTACAAGGTCGGCAATCCCTATAGAATCGATGGCGTTCTCTACACGCCGAAGGAAGAGTTCAACCACGTCGAAACCGGGGTGGCCTCCTGGTACGGGCCGGGCTTCCATGGCAAGTCGACAGCCAACGGCGAGCGCTACGATCAGGCGGACCGCACGGCGGCGCACCGGACCCTGCAGATGCCGTCCATCGTCAGGGTGACCAACCTCTCCAACGGCCTCTCCACCGTCGTCCGGATCAACGACCGTGGTCCATACTCGAGCAATCGGGTGATCGACTTGTCGCGAACTGCCGCCCAGGAACTCGACGTCGTCCGTAACGGCACGGCACGGGTGCGGATCGAGCAGCTTCAGGCCGAGAGCCTGACGGTGAAGGAAGTGGCGATCAACGGCGGCGGCCCGACGGAGCAGCACGAAGCATTGGCCCAGCTGTCGTCCGGTAAGCGGGCGCCGTCACAGCCGCAGCAAGTCGTGGCAACCGCGCAACCGGCGGCGGCACCGCCACCCGCCCAGGTTCAGGCGGAATGGCCCACCACTCCACGCAATTCAGCCCCTGCGCAGGAGCAGGCTCCGTCCTCCTCCGGAAAAGGTGGGCCCACGATCGCCAGCCTTGCGTCGGCTCAGCCCGCCTCCTCGGCAGGCGGTTTCTACGTTCAAACCGGCTCCTTCTCGACCGCCGAGAACGCCGAGCGCCAACGCGGCGCAGTGCGCAGTTACGGATCGTCGGAGATTTCCCAGGCCTCGGCCAGTGGACGCGACGTCTATCGCGTCAGGCTCGGGCCCTATACGACGTCGGATGCCGCCGGCATTGTCGCCGACCGGCTGAAGCGTTCAGGCTATGGTGATGCCCGTGTCATTTCGGATTGATCGGCTGCGCCCTGTGGTGGCGCTTTTCGCAGCGGTTGTCGTAGCCGGCACCGCGTTGACGACCTACGCTCAGCAACAGGAGCAGCCGAAACGGCAGCAGACGCAACCGCAGAAACCAGCCGCCAAGCCCAAGGCTCCGTCTGCCACTCCGGCCAAGCCCGCGACACCGCCTGCCGCGGCAAAGACAGAAGCACTGCCGCCATCGCAGGTCGGGATCGGGACGCTTGCCCGCCAGGCCTTCATGGTCGATCCGCAGACTTCGTCGGTGATGCTGTTCAAGGATGCCGACCAGCCGATGCATCCCTCGTCCATGGCGAAGATGATGACCATCTACATCGTCTTCGAGGAGCTTGCCGCGGGCCGGATCAAGCTCGACACGCGCTTCCGGGTAAGCGAGCGGGCGCGGAACATGGGCGGCTCGCGGATGTTCGTCGAACTGGGAAGCGAAGTGGCGGTCGAGGATCTGATCAAGGGCATGATCATCCTGTCGGGCAACGATGCCTGCGTCGTCGTTGCCGAAGGCCTGTCGGGCAGCGAGGAGAGCTTCGCCGAGCGCATGACCAAGCGCGGACGTGAACTCGGCATGACCAAGACTGTCTTCAAGAATGCCTCGGGTTGGCCGGCCGATGGGCAGTACACGACCGCGCGAGACATGGCCGTGCTGGCATGGCGTACCATCGACGACTATCCGAAATATTATCGCTACTATGCGGAAACCAACTGGACCTACAACAATATCAAGCAGGAGAATCGCAATCGCTTGCTGAAGATCACCGCCGGCACCGACGGTCTCAAGACCGGCCACACCGAGGAGGGTGGCTATGGTCAGGCGACATCGGCCGTGCGCGACGGCCGGCGCCTCATTCTCGTGGTCAATGGCCTCGCCTCCATGGCCGAGCGCGCGCAAGAGACGTCGCGGTTGATGGAATGGGGGTTCCGCGAATTCACCAACACGACGATTTTCCGCGCCGGCGACACGGTGGTGGAGGCCCCGGTCTGGCTCGGCGCACAGGACAAGGTGCCGCTGGTCGTGGGACGCGCGGTCCAGGTCACGACGCCCACCGGCCAGACCGCGTCGCCGCGCGTGGTGGCGCGCTATGATGGGCCGTTGCCGGCACCGCTCGTGAAAGGCACCAAGATCGGCACCGTCGCCGTCGCGCTCGCCGATGGCAGGATCATCGAATATCCCCTTGAAGTCGGCGCCGACGTGGCCCGCATGGGCGTGATCGGCCGCGTGACGACCATGATCCAGCATTACCTGTTCGGCTGGCTGTCGTGACTGCGCCCGGTTCGGGCCGTTTCATCACGTTGGAAGGCGGTGAGGGGGCAGGGAAGTCGACCCAGATCGCCCGTCTCAAGGGAAAGCTGGAGCAGGGCGGCCATGCCGTCGTCGCCACCCGCGAGCCTGGCGGTGCACCGGGAGCGGAGATGGTGCGCAAGCTGCTGGTGGAGGGCCCCACCGAGCGCTGGGACGGCACCACCGAGGCGCTGCTCCATTTTGCCGCCCGACGCGATCATCTGCGCTCGACAGTGTGGCCGGCCCTGAAGCGCGGCGCCTGGGTCATCAGTGACCGCTTCGCCGATTCGACAGTCGCCTATCAGGGCTATGGCTATGGCGTCGACCGCGCCATGCTGGGCAAGCTGTACGGCATCGCGGTCGGCGACTTTCGGCCCGACCTCACGTTGATCCTGGACCTGCCTGTCGAGATCGGTCTCGGACGCGCTGCCGCGCGGCGCGGCAGCGAAACGAGGTATGAAAGCCTTCCTGCCGACTTTCACGACCGCGTGCGCGCCGGCTTCCTCGACATTGCCGCGGCCGAGCCCGAACGCTGCATCGTGATCGACGCCACCCGGGATATCGAAACTGTCGCCGCGGCGATCGCTGCGGCGGTTCACGCCCGGCTGGGAGCCTGACGCGATGGCCAGGGGCAAGATGAGTGCCGATCCAGCCGAACGCGAGAAGCTGGAATGGCCGTACGATTGGGCGCCGCCGTGGCGCAGCCAGCGGCTGGTCGGCCACGACGATGCGGAGAAGACGATGTTGGCCGCCCAGCAAAGCGGGCGCCTGCATCACGCCTGGCTGCTGACCGGGCCGCGCGGAATCGGCAAGGCGACGCTCGCCTGGCGCTTCGCCCGTTTCCTTCTGTGCGGACAGCAGCAGGGCGGCCTGTTCGGCGACGGACCAGCGGATCTCGAGGTTGCGCCGGATGCGCCGGGAAGGGCGCTGGTCGACGCGCGCTCGCACCCGGACCTGTTCCATCTGCGACGCTCGGTCAATCCCGACACCGGCCGCATGCGGGCCGAAATCGCCGTCGACGACGTACGCGGGCTCGGGGCCTTCATGCACATGACCCCGGCGATGGGCAAATGGCGTGTCGCCATCGTCGATTCCGCCGACGAGATGAACCGCAACAGCGCCAATGCGGTGTTGAAGGTTCTCGAGGAACCGCCGCCCAATGCCGTCCTGCTGATCGTGGCGCACGCGCCAGGGCGCCTGTTGCCGACGATCCGCTCGCGCTGCCGCCGGCTGGCCATGCCGCCCCTTGCCGAAGAGACCGTCGTGCGCCTGCTCGGCGACTACGCGCCGGCCACCAAACCGGAGGAGAGGATCGCCCTGGCGCGCCTGGCGGAGGGCAGCATCGGACGTGCCCTCGAACTCTCCGGCGCCGGCAGTCTCGACCTCTACCGCGAGATGGTCGAGGTGCTGGCGACACTGCCCGAACTCGACATGCCGCGCCTGCACGCCTTCGCCGAACGCTTCGCCAAGCGCGGCGAGGAGGCCAACGCGGACTGGCGTTCGCTCAATTACCTGTTCGATGGCTGGCTGAAGGGCCTCGCGAGGCATTGGGCCCTGGGGACGGAAGCTGCAGCCGTCGTGCCGTCAGAAAGCGGCCTGAACGGGCGTTTGCTCGCCGCCGCCAGCCTTGATCGCTGGATGGAGGCATGGGAAAAGATCGCCCACCTCTTGTCCCGTGCCGATGCCGTCAATCTCGACCGTAAGCAGACGGTGCTCGGCAGTTTCCTGGCTCTGCAAACGGCGATGCGCTGAAGCGCTGAACCCGGCGCTCCCGGAGGAGCGTCACGGGAGGGGCGACAGTTCGGAGTTCAGTCATCATGTCGGGCCGCAGTACCTTTTACGTCACCACGCCGATCTACTACGTGAACGACGTGCCCCATATCGGGCACGCGTACACGACGCTTGCCTGTGATGTATTAGCCCGGTTCATGCGGCTCGACGGTCGCGACGTCCACTTCCTCACCGGCACCGATGAGCACGGCCAGAAGATCGAGACAGCTGCCGCCGCAGCCGGACTCGCGCCGCAGGCTTATGCCGACAAGGTGAGCCAGTCGTTCCGCGACCTCCTGGGCACCATGAACTACAGCCCCGACAACTTTATCCGCACCACGGAGAAGCGGCACTACGCCGCCTGCCAGGCATTGTGGGAGAAACTCGTGGCGGCGGGCGACATCTACCTCGGCAAATACGCCGGTTGGTACTCAGTGCGCGACGAAACCTATTTTGCCGAAGGCGAGACCGAGGTCGGGCCAGACAAGAAGCGCCGGGCGATTTCGACGGGCGCCGAAGTCGAATGGGTCGAGGAGCCGTCATACTTCTTCAAGCTGTCGGCCTGGTCCGAGCGGCTGCTGGCCCTTTACGAGAAGAACCCGCGCTTCATCGGACCTGACAGCCGACGCAACGAGGTGATGAGCTTCGTGCGTGGCGGCCTTCAGGACCTCTCGGTGTCGCGCACAAGCTTCTCCTGGGGCGTACCGGTGCCGGGCGATCCCAAGCACATCATGTATGTGTGGCTGGACGCGCTCACCAATTACATCACCGAGTGCGGCTATCCCGATACCGGTAATCCGAACTGGAAGTACTGGCCGGCAGACTTGCACATGGTCGGCAAGGACATCATCCGCTTCCATTGCGTGTTCTGGCCGGCTTTTCTGATGTCGGCCGGCCTCGAGCCACCGAAGCGCGTCTTCGCGCACGGCTGGTGGACCATCGAGGGCCAAAGGATGTCGAAGTCGCTGGGCAACGGAATCAATCCGGCCGAACTGGTGAATGCCTACGGCCTCGACCCTGTGCGCTACTTCCTGCTGCGCGAGGTGCCGTTCGGCAACGATGGGGACTTCTCGCGCCGCGCGCTGATCGGGCGGCTCAATGCCGACCTCGCCAACGCCTATGGCAATCTCTGCCAGCGCTCGCTGTCGATCATCGCCAAGAGCTGCGGCGAGCAGGTGCCGCCCAAGGGCGCGATCACCGACGCCGACACCGCACTGCTCGATCGCGCGCGGCGGTTGCTTGCTATCGTGCGTGCCGAGCTCGAGGAACAGTCGTTCCACAAGGCGCTGACCTCGATCTGGGAGGTGATCGCCGACGCCAACCGCTATGTCGACGCCCAGGCGCCGTGGGCGCTGGCCAAGACCGACCCGGTGCGACGCGACACGGTGATGTGGGTCCTGGCCGAGACCATCCGGCGCGTGACACTTCTGGTGCAGCCCTTCATGCCCGACTCGACGGCCAAGATCCTCGACCAGCTCGCGATACCCGCGGACGCGCGGACCTTCGCGGCATTCGATCGCGAACTCGAGTCGGGCACGACATTGCCCAAGCCACAGGGCGTGTTCCCGAGGTTCGTCGAACCGGCTGCAGCGGCGGACTGACATGCTGATCGACAGCCACTGTCATCTCGACTTTCCCGAGCTTGCCGGCGACGAAGAGGCGGTGCTGGCGCGTGCCCGCATGGCCGGCGTCGGCGGCATGCTGACGATCGGCACGCGCCTCGACCAGTTCGAGCGCGTCCGCGCCATTGCCGAGCGCCACGGCAACGTCTGGTGCTCGGTCGGCGTCCATCCGCACGAGGCGAAGGAGGAGGGGCAGCGCACGCCCGATCGGCTGATCGAGGCCACGCACCATCCCAAGGTCGTGGGCATCGGCGAAACCGGGCTCGATTTCTACTACGAGCACAGTCCGCGCGCCGAGCAGGTCGAAAGCTTCCGTGCCCATATCGCCGCGTCGCGCGCGACCGGCTTGCCACTGATCGTCCACACACGGGACGCCGACCGCGAAACCATCGACATTCTCGAAGAGGAGGCCGGGAAGGGCGCCTTTCCTGGCTTGATCCATTGTTTCAGTTCCGGCGCAGACGTCGCCCAGCACGCGCTGGCGCTCGGCCTCTATATTTCGATTTCAGGGATCGTCACCTTCAAGGCGGCCGAGAGTCTGCGCACCATCGTGCGCGACATCCCGCTCGACCGGCTGCTGGTGGAAACGGACTCGCCCTACCTCGCGCCCATTCCCAAACGCGGTAAGACCAACGAACCAGCCTACGTCGCCCATACCGCCGCCAAGGTGGCCGAATTGAAGGGCGTGACTATTGCCGAGCTGGAGGCCGCGACGACGGCGAATTTCTTCAGGCTCTTCGCCAAGGCGGAGCGCCAGCAGTGCGGGTGACGATCCTCGGCTGCGGTACTTCTGCAGGCGTCCCGCGGCCAGGCGGCAAGGACGGGTTGGGCGAGTGGGGGGCGGCCAACCCCAAAGACGGGCGCAACCACCGCCGCCGCTGTTCGATCCTGGTTCAGGACAAGGGCAAGACCCTCCTCGTCGACACCTCGCCCGATCTACGGGCGCAGCTGCTCGATGCCGAGGTCGAGCGCGTCGATGCGGTTCTGTGGACTCACGAGCACGCCGACCAGGTCCACGGCATCGACGACCTGCGGCCCTATGCGCTGCGCCAGGGCAGGATCGAGGCGTGGGCGGATCCGCATACGTTCGGCGTCTTGCGGCGGCGCTTCGGCTATTGCTTCGAAGCCGAGGGCAATGGTTTCTATAATCCGATCTACCAGCCCAACCTCATCGAGGGCCCCTTCGATGCCGCCGGCCTACCCGTGATTCCCTTCGTTCAGGACCACGGCTCGGTCTCTTCACTGGGGTTTCGCTTCGGGCGGTTCGCCTATGCCAACGACGTGGTGACCCTGCCCGACAGCGCCTTCGCGGCGATGGCGGGCGTGGAGGTGCTGGTCGTCGATGCCATGCGGTTTCGGCCACATCCGACGCATGCCCATCTCGATCGCGCCCTCGAATGGATCGAGCGGATCGGCCCCAAGCAGGCTTTTTTGACCAATCTCCACGTCGATATGGATTATGCTGAGGTCGATCATTTGACCCCGCCGCACGTGCACCCCTGCCAGGACGGCTTGGTCATTGACCTGGGAAGTAAATAATCACCTATTTTCAATAGGTTACATTTGATAATTAAAGAAAAATCGGAAGTGAGACAAAAGGAGTCCGGGCGCCGGCTATTTCTGCTGACCGGCGTGGCCAGCCTGTGCATGGGAGCGCCGGCCCGAGCCAGCGACCAACTCGATGCCGGTGGCCTGACTTTTCTGGATTTCGCGACGCCCGACAACGGGGCGAGTTTCCATCGTGGCGACGGCATGGCCGCCGGCGGTCCCAATCAGGTCTCGTCGAGGATTCTCGGCGTGGAAAACGCCAAGGGATTGGCCCGGATCCGCTTCGAGCAGATCCGCATCACCGTGGCCATTCCGCTCGGTTGGCAGGCGACCGAGGATTGGGAGCGCGGCATCGCCTACAGCAGCGACAAGCGCTATCGCCTCGTGGTCTGGCGGGTCGATTTCGAGTTCGAGGGCGTCAAGGACGCCGAGCACTATGCGTCCAGCAAAGGCGGGGCGATCCAGTCCCGGCGTCCGGCGGTGAAGGCCCAGGCACGGAAGCTGGGAGATGGGTCCTATCTGGTCGTGTTCGAGAACGCCCCCAAGGGACAGGGAGACTCCGAGCCCCGGACCGTCTTCGACCTCGTCATCCCGCAACCCGGCAAACCCAAGTCCGGCGTGCTGATGACGCTGGGTGTCCCGGCGAGCGATGGCGGACGGGGGATCAAGCTGCTAGCTTTATTGAAGGAAAATATGAAGATAGACTGGTAAATATTTATATCTAATATAATATATAAATTTGTCATAATATATATTATACGATAATTGGAGATAAGGTCAGGTACCATGACGACCGCGCGTCCCACCGCAGAATCCCTCCCCAAGGAACCGATGGCTCGCCTGCTCGCGGTCATGGCTTGGCTGCGCGACCGTCAGTATGGCTGCCCCTGGGACGTCGACCAGACCTTCAAGACCATCGCGCCATACACGATCGAGGAAGCCTACGAGGTTGCCGACGCCATCGAGCGCGACGACATGCCGGCACTCAAGGAAGAGCTTGGCGATCTTCTGCTGCAGGTCGTCTATCACGCCCAGATCGCCCAGGAAGCCCAGGTCTTCGGCTTTGGCGACGTGGCCGCCGCCATTGCCGACAAGATGGTCGACCGGCACCCCCATGTTTTCGCCGACGCCCGGATCGACACGGCCGAGGCCCAGACCGTGTCCTGGGAAGCCCGCAAGGCGGCCGAACGCGCGGCCAAGCAGACCACCGAGCCGGCAGGCGCCCTGGATGGCGTGGCGCGCGCCCTCCCCGCTCTCCTGCGGGCCGAGAAAATCCAGAAGCGGGCTGCCCGGGTCGGCTTCGACTGGGCGGAAACCGCCCCGGTCATCGACAAGATCGAGGAGGAACTGGGTGAATTGCGCGTCGAGATCGAAGCCGGGACGGTCGACCAGGCCCGTCTGACCGACGAATTGGGCGACGTCCTGTTCGCTGTCGCCAATCTCGCGCGACATTGCAAGGTCGACCCCGAGGCGGCCCTGCGGGCGACCAACGATAAGTTCGAACGCCGTTTCAGCTATATCGAGCGCCGGCTGGGCGACCAGGGTCGCAAGCCCGCCGACGCCAGCCTGGAGGAAATGGAAGCGCTCTGGCAGGAAGCCAAGACGCGCGTTTAGTCTTCCGTGGGCTGCAAAAGAGGCAGTTCCAGCGCCTCGAACACCGCACGCACCACTGCCAGCGCTTGCCGCGACGGGGCTCCGATGATCCCAGCGTCGGTCGGCTGGGCTGGGGCGTAGTCTCTGCCATCAAACCGCACTGCGCCGCCGCCCGCCTCGGCCAGCATCAGCGCTCCCGCCGCATGATCCCAGGGCTTGGTGCGCCGATAGATGCTGAAGGTTGCTCGGCCCGCCAGGATTTCCAGATATTCGACTCCGGCGCAACGCAGTGTCGACACGGGACCAAGGCCGTGCCGCCGGGCAGCCGGAAGCTGCTGTTCGAACGCCTTGCGTATCTTGTAACCGACGAACCCCGAGGGTGATCCGGACGATGGTGTTCCGACTACAGCAGCACCGTCGAGGGTAACACCCTGCCCCGCCAACGCCACCGCCATCCGCCCGTTAGGCACGTCGAATATCCAGCCGCCGACGGTGCGGCCATCCTCGACCAACGCGACGATGATCGCGAAAGTCGCCTTACCGGCCGCGAAGTTGGAGGTGCCATCCAGCGGATCGACGATCCAGCATCTCTCCCCTGGACGGCCGATCAGGTCGAGGAGGCCGGCATCGGCCTCGACTGCTTCTTCACCTACCACCGGCACGCCGGGCAGGATCTTCGCCAGGCCTGACGCCAGTCGCTGCTCCGATGCGACATCGGCCACAGTGACCAAGTCGCCAGGCCGCTTCTGGCGGACGTCGTCCTTGGAGAGATTGCGAAACCGCGGCAGCAACTCGGCTGCCGCGACGTCACGGATCAGATCAGCGACCTGCGCAAGATCGCCGCTGCCGGGCATCGACCTCAGCCGACGACGCCGAACAGGTCCTCTTCCTTCAGGATGACATGGTCGACGCCACCGATCTTGACCTCGGTGCCGGACCACTTGCCGTAGATCACCTTGTCGCCGACCTTCACGTCGATCGCCTGCAGGCGTCCATCCTCGAGACGCTTGCCCTTGCCGACGGCGACTACCTCGCCCTGCATCGGCTTTTCCTGGGCCGTGTCGGGGATGATCAGGCCGCCCTTGGTCTTGGTTTCGGCGGTCATTGGCTTCAGCAGAAGCCGATCATGCAAAGGCTTGAATTTCATGGTGTTTCCTCGGTCTGGGATGGAGCCGCTTATAGGATTCGCGGCAGCGGCATGTCAACGCGCGAGCCGGCGCTCGAACTGTGCAGCGGCGGCGGCATCGAGTGCTACAGTCAGCAGAGCCACCTCACCGTCGTCGTGGCGGTGGCGGACCTCGCCGTGGCGATAGAGCCAGGCGATGGTGGCGCCGTCACTCAACGGAACGGAAATCTCGCGTGCTGTCCCTGCCCGGCCGAGCAATTCGCCGATCGTCTCCAGAAGCTGGTCGACGCCCTCCCCGGTCAGGGCAGAAACCGGAAACCGAAGTGCCCGCTCGGCGCCGGCGGCGGATCTGGTCTGGAGGCTCTCGAGCTTGTCAGCCGGGAGCGCGTCAATCTTGTTCAGCGCTTCGATCAGGAGTCTGTCGCCGCCTTCCTCAAGCGCGCCCAGTTCCTTCAAGACCGCTTCCACGTCGGCGCGCTGCTGCTCGGTCTCGGGATGCGAGATATCGCGCACATGCACGATCAGATCCGCCTCGATCACCTCTTCCAGCGTCGCGCGGAAAGCGGCAACGAGATGCGTCGGCAGGTCAGAAACGAAGCCGACCGTGTCGGAGATGACGCAGTTCTTGCCGTTGGGAAGCTTGATCGATCGCATCGTCGGATCGAGGGTGGCGAACAGCAGATCCTTGGCCATGACGCTGGCGCCCGAGAGGCGGTTGAACAGGGTCGACTTGCCGGCGTTGGTGTAGCCCACCAGCGCGATCGTCGGCAGCCGCGCCTTCTTGCGGCCGACGCGGTTGACCGCGCGGGTCCGCTGGACGGCTTCGAGGTCGCGCTTGATACGGACGATGCGCTCGCCGATCAGGCGGCGATCGATCTCGATCTGGGATTCACCGGGACCGCCCAGGAAGCCGAAGCCGCCACGCTGGCGCTCAAGATGGGTCCACGACCGCACGAGGCGGCCGCGCTGGTAGTCCAGCGCCGCAAGTTCGACCTGAAGCCTGCCTTCGTGAGTACGGGCACGGGCACCGAATATCTCGAGGATCAGCCCCGTCCGGTCGATGACCTTGGCCTGCCAGGCTTTCTCGAGGTTACGCTGCTGAACGGGCGTGAGCTTGTCGTCGACGATCACCAGGCCGATACCCAGCTCGTCGACAGCCTCCTTCAAGCGCTCGACGACACCTTTGCCGAGCAGAGTAGCGGGCGTGATCTGCCGCAGCGGCGCGGTTTGAGCCAACCGGACGTCGATATCGATGGCACGAGCAAGCCCGACTGCTTCAGCGAGCTTGGCGTCGCTGTCGCGTTCTTCGCCACGGCTGCGCACATAGGGACACAGGACCGCGGCGACCGTTGCCGGCCGCGCGGTCTCAAGAGGCCTACGCTCGCGTTTTTCGTGCTCGCCCTGGGCGGGATATTCGATCAAATCAGCCTGCTGCGTCGGCCTTGTCCCCGTCGAACAACTGCACCGGTGTTACCGGCATGATGGTCGAAATCGCGTGCTTGTAGACAAGCTGCGAATGGCCGTCACGGCGCAGAAGCACCGAGAAATTGTCGAACCAAGTTACGATTCCCTGCAATTTCACGCCGTTCACGAGGAAGATCGTGACCGGAGTCTTGTTCTTTCGCAGGTGGTTCAGGAACACGTCCTGAACGTTTTGTGCCTTTTCGCTCATGTTTTTGGCCTCTTGCTGGGCGGCCGGCTCCCCGAAGGTCACCGGTTTGGGGGGCGCGGGTCTCTACCCGCTACCGAGTTGAAACAAATATAGGCGACGCTTTGATCAAAGCAATGCTAGCAACTCATGACAATTACGTGCCCTGAGGCGGGGAGGATGTTCCAGCAGAGGGCCGGTCAATTGTTCCGCCCCCCCCACCAGAACGGGCAAACACCCCGCCGCATGGGCACATTGGAGGTCGGCAAGGGAGTCACCGACCATCCAGACTGTCTCGTCAGGGGCAATTCCCGTGCCGTCCAGGGCCAGATAGATCGGATCGGGCGCCGGCTTGTCACGTTTCGCGTCCTTGGCGCCGACGGCGCGGACGATCCAGCGCTGCCAGCCAAGATGAGCCATCTCGGTGCGCAGGTTGTCGCCGACCTTGTTGCTGACCACCGCGACATAGCAGCCTGCGTCATGGCAGCGGGCCAGCAGCGAGTCGGCGCCGGGCAAGGGTTCCAGGCGCTCCAGATGGATGCGGTAAAAGGTCTCGTAGAAGACCCGCTCCGCTTCGCCGGCCCGAGGGCCGAAAAGCGTGGGGAAAACATCGCGAAGCGAGCCGTGGGCGCGAACCTGCACCTCTTCTGCTGTCCACGGAGTCATCCCCAGGGTCATGAAGGTGTCGTGGTAGCACTCGACGATCGTCGGCCAGGTGTTGACCAGCGTGTTGTCCCAGTCGAACAGCACGGCGCGCGGCGGCTTGACGCCGGTCGGGTTACTCACGTGACGGCATCTCCCGTTTCGGCGAAGCGCACATACTCCTCGCGCAGGCGCCGCGCCATCGGCCCGACCTTGCCGCTACCTACGGCCTGACCGTCGATCTTCACCACCGGGGTCACGAACGACGTGGCACTGGTAATGAACGCCTCCTGTGCCTTCATGGCTTCCGCCAGCGAGAACGGACGTTCGACGAACTTGAGCTGAAGGGCGTTGCACAGCGACTTCAGTGTCTGCCGCGTGATGCCGGCCAGGATGCCGTTATTGGTCTGGCGCGTCACCAGTTCGCCGTCCTGGGTGACGATCCAGGCATTGGTCGACGCGCCCTCGGTGACACAGCCGTCGGCGTCGATGAGCCATGCCTCGTAGGCCCCGCTCTCGCGCGCCGCCTGCTTGGCCAGCACATTCGGCAGCAAGGCCACGGTCTTGATATCGCAGCGCTCCCAGCGGATGTCGGGCTGGCTCTTGATCGCGACCCCGGGACCGGGATCGGCGTCGCCGCGCTTGCTGTTCTTGGTCGTCAGCACCAGCGCCGGCTTGACCGGCGTGGTTGGAAAGGCGTGATCGCGCCGGGCGACGCCGCGCGTCACCTGCATGTAGACCAGCCCATCGCGCAGCCGGTTACGGCGCATCAGTTCGCGCATGACGAAGCCCAGAGCCGCCCTCGACACCGGCCAACCGATTCTGAGTTCACGCAAGGACCTGTCGAGTCGGTCGATATGGGGACCCTCGTCGATCAGCCTGCCATCGCGAACGCCCACGACCTCGTAGACGCCATCGGCGAGCTGGTAGCCTCGATCCTCGATATGGACACTGGCGTCGCGGTGGTCGACGTAGCGGCCGTTGACGTATGCATAACGCGCCATGGCGTCCTCCCCTTCCCTCAGTCCGCGGTGTCGGGGCCGGTACGTTCGTCCGGTGCGCTGCCGTGCAGCCCCAGCGACTTCAGCTTGCGATGCAATGCCGAGCGCTCCATGCCGACGAATGTCGCGGTGCGTGAAATATTTCCACCAAAACGCGTGACCTGGGCCAGCAGGTACTCGCGCTCGAAGACCTCGCGGGCTTCGCGCAGCGGCAGCTGCATGATCTCGCCGCCCTTTTCCCAGCGCAGGACCGATGGTGCGTCTTCGCTGACATCGTTCGGCAGGACGTCGGCCCGGATCGGGCCGCCATCCGCCGGCGCCAGGATCAGCAGCCTTTCGATGACGTTGCGCAATTGCCGGACGTTGCCCGGCCAGTCGTGGCCCTGCAGGGCAGCCAAGGTGTCTTCACCGATCGTCCGCGACAGCAGGCCCGTCGCGTCAGCCACACGCCGCAGAAGATCGGCCGCCAGCTCGGGAATGTCCTCGCGGCGCTCGCTGAGCGGCGGGACTCGCAGCGAAACCACGTTCAAGCGGTGGTACAGCTCCTCACGAAATTCCCCGGAGGTAATCTCGTCCGACAGCGGCTGGGCTGTCGAGGCCAGCACGCGCACGTCGACCTCGACGCGGGTCTTGCCGCCATCACGGACAAAGGATTGTTCCTGAAGCACGCGCGCCAGCCGGCTCTGCAGAGCCAGCGGCAGGTCCCCGACTTCCTTGAGCAGCAAGGTTCCACCGTGCGCCATCTCGAAGGCGCCGGAGACGCGAAGCGTGTCGGCTTCAGTCTCGCCATCAGTTCCGAACAGCTCGATATCCAGACGCTCTGTCGGCAGCGTCGAGCAATTCACCACGACAAATGGCCCATCAGCCCGTTTTGATCCCTGGTGAATCAACCGCGCCATGGTCTCCTTGCCCGCTCCCGAAGCGCCGGTGATCAAAACCCGGCTGCCGGTCGGCGCCACCCGCTCGATCTGGGTGCGGACACTGGCGGCGCTCGGCGAGGTGCCCACGAACGTCACGTCACCGCCCGCACGCCTGCGAAGGCTCGCGTTTTCGCGCTTCAGCCGGTCAGCCTCGATGGCGCGATCGACGACCAGGAGCAGGCGGTCGGCCTTGAACGGCTTTTCGATGAAATCGTAGGCGCCGGTCTTGATCGCCGAGACCGCTGTATCAATCGTGCCGTGGCCACTGATCATGACGACGGGGATGGGCGGATCTTCGCGCCGAATGACCTCGAGAAGCTGCAGGCCGTCGAGTTCACTGCCTTGCAGCCAGACGTCCAGGATCACGAGTGCCGGCCGACGCTGGCGCACGGCGTCGATCGCCTCGGTGCTGTTGTGCGCGCGACGGGCCGTGTTTCCCTCGTCCTCGAGGATACCCGCGATCAGCGTGCAGATGTCGCGCTCGTCGTCGACGATCAGGATGTCGTGGGCCATGACTCTTCAAGCAGTCCGCTACTGTCTCGGCGGATCATTGTGCGGCCGTCGCGTGTGGTCGAGCCGACGCGATTTCCTTCGCGTCCCGTCGGAATACCAGACTGATGCAGGCACCGCCACCCTCGCGGTCCTCCAGGGCGAGATATCCGCCATGATCTTCCATGATTTTCTTGACGATCGCCAAGCCCAGTCCCGTGCCTTTGCTACGGGTCGTCATATAGGGTTCGGTCAGGCGCTCGCGCCCTTCCTTCGGCAATCCCTTGCCGTTGTCCTCGATGACAATACGCACGGTCGCGCCGTCATCGTCCAGGGTCAGCGAAATCTCGCCCGGCGGCAGCGGCCCGGCCGCGGACGGTTCCCGCCCCTCGATCGCCTCCGCAGAATTTTGCAGGATATTGGTCAGGACCTGCCCGACCTGCCGACGGTCGCAGATCAGGGGGATCGGCCCCTCCGGGAGGTGTGAGGCGTAGTGGATATCGGGATTGCCGTTGCGTTGCAGGAAAAGTGCTTGTTGGCACAGTTCCTTGGCGTCTTCCGCCTGCACCGTCGGACGGGGCATGCGGGCGAAGGATGAGAATTCGTCGACCATGCGACCGATGTCGCCGACCTGGCGGATGATCGTATCGGTGCAGATCGTGAAGGTTTCCGGGTCGTCCTTGATCTGCTTCAGGTAACGGCGTTTCAGCCGTTCCGCGGAAAGCTGGATCGGTGTGAGCGGATTCTTGATTTCGTGCGCGATACGTCGTGCCACGTCACCCCACGCCGCCATGCGCTGGGCCGACATCAGGTCGGTCACGTCGTCGAAGGTGACGACCGAGCCGGCGTCGGAGGCGGCACTGATGCGCACCAGCAGGATACGCCGCGCACCACGCTGAAGGATCTCGACCTGCCCCTGCGTGACGCGATCCGGTCGCTCGGCCGCCTGTGCCATGAGCGCTGCCAGCTCGGGCATGACATCGGCCAGTGGCCGCTCAAGAACACCGTCTTCGGGCAAAGCGAGAAGTTCGAGGGCCGACCGGTTGCTTCTGATGACGATGCCCTTCCCGTCGACGCTGAGTACCCCGGCCGAAACGCCCGCCAGCACCGCATCGGTCAGGCGCCGGCGTGTGTCGAGTTCCCTGTTGGCGCTGACCAGCTCGCCGCGTTGATGCTCGATCTGGCTCGCCATGCGATTGAAGGAACGGGCAAGCTGCCCCAGCTCATCGTTGGGCGGCCCCTCCTCCACGCGTGTCGTCAGATCGCCTCCCCGCAGCCGCTCCGCCGCCTGCATCAATCCACCGATCGGCGCGGTCAGGCGGGTTGCGAACAGGATCGCCAGCCAAACCGCAGCCAACAGCATCAGGAAGGCGATGACGCCGCTGACCAGCAATATGACCAGCTGGTTGCGCTGCAGAGCAGACTCGATCTGCGTATAGAACTTTCCAGCCAACTCGATGCTCTTGATGTAGTCGACGACCCTGAGGTCGACAGCATGGCCGGTCGCCAGAAAGAGCGGCTCGCCAATGAAAAGCTGCATGACGAAGTAGGCGCCGTTCGCCGAGTCGAATTGGACCGGCCTTGCTTGATTGACCGCCTGCCAGAGGAATTTCGCCGATGGCTGCGGATCGATCATGCCCTTGGCATCGGGAGCCTGGGCCTGGGCGATCACGCCTTTGTCGGCATCGATGACGGTCGCCTCGATGATCGGGCGTCCCTGGATCGCGGTTTCCAGGAGGCGCTTCGTCATCTCGCTGTCGCGAATGCCGTCGATACCCAAGGCTTGCAGGGGGCCGGCGATAGCGTCGATGTCGCGCAGGATTTCATTTTCCCGCGCCCGCCGCACCGGCTCGCCAATCTCCCGGGCCGCTTCATAGGCAGCCTGCGACGGTTTCACGACAAAATCCGTCAGATCGAGGAAAAGCAGGGAGAGGATGATGGCGACGATCAATGTCGGCGTGATGGTAAAGATACTGCATACCAGCACGAGCCGCATGTGGAGCCGCGAGCCGGCGGCGCCGCGGCGACGATCCAGCCATAGCTGCGTGAGCCGCACGGCGAGTACGGCGACGAGCGCGATGGCGATGACGAGATCCAATACCAGCAGGCCGGTCATCCAGCCGAGGGTTCCAAAGGCGGCCGGCACGAACCCCGCCAGCCACGCATAGGTCATCGCGCCGGCGACAATGGCAAGCCCAGCCAAGGACACGGCGGCAACGCGGCCGCTCAGGCCGCGAAGCACCGCAGTTGCCGCATCGCCCAAGCGTGGAGCGCCCAGCGTAGCTGTCACTAAGTCACCCGCCTCGGCGGACCTGCGGTGTACGAACCACGGGGACGTCGAGGTCCTTTATCTTCTTGCGCAACGTATTGCGATTGAGCCCCAGGAGACGGGCTGCGCGCAACTGATTCCCGCGTGTCGCCCCAAGAGCCAGGGACAGAAGCGGTCGCTCGACCTCGGAAATGACACGATCGTACATGCCGTCCGGCGGCAGCCGGTCACCATGGGCCGCAAACATGGCCTGAAGGTGTCGATCCATCGCATCAGCCAGGGAAGCGTCGGCGTGGCCGGGGCTTCCGGCGCCCGGAACCTCGAACTCGGGAGCCTGGACGGCGTCGGCGAGCTCTGATTCGATCGTTTCAACGCCGATCACCTCTTCCGAGTAGAGCGCGGACAGGCGGCGGACGAGATTTTCCAGTTCGCGGACGTTGCCCGGCCAGCGGTGCTGGCGCAGGCGTGCCATGGCATCCGTGGACAGCACCTTGGTCGGCAAGCCGTCCATGGTCGCGGCGCGCAAAAAGTGGTTGGCCAGCTCGGGAATATCGTCGAGGCGCTCACGCAGCGGCGGCAACCTTATCGGCACGACGTTGAGGCGGTAGAACAGATCCTCGCGAAACAGCCCCTGCTGGATCAGGCGGCGCAAGTCGCGATGCGTGGCGGCCACGATGCGGACGTTGGCCTTGATTGGTGTCCGGCCGCCGACGGTCGTGTACTCGCCCTCCTGCAGAACACGCAGCAGACGTGTCTGTGCCTCGGGCGGCATGTCGCCGATTTCGTCGAGGAAGAGCGTACCGCCGGAAGCTTGCTCGAACTTGCCGGATGACCGTTGGACAGCCCCCGTGAAGGCGCCACGCTCGTGGCCGAACAGCTCGCTCTCGATCAGCTCGCGCGGGATGGCGGCCATGTTGAGGGCCACGAACGGCCCCTTGCGGCGCTTGCCGTAATCATGCAGCGCCCGCGCGACCAGTTCCTTGCCGGTGCCCGACTCGCCCGACACCATCACCGTGAGGTCGGTCGACATCAGGCGGGCCAGCGCGCGATAGATCTCCTGCATGGCGGTCGAGCGCCCAATCAGTGGCAGCCGCTCGCTCTCCTCCGGGGGATGCGGGCTGCGCGGCATCGACGAGGCCGGCGCCGAAAGGGCCCGGTTCACGATCGATACCAATTCATTGAGATCGAATGGCTTCGGCAGATATTCGAACGCGCCGCGTTCGGTGGCGCGCACTGCGGTCAGCAGCGTCGACTGCGCACTCATCACGATGATGCGCAGGTCGGGCCGCAGCTTGCGGATGCGCGGCACGAGATCGAGCCCGTTCTCGTCGGGCATGACGACGTCGGTGATGACGAGTTGGCCTTCGCCTTCCTGAATCCATTGCCACAGAGTCGCGGCGGTGCCCGTGCTCCGCACGGTATGGCCCTGCCGGCCCAGAGCCTGGTGCAAGACGGTGCGGATCGCGCGATCGTCGTCGGCGACGAGGATAGTTGCAGCGGCGCTCATGAGGCGGCCTGTGAAAGTTGCATCGGCAGCATTACTCGGAATGTTGTCCGGCCGGGCGCACTATCGAACTCGATGGCCCCGCCGTGGTCGTTGATGATCTTGGCCACCAATGCAAGACCCAGGCCGGTTCCCGTCGGCTTGTTGGTCACGAAAGCGTCAAACAGGTGCGACCTGATTTCATCCGACACACCGCCGCCGTTATCGCGGACCGAAACAACCAAAGGCAGGTTGACGCGGGCCTGCTGCCCCGGCACCGCCAGGCGAAGGCCATGCCGGAAGGCCGTCGACAATTCGATTTCGCGCCCGCCCTCGCCCAGCGCCTCGCAGGCGTTCTTGACCAGATTGAGAAAGACCTGGATCAGCTGATCGCGATCGCCGTGGACCTCGGGCAACGACGGATCGTAGGTCTCGACGAAGCGGACGCCCTTGCCAAAGCCATTCTCCGAGAGTCGGCGGACGTGGTTCAGTACCTGGTGAATGTTGATCGGGCCGCGGTCGATCGGGCGGCCATCGGCGAACGCCTCCATTCGATCGACCAATGCCACGATGCGATCCGTTTCCTCGCAAATCAGGCTGGTCAGCTCGCGGTCGCTGTCAGGGACCGACTGTTCGAGGAGCTGAGCGGCTCCACGGATCCCGGACAGCGGATTCTTGACTTCATGCGCCAGCATCGCCGCCAGTGCACTCACCGACCGGGCGGCACTTCGGTGCGACATCTGGCGGTCGATATTGCGGGCAATCGTCTGCTCCACCAGCGATATGGCGACCAACCCATCGCTGTCGGCGACCGGCGATAGCCGGAGCGCACAGAACCGGCTGCCGATGCGCGGTGAGGCAAGTGTGATGCCGTTTTCCGCAACCGCGCCACCGCTCGCCTCGACCTGCTCGAGCAGGGAGAAGAGCGGCGTATCCTCAGGCACGAATTCGTCCAGCGGGTGACCGACCAGCCGTGCCCGGCCTGCCCCGAAGAACTGTTCGGCGGACAGATTGGCGTAGTGGATCAACCGACCATGATCGACGACGAGAATCGCCTCGGACAGTGAATCGAGGATCGCCACGGAAAGCAGATCGGACGAAGTGCTGGAACGCTTGAATGGACGCAACGCCATGCTAGGCCGCCTGCCGTTCAAGGGCGGGCAGGAAGAAGGTGGCAAGCATTGCCCGCACCTTGGCCGGGTCGGGCTCACGATTGACGGCGCCGCGGAAGTCGGCCGACGCCGGCAGGCCTTTGGAGTACCAGCCGAGATGCTTGCGTGCCATGCGCACCCCGGTTTCGAGCCCGTAATGTTCGAGCATCGACTCGTAGTGGCTCCGCACTGTGGCGTATTGCTCCGCAAGCGACGGATCGGACAGGCGCTCGCCCGTCCGCAGGTAATGAATTGCCTGATTGAGGAACCATGGCCGCCCATAGGCGCCGCGGCCTATCATTATGCCATCGGCGCCCGACTGGGCCAGCGCCTGGTCGACGTCGTCGAGCGTGTTGATGTCGCCGTTCACGATCACCGGCAGGTTCGTCGCCGCCTTGACGTTGGCCACGAACGCCCAATCGGCGTGACCTTCGTAGAATTGGCACCGCGTGCGGCCGTGCACGGTCAGCATCCGGATGCCGCAGTTCTCGGCGATGCGTGCGAGGCTGGGGGCGTTCCTGTTGGCGTCGTCCCAGCCCGTTCGCATCTTGAGGGTCACCGGAAGCTTCACCGCCTTGACCGTGGCCTCCAGGATTCTGGCCGCGTGAACCTCGTCGCGCATCAGCGACGACCCGGCATGGCCGTTCACGACCTTCTTCACCGGGCAGCCGAAGTTGATGTCGATGAGTGCCGCTCCCCGGTCCTCGTTCAGCTTGGCCGCCTCGGCCATCACCTCGGGCTCGCAGCCGGCGAGTTGGACCGACATCGGGAATTCTTCCGGCGAGTTCTTCGCCATCAGCAGCGTCTTGCGGTTTTCGCGGACCATCGCGGCCGAAGCGATCATTTCGGACACGACGAGGCCCGCCCCACCGCGCTTGACCATCCGACGGAACGGCATGTCGGTGACGCCGGACATTGGGGCCAGAATGACGGGGTCCTCGAGGCGGACTGGACCGATGTCGATGGGGCGGAGGCGGTTGGCTTGGGCCATTTCCCTTGCTCAGTTAATAGGCATCTTGTGCAGTGCACAATAATTGAGCGAGCATTACCGAGTCCAGTACTCTTCTGCAAGCGTCCGAAGTGCACAGACCCCTGCCCGGGTGTTATTAACCGGCCGTGCCCACCTGTACCGCCCTGATCGTCGCCGCCGGCCGCGGCAGCCGCTTCGGCGGCCCACTGCCCAAGCAATATGCGCTTTTGGGCACGCAACCGGTCCTAAGGCACACCCTTGCTGCATTGCGCGTAGTCCCCGGAATCGATCAGCTCCGGGTCGTCATTGCCGCAGGCGACGAGGGTCACTACCAGGTGGCGGCCGAGGGCTACGATCTTCCGCCGCCGATCCTTGGCGGACCAAGTCGACAACTTTCCGTGCTGAACGGCCTCGAGGCGCTGGCTTCAGAGGCCCCAGACTTGGTCGCCATCCACGATGCCGCCCGCCCCTTCGTGCGGGCGGCAGACATCGCCGCCTGCCTTGAGGCGGTCACCGCCCACGGGGTCGACGGCGCCGTCCTGGGGATCCCGCTTGCAGACACGCTGAAGCGTGTCACCAGCAGCAACGCGATTTCCGAAACAGTCCGGCGCGACAATCTCTGGCGCGCACAGACACCCCAGATCTTCCGCTTCGAACCCTTGCTCCGGGCGCACCGCGACGCGGCAGCGCTGGGCGCCACCGAAGCCACGGCTCTCACCGACGATGCCGCCGTCGCCGAACGTGCCGGCTTGAAAGTTGTCATGGTAGCCGGCAGCGGGGATAACACGAAGATCACCACTGCCGAGGATCTGCAGCGCGCGACGACAATGGAAACACGCACCGCCTTTGGTTTCGACGTCCACGGCTTCACGTCGGGCGCCGCCGTGATGCTGGGCGGCGTCTCGATCCCGCACATCCAGGCGCTTGGCGGCCATTCCGACGCCGATGTGGGGCTTCACGCGCTCACGGATGCGATCCTCGGCACGATCGGCGCGGGGGATATCGGCCTCCACTTTCCGCCGTCCGACCCGCAATGGCGCGGCGTCTCTTCCGACCGCTTTCTCAAGCACGCGCTCGGGCTTCTCGCCGAGCGCGGCGGCCGGGTCATCCATCTCGACCTCACCCTGATCTGCGAGGCGCCGCGAATAGGCCCGCACCGCGAGGCCATGGTTGACAGTATCGCGCGCATCGCCGGCATCGGCCGAAATCGCGTCAGCGTGAAAGCGACGACCACTGAAGGGCTGGGCTTCACCGGCCGCCGTGAGGGCATCGCGGCCCAGGCGGTCGCGACCGTCGAAGTGCCGAGAAGCTAGAGTAAGAGGTCCACCGTATGTTCGATCATGAATTGAGGACGGCCGCGGAGCACGTCCTGGTCGCCTGCCGGGCGCGCAAGCTAAAGGTCGTGACCGCCGAGTCGTGCACCGGTGGGCTGGTTGCCGCCGCCCTGACGGCCATTGCCGGCTCATCCGATGTCGTCGAGCGCGGCTTCGTTACCTATGCCAACGAGGCCAAACGCGAAATGCTGGGCGTGCCGTGGGACGCGCTGCTGGGCCATGGCGCGGTCAGCGAGCCGGTGGCCCGCGCGATGGCGGCGGGCGCCCTCGCCCGTTCGCAGGCCGATCTCGCCGTGTCGGTGACAGGTGTCGCGGGCCCGGGCGGCGGCTCGGACGACAAGCCCGTCGGGTTGGTTCATCTGGTGGCCGTACGTGCAGGCCACGAGCCCGTCGCCGAGCGTCACGTCTTTCCCGGCGATCGCGACGCGATCCGCCGCGCCTCGGTGCTTACCGCCCTTGCGATGCTGGCGGCGCTAGCCGAGCGATAGGCTTGCCGTAGAGCTGGTTGGCGCGCGCCTCAAAGGCCGAGACCATGCGACGGACCGCCTCGGCGAAAAGCAGGCGGACCGTCTGCTGCAGCAACATCGAGCGGAAGTCGAACTCCAGTTCGAAGTCGATCATGGTGCCATGCGGGTCGGGCTGGAATGTCCAACGACTGATCAGGCGGCGGAACGGGCCTTCAATTCCCGAGGTGTCGATGCGCGGGCCCCCGGGCTGGTCGGGCGCGAGTTCGACCCGGGAAACGAACTTCTCGTGGAACGGCCCGAAACCGATCGCAAGCTCGGCGATCTCGATATTGCCGTCGCGCTGGCGCACCCGGGCGGCATGACACCACGGCAGGAATTCTGGATAGCGCGCGACGTCGGCCACCAGGTCGAACAACTGCATCGGCGCATGACCGACGAGACGGCGTTCGGCGTGGCGGATGGACAAGAAGCCGTCAGCCCTTGTGCTGTGCAATACGCGCCGCGCGAAGGCGCGCGAAATCGTCACCGGCGTGATAGCTTGAGCGCGTCAGCGGCGATGCCGAGACCATCAGGAAGCCCTTGGCGCGAGCCATCTGGGCCAACTCCGAGAACTCGGCCGGTGTCCAGAAGCGGTCGAGCGCGGCGTGCTTCGGCGTCGGCTGGAGGTACTGGCCGACTGTCAGGAAATCGACGTCCGCCGCCCGCAGATCGTCCATCACCTGCAGGATCTCCTCGCGCGTCTCGCCGAGGCCGACCATCAGGCCGGACTTGGTGAACATCGACGGATCGATCTCCTTCACGCGCGACAGCAGCCGCAGCGAGGTGAAGTAGCGGGCGCCGGGCCGGATGGTCGGATAGAGCCGCGGCACGGTCTCGAGATTGTGGTTGAACACGTCTGGGCGTGACGCGACCACCGTTTCGATGGCCCCTGGCTTGCGCATGAAGTCGGGCGTCAGGATCTCGACCGTGGTTGTCGGCGCCGACTTGTGGAGCGCAGTGATGACTTCGGCAAAGTGCGCCGCGCCGCCGTCCGCCAGGTCGTCGCGATCGACCGAGGTCACCACGACATGGCCGAGGCCGAGCTTGCCCACCGCTTCGGCAATATTGGCCGGCTCATGCGGATTGAGCGCGCCCGGCTTGCCGGTCGCAACGTTGCAGAAGGCGCAGGCCCGCGTGCAGGTCTCGCCCATGATCATGAAGGTCGCGTGCTTCTGCTTCCAGCACTCGCCGATGTTCGGGCAGGCCGCCTCCTCGCACACCGTCGTGAGCTTGAGCTCGCGCATCAGCCGCTTGGTCTCGGCGTATTCCGGCGAGTTCGGTGCACGCACCCTGATCCAATCCGGCTTGCGCTGAATCGGATTGTCCGGCCGATGCGCCTTCTCAGGATGGCGCTCCGCCCGGGTGAGGGAAAGCTTGTCTAGGGTTCCGTCCATGACGGGCTAGATATGGAGCGTCCGGCCGTACGCCGCCAGTACCGACTCGTGCATCATCTCGGAAAGGGTGGGATGCGGGAACACCGTGGCCATCAGCTCGGCCTCGGTGGTCTCCAGCGTCTTGGCGATGCTGTAGCCCTGGATCAGCTCGGTGACCTCGGCGCCGATCATGTGGGCGCCTAAAAGCTCGCCGGTCTTGGCATCGAAGATCGTCTTGATGAAGCCCTCGGGTTCACCAAGGGCAATCGCCTTGCCATTACCAATGAAGGGGAACTTGCCGACCTTGAGCTGCAGCCCCTTGGCCTTGGCCGCCGCCTCGGTCAGCCCGATGCTTGCGACCTGCGGCTGGCAGTAGGTGCAGCCCGGGATGTTTTCGGTCTTCATCGGGTGCACGCCTTTTACGCCAGCGATCTTCTCGACCACCAGCACGCCCTCGTGCATCGCCTTGTGCGCAAGCCACGGCGGGCCCGCGACGTCGCCCAGCGCATAGACGTTGGGCTCACCGGTCGCGCCCCACTGGTCGATCACGATGTGGGTCTTCTCGACCTTCACCTTGGTGCCTTCGAGGCCAAGGTTCTCGACATTGCCCACGATGCCGACGGCGCTGATGACGCGATCGACCGTGATCTCCTGCGCCTTGCCGCCGACCGTGATGGTGGCCGTGACGTTGTTGGCGCCCTTCTTCAGGTTCGACACGGTGGCGCCGGTCAATATCTTCATGCCCTGCTTCTCGAAGGCGCGCTTGGCGAAGGCCGACACTTCCTCGTCCTCGACGGGGAGAACGCGGTCGAGCACTTCGCACACGGTCACTTCGGCGCCCATGGTGCGATAGAAGCTCGCGAACTCGATGCCGATCGCGCCCGAGCCGATGACCAGCAGCGACTTCGGCATCTCCTCCGGCACCATCGCCTCACGATAGCTCCAGACCAACTTGCCGTCGGACTCCAGGCCCGGCAGCTGCCGCGCCCGGGCACCTGTTGCCAGGATCACGTGCTTGTAGGTCAAGGTTGCGCTGCTCTTGTCATTCATCGCGACCGCGAGCTTGCCGGCGCCGGCGAGCTTGGCCGTGCCGTCGAAAACCGTGATCTTGTTCTTCTTCATCAGGCCTTTGACGCCGTTGCTGAGCTGGCCCGCGACCTTGCGCGAGCGCTCGACGATCTTCTTGTGATCGTAGGAGACGTCCTTCACCGACAGGCCATAGGCCTCGGCATGCTTGATGAGACTGTAGACCTCCGAGGTGCGCAGCAGCGCCTTGGTCGGAATGCAGCCCCAGTTGAGGCAGATGCCGCCCATGTTCTCGCGCTCGACGACGGCGGTCTTCATGCCGAGCTGGGCCGCACGGATGGCGGCAACGTAGCCGCCCGGTCCGCCGCCAACGACGATGATATCGAAATTCGTTTCGGCCACGGGACGCTCCTAGGCCAGCATCGCAGCCGGCTGCTCGATATAGGCACGCAGCGTCTGGAGATACTGCGCGCCCATCGCGCCGTCGACGACGCGGTGATCGACCGCCAGCGTGCAGTTCATCATGTTGCGCACGACCATCTGGCCCTTGCGCACGACCACCCGCTCCTCACCGACGCCCACGGCCAGGATCATGGCCTGCGGCGGGTTGATGATGGCGGCGAAGTCTTTCACGCCGAACATGCCGAGATTTGAGATGGTGAAGCCACCGCCCTGGAACTCTTCCAGCTTCAGCTTGCCCACCTTGGCGCGGGCGGCGAGATCCTTCATCTCGGCCGCGATCTGGGCCAGGCCTTTCATGTCGGCGTTGCGCACGATCGGTGTGATGAGGCCGCGGTCGGTGGCGACGGCGACGGAGATGTCGACGGCGCCGTACTGGATCATCTCGTCCTCGGTCCACGAGGCATTGCATTCCGGATGATCGCGCAGCGCCTTGGCGCAGGCCTTGATCACCATGTCGTTGACCGAAACCTTGATGCCTTTTTTCTCCGCCATGACATTGATCGCCTGGCGCGCGGCCAGGAGAGCATCGATCTCGAATTCACCCGTCAGGTAGAAGTGCGGCACTTGCTGCTTGGACTCGAGCATGCGCCGCGCGATCACCTTGCGGATCGAGGTGTGCGGAACGCGGGTATCGCCCGGCGCCGCGAAGACCGGCTGTGGCGCGAACGTGGGTGCCGCCTTCGGTGCGGGAGCGGTCGCCGGCGCCGCGCCCGGCTTGGCCTGCTCGACGTCCGCTTTGACGATGCGTCCGCCAGGGCCGCTGCCCTTGATTCGCGAGAGATCCAGTCCCTTTTCGGCGGCGATACGTTTGGCGAGCGGAGAAGCGAAGATGCGCGCGCCACCCGGCGCCGCCGCAGGCTGAGGTGCCGGTGCAGCCAGAGCTGCAGTCGGTGCCGCAGCCTGCGGGGCCGGGGCAACGGCGGCTGCCGGAGCTGGTGCGGCAGGCGGCGGAGCCGCGGCAGGCGCGCCTGCGGGCACGGCCTTCTCGCCCTCTTCCAGAAGAATCGCGATGACGGCGTTCACTTTCACGCCCTCGGTGCCTTCGGGCACAACGAGTTGGCCGATCCGTCCCTCGTCGACGGCTTCGACCTCCATGGTCGCCTTGTCGGTCTCGATCTCGCACATCACCTGACCGGCCTTGACGGTGTCACCCACCTTCACATGCCACTTGGCGAGCTTGCCCTCCGTCATCGTCGGCGACAGCGCGGGCATCAGGATATTGATGGCCATGAACCTACCCTCCCCGCGTCAGCGATTGCAGACCGCGTGAGCGGCCTCGACGATATTGCTCGATTGCGGCAGGGCCATCTTCTCGAGATTGGCGGCATAGGGCAGCGGCACGTCGAGACCCGCGACGCGTTTCACCGGCGCGTCGAGCCAGTCAAAGGCGTGCTCCATCATCAGGGCCGAGAGCTCCGACCCGATACCGGCGAACGGCCAGCCCTCTTCGACCGACACGAGCCGGTTCGTCTTCTTCACCGAGTTGACGATGGTTTCGGTGTCGAACGGACGCAGACTGCGCAGGTTGATGACCTCGGCGTCGATGCCCTGCTTGGCCAGCTCCTCGGCCGCCTGCAGCGCTTTGCCGACCATGATCGAGAAGGCGACGATGGTGACGTCCTTGCCCTGCCGCTCGATCTTGGCCTTGCCGATCGGCAAAATGAAGTCGGGATCCTCCGGGACGTCGAACGATTGGCCATAGAGCATTTCGTTTTCGAGAAAGATCACCGGATTGGGATCGCGGATGGCGGCCTTGAGCAGGCCCTTGGCATCGGCAGCACTCCACGGTGCCAGCACCCGCAGCCCTGGAACGTGGGCATACCAGCTCGCATAGCATTGCGAGTGCTGCGCGCCGACACGCGACGCGGCGCCATTGGGGCCGCGGAACACGATCGGGCATGTCATCTGGCCACCCGACATGTAATGCGTCTTCGCCGCCGAATTGATGATCTGATCCATCGCCTGCATGGCGAAGTTGAAGGTCATGAACTCGACGATCGGCTTCAGGCCACCGAAAGCCGCACCGACACCGAGGCCGGCGAAGCCATGCTCGGTGATCGGCGTATCGATGACGCGCTTTTCGCCGAATTCCTCGAGCAGGCCCTGACTCACCTTGTAGGCGCCGTGATACTGGGCGACTTCCTCGCCCATCAGGAAGATGTTGCCGTCCTTGCGCATCTCCTCGGCCATGGCGTCGCGCAACGCCTCGCGCACCGTCATGTGAACGGTCTTGCCGCTCCACTCCGGCTCGGCCGATGGCGCGGTCGTGATGGGTGCGGGGCTCGGTGACGCCACGTTCGGAGACGGCGGCGGCGGTTCGCTGCGGGGCGCCGCGACGGGAGCGGCGGGAGCCGCCTTGGCCGCGTCGGCGACGCTCTCGCCTTCAGCCGCCAGAAGGCAGATCGGCGTATTGACCGCGACGCCTTCGGTGCCTTCGGCCACCAGCAACTGCGCCACCGTGCCTTCATCTACGGCTTCAACTTCCATGGTCGCCTTGTCGGTCTCGATCTCGCAGATCACCTGACCCGACTTCACCACGTCGCCCACTTTCACATGCCACTTGGCAAGCTTGCCTTCCGTCATCGTCGGTGACAGGGCAGGCATCAGAACCGAAATCGACATGGATCAGGCTCCGATCAGGATATCGGTCCAAAGCTCCGACGGGTCGGGCTCGGGACTGTGCTGTGCGAATTCAGCGGCATCGTTCACGATCTTGCGGATTTCCGCATCGACAGCCTTGAGTGCCGCCTCGTCGGTGAGCCCACCGTCGAGCAGGCGCTTGCGCAGGTGATCGATCGGATCGCGTTCGTTGCGGTACTTGTCGACTTCTTCCTTGGTCCGGTACTTGGCCGGATCGCTCATGGAATGGCCGCGATAGCGATAGGTCTGCATCTCGAGGATGTACGGCCCCGCACCACTGCGCGCATGGTCGACGGCCTTTTCACCGGCCGTCCGCACCGCCAGCACGTCCATGCCGTCGACCCGCTCGCCCGGAATGCCGAAGGCCTCGCCATGACGGTAGAGCTCGGTGGTCGCCGACGCGCGCTCGACGGAGGTTCCCATGCCGTAGCGGTTGTTTTCGATGATGTAGATGACGGGAAGCTTCCAGAGCGCTGCCATGTTCATGGCTTCGTAGACCTGGCCCTGGTTGGCACTGCCGTCGCCGAAGTAGGTCAACGAGACGTTCTTGCCACCGTGGTACTTGTGCGCGAATGCGAGGCCGGTGCCGATCGGCACCTGGGCGCCGACGATGCCGTGGCCGCCGTAGAAATGCTTGTCGCGGCTGAACATGTGCATCGAGCCGCCCTTGCCCTTGGAATAGCCGCCGCTGCGGCCGGTCAGCTCGGCCATCACACCCTTGGGATCCATGCCGCAGGCCAGCATGTGGCCATGATCGCGGTAGGAAGTGATGACGGCGTCCTCGTCGCCGATGGTCGACTGCATGCCGACGACGACCGCTTCTTGGCCGATGTAGAGATGGCAGAATCCGCCGATCAGGCCCATGCCATAAAGCTGCCCTGCGCGCTCTTCGAAGCGGCGGATCAGCAGCATGTTCCGGTAGAACGACTTGAGCTCCTCGGCGCTCACGCTGTTGTCGCCGGGCCCGGATGGTTTGGGGGGCGACTTCGATTTGGCGGGAAGAGATTCGACCTTCGGCTTCACGGCCGGCTTCGCCATAGCATTCCCCTCAGTAGCCCCACGCCAGCTTATAGCATCGCTCATGCCGATGTGGTTGATCTAGAAGGAAAAAACCAGAATGCCCCCGAGTGCGGCGCAGCATTTGAGCGATTGTTTGCAAACGGACCGATGCGCCGGACAGTTTCTTTCGGCCGACCGCTTTGCGGTCTCTCTTCAGCGCGTCGGCGTGAAGATGATCGTGTCGTCCTTGCGCGCAAAATTCAGCAGCACCCTTGCCCGCTCATCGAGCATGTCCGGATCGAGACTGTGATTGCGCAGCGCCGCCACTCGGCGTTCCCAGATCTTTCGCGTCGTCTCGGCCTCGGCCAGATTCTGTTCGGCGACCAGGACCTCACGCTGGAGGTTCACCATGGCCAGCAGACCGCGATCACCATTCACGAGGTGGTAGCCGAAATAGCCAAACACCGTGGCGAAGATCACGGGGGCCAAAATCTGTCGTGGTCTCAATAACATATGCCGTATTCCTCGCTCCATAAGGCAACATATGGTATGGCCAAGTCAAGGTTTTTCAGCCCAAGAGACCGCCCGAGGGAGAGGCAATGCACGACGCGTTTCTGCGCCTGGTAGCAGACACACTAAGGGACGAGAAGTTCGCGTTGGTCGATGTCGGTTGTTCCGGTGGCATCGAGCCCGTCTGGCGGGTGTTCGGCAGTCGCTTCGCCGCCATCGGCTTCGACGCCAGCATCTCCGAATGCCGGCGGCTCCAAGCCGATGAAGCCTCGCCTGATGTCCATTATGTCCCTGGCTTCGTCGGCATCTCCCCCGACCATCCGTTCGCGCGCCGCGCGGCTGGCTTGCCGATGCATACCGATGACATATTCGAGCGCTCGAGCGCGTCGTGGGCCCTTG
>CAMDOT010000020.1 GCA_945903635.1 Rhizobium sp. Q54 | reverse complement strand
GGGTTTCTTAACTGCAAACCATACAATCAACGGAAGATCTGACCATCATGGCGTCCAACCGCAATCTGCTGGTGCTGCCGGGCGACGGCATCGGCCCCGAAGTGATGAACGAAGTCCGCAAGATCATCGCCTGGATGGGCAAGAAGCGCGCGGTCGGTTTCGACATCAAGGAAGACCTGGTGGGCGGCGCGGCGCTGGACAAGCACGGCGTACCGCTCAGCGACGACGCCATGAAGACGGCGCTCGAGGCCGATGCTGTGCTGTTCGGCTCGGTCGGCGGCCCGAAGTGGGACACGGCCGACTTCAGCAAGAAGCCCGAACGCGGCCTGCTGCGTCTGCGTAAGGAAATGGACCTGTTCGCCAACCTGCGCCCGGCCAAGGTGTTCGATGCGCTGGTCGATGCGTCCTCGCTCAAGCCCGAGATCGTCAAAGGTCTCGACATCATGATCATCCGCGAGCTGACGAGCGGCGTGTATTTCGGCGAGCCGCGCGGCCGCCACACCAACGCCAAGGGCGAGGTCGAGGCCTTCGACACCCAGCGCTACACGGCACCCGAAATCCGCCGTGTCTGCGCCGTCGCCTTCGAGCTGGCGCGCAAGCGCAAGAACAAGGTCCTCTCCGCGGAGAAGGCCAACGTGATGTACACCGGCGTGCTGTGGCGCGAGGAAGCGACCAAGCTGCACAAGGAGAGCTTTAGCGACGTGGCGCTCAGCCACATGTATGCCGATGCGCTCGCCATGCAGCTGCTGCGCGCGCCCAAGGACTTCGACGTCATCGTCACCGACAACCTGTTCGGCGACATCCTGTCCGACGAAGCCTCCATGCTGACCGGATCGCTCGGGCTGCTGCCGTCGGCTTCGCTCGGCGCGCCCGACGCCACGGGCCGGCGCAAGGCTCTCTACGAGCCGATCCACGGCAGCGCGCCCGACATCGCGGGCAAGGGTCTCGCCAATCCGATCGCCCAGACGCTGAGCTACGCCATGATGCTGCGCTACTCGTTCGACCTCGGCAAAGACGCCGACATGGTCGAGCTGGCGGTCGAGAACGTGCTGAAGGCGGGTTATCGCACCGGCGACCTGCTGGTCGGCAACACCGACGGCACCAAGAAGGTCGGCACTCAGGAAATGGGCGACGCCATCGTCAAGGAACTCGACCGGCTGCTCTGATCAGCTTCCAGTGTCGATGGCCCTATCGAGGGCCGTCGCAAATGACTTCATCTCGGCTGGTGCCAGGTCGGAAACAGCGCGCATTTCGAACCCGGCATGGCGCCAGCGGGTGAGCGCAAAGCCGTCGCGCACCGTGACATCGGGCGAGGTGTCGCCGGCTGCAGTCGCCGGCCAGACGGTGAGCGCCAGCCGATGCTGGTTACGACGGTAGACGAGCACCGCCACCTTGCGGCCATCGACGACATCGAGACGGCCACCCAGCAGCGGGAAACCCTGCGCGGTGAGGTCATGGACGGGCGGCGCATAGTCGACACGGCCGACGAACCACGGCTTCACCGTATGGCGGTCCGACGAGGCGACATCGACCGGCGTCTCGGCCATCGCCACCCGCAGATAGCCGGCAATCATCTCGTCCGACTGCCGCCCGCCCTGCCCCGTGAGGTTTCCGCCGAGCCAGCCAAGGCCGACAGCCACGATCAGGCTGGCGGCAATCGCTGCCCAGCGCAGCTGTTCGCGCGCCCGTTCGCGAGGGCGTCCCGCGATTGCTCTCAGGTCGCGCTCGATCCGCGCGCGCAGCAGGTCCGGCGCAGGTTCCGCCGGCAGATCGCGCAGCAAGTTGCTCATCGTCCGCGCAGCCTCCAGCCGCTTGCGGCACCCGGCGCAGATCGCGAGTGCTGTCTCGAATTCCGCGCTGTCGCGCGCCGACAGCTCGCCATCGACATAGGCGTCGACCATCGCCTCACAGGTCGGACAGTCCATGATCCCTCCTTCCCAGGCGGCCGCGCAGCTCGGCGGCCAACTTCTCCCGCGCCCGCGCCAGGCGCGACATGACGGTGCCGATCGGCAGATCGAGCACCGCCGCGATCTGCTTGTAGGAAAGGTCCTCGATCTCGCGCAGGACGAGGACCTCGCGCACCTCCGCCGGCACCGCCGCCAGTGCCGCCGCTACATGCCGACGACGATCACCGGCCTGCGCGCTCTGCTCGGGATCGGGGCCGTCGGCGGCCCGGTTTTCGACGATCTCGAGTGACTCCGATTCCGCGGCATACCGTGTGCGCATGTCGGTCCAGGTGTTGCGCACGATCCGCAGCAGCCACGGCTTTGCCTCTTCGCCGCGGAACGCGTGGAAGTAGCGCAACGCGCGCAGGAGAGATTCCTGTGCCAGGTCCTGCGCCGCCACGGGATCGCGTGTCAGCCAGCGGGCAAAACCGTAGGCCGAGTCGAGATGCGGCAGCACGACGATGCGAAAGCGCTCGACCGTCCTACCATCGGGCGTCCTGCCATCGGGCTCCGGCGCGTCGGACATGAGGCCCATAGGACAACAATACCGACCGGGGGTCGATTTTATTCCCGCGTCGAATCGCCGGAATAGGCCCCGGGCACAGGCGGTAGTCCCCCGTAGTTCCAACTCCGGAGGACATGATGCTGCAACGGGATCGTCGCGATTTTCTCAAGCTCGCCGGCGTGGCGGGAGTCACCTTCACGGCCGGGCTGTTCGCCGACCGACAAGCTTCGGCCCAGGCCGCCGGCGACTTCCATTTCGTCCAGTTCTCCGACACGCACTGGGGCTACAAGGGCGCGGCCAATCCCGATGCCGAGAATACCCTGGCAAAGGCCGTGGCGACCGTGAACGGTCTCGCCAACCCGCCCGACTTCATCGTCTTCACCGGCGACCTCACCCATACGACCGACGATCCCAAGGAACGGCGCGCCCGCATGCAGCGCTTCAAGGAGATCGTCTCGGCACTGCGCGTCAAGGACGTGCGTTTCATGCCCGGCGAGCACGATGCCTCGCTCGACCGTGGCGAGGCCTACAAGGAATTCTTCGGCGCGGTGAACTACACCTTCGACCACAAAGGCGTGCATTTCATCGCCCTCGACAACACCACCGATCCCGCCGCTAAGCTCGGCGACGAGCAGCTCGCCTGGCTGGCCGCCGACCTCAAGCAACGCAAGACCGACGACCGCATCGTGGTGCTGACGCACCGGCCGCTGTTCGACCTGAAGCCCGACTGGGACTGGACGACCGCGGACGGCGCCAAGGCGATCGACCTCTTGATGCCCTACACCAACGTCGTGGTGTTCTACGGCCACATCCATCAGGAGAACCATCACATGACGGGCCATATCGCCCATCATGCCGCCAAGTCACTGATCTTCCCGCTGACCGCACCCGGCTCGCAGCCCAAGCGGGCGCCGCTGCCCTACGATGCCGCCCAGCCCGGCCTCGGAACGCGCGACGTGACGGTCGGGGCAAAGGTGAGCTTCACCGAATTGCCGGTCACCAAGAGCTGAGGCGATGAAGCGCCGGGCACTGGTGCTGCTCGGCATTCCGCTCATGATCGGAGCGGCGCGTCTTGCCGCCCAGTCGCCTGTGGAGGTGCGGATAAGCGCCAGGAAATTCGAGTTTCACCCGAACAAGGCGACCGTGAAGCTCGGCCAGCCGATGGTGCTGGTGCTGACGACCGAGGACCGTATCCACGGCTTCAAGATGCCGGATTTCGGCATCCGCGTGGAGGTCGTGCCGGGCCAGGAGACACGCGTCTCCCTGACCCCCGGCAAGACCGGCAGTTTCACGTTCCTGTGCGACGTGTTCTGCGGCGACGGCCACGACGACATGGACGGCACGCTGATCGTCGAAGCCTGACGCGACCCCGCGTCAGCCTCTCAGGATCGAGCCCAGAACGCCCCTCAGCACGGCGCCACCGACACTGGCGCCGATGTTGCCCGCCCTGCCCCTGCCGAAAATGGCCTTGGCCGCCTCGCGCGCGGCGATGGTCGCCATGCTGCGGCTGGCGGCCTTGGCGACGGTCACGCCGATCGAGTCGCGCTGACGGCCGGCGGGAGCCCTCGATGTCGGCGCAGGCGCCGACATCGGCGGTTGTGCCTTCTTCAGCCGGGGTTCGATCCGCGCGGCCTCAGCCTCAGGGCGACCTCCCCACGGACCCGATGGCGATGGCGATGGTGATGGTGATGGCGGCGGCGCGGGTGGCGCCGTTTGAGGGACGGAGCCGTACTGACCGCGCCGGCGCGGCGTGCTGCTGGCCGGCGTGGCCGGCTCTGTCTGGGCACCCGCCGATACGCGGCCCATCAGCACCTCGTAGGCGGACGCCCTATCGATGGTCTTGTCGTACTTGCCGGCCAGCAGGCTGGCCGCCATGACCGCCTTCCGCTCGGCATCCTTCGCCGGACCGATGCGCCCCTGGGGCGGTGCGATCAGGCAGCGCTCGACCGGAGTCGGCACGCCCTTGGTGTCGAGGAACGACAGCAATGCCTCGCCGACACCGAGTTCGGTGATTGCCTGGGCGACGTCGAACTTCTTGTTGGGGCGAAAGGTTTCGGCCGCGACCTTCACCGCCTTCTGGTCTCTCGGCGTAAAAGCCCGCAACGCATGCTGCACGCGGTTGCCGAGCTGGCCCAGCACCGACTCGGGAATATCGAGCGGATTCTGGGTGATGAAATAGACGCCCACGCCCTTGGAGCGGATCAGCCGTACCACCTGTTCGATGCGCTCGAGCAACGCCTTGGGCGCATCGTTGAACAGCAGATGCGCCTCGTCGAAGAAGAACACGAACTTGGGCTTGTCGAGATCGCCTACCTCGGGCAGCGCCTCGAACAGCTCGGAGAGCAGCCAGAGCAGAAATGTGCCGTAGAGCCGCGGATTCTGCATCAGCCGGTCGGCGGCCAGAACGTTGATCGTGCCGAGGCCGGCCGCATCGCAGCGGATCATGTCGGCGAGATCGAGCGCGGGTTCGCCGAAGAACCCCTCGCCGCCCTGCTGGTCGAGCATCAGGAGCTGGCGCTGGATCGTGCCGACGGATTGCTTGCTGACATTGCCGTATTCGGTGGTGAGCTGGCCAGCGTTCTCCGCCAGCCATTGCAGCAGGGCCTGGAGATCCTTGAAATCGAGCAGTAGCAGGCCCTGCTCGTCGGCGACCTTGAAGGCGATGTTGAGCACACCCTCCTGGGTTTCGTTGAGCTGAAGAAGGCGTGCCATGAGTACTGGGCCCACCTCGCTCACCGTTGTGCGAATCGGATGGCCTTTTTCGCCGAACAGGTCCCAGTAGGCCGTCGGGAAGGCACGCCCCGCGTAGCCCTCGATGGCCATTTGCCTGGCACGCTCGACGGCCCTCGGATTGTCGCCGCCCGGCTGGCTGACGCCCGACAGATCGCCCTTCACGTCGGCCATGAACACGGGCACGCCATAGGCGGAGAAGCCCTCGGCGATGGTCTGCAGGGTCACGGTCTTGCCGGTGCCGGTGGCGCCGGCGATCAGCCCGTGCCGATTGCCGTACTTCAAAAGGAGATACTGATCGACATCGCTCGCGCCCACGAAAATCGCCGCTTCGTCGCTCATGTCGCCTCCTACGATCTCAAACCCAACCTTAGCCAAAGACGTCGGGCGATAGTAGGTTAACCGCATGACCCTGCCCCGTCTTGCGCTCGCCGTGATCGGCGATGAAATCGGCCCCACTCTCGATGAAATGATCTCGTTCTGCGCCGAGAACGACGTCCGTCGTCTCGATATGCGCACGGTAGGTGGGCGCAATCTCATGGGCATGCCGCTGGAAGAGGTCGCGGCCGTCGCCCGGACGATCGAGAAGGCCGGCCTCAGCGTGCCGACCTTCGTCTCGCCCGTGCTGAAATGGGCCATGCCCGGCAAGGAAGCCGCCGCCGGCAAGGTCGATTTCGCCTTCGATCCCGCGACCTGCCCGTCCGACGACCCGCTGGCCTACGCCTTCGATGTCGCCGTCGTGCTGAAGGCACGCAGAATGCGCGTGTTCACCCATTTGCGCTATCCGGGCTATCAGCCGACCGATCTGTTCTCCTCCTTCGAGCGTCTGGCCGATCTTGCCCTGACCTACAGCGTCGACGTGGAAGTCGAGAACGAGCCTGTCTGCAACGTGGGCTCAGTGACCGAGCTCGCCCAGTTCTTCGCCGGGTACCCCGAGCCGCGGCCGGGGTCTGTGAAGCCGCTGGTCGATATCGCCAACGGCTGGTCGATCGGTGCGCCGCCCGGCGACGCCGACATCGAGCAGCTCGCACCGTACGTCGATGCCATCCATCTCAAGGACCGCGACATGACGGCGAAGCGAACGGTGCCGCTGGGCGACGGCGACATTCCCTGGGCCGACGAGCTCAGGCGATTGCTGCGCGGCGTGAAGGCGCCCGAAGTCCTGGCCAGCATCGAAACCCATTGCCCCGGCGACGGCCGCAACGCCACGGCGCGCTCGGTCGCCGCCTTGCGCCGCCTTGCAGGCGAAATCGGCGCAGAGATTGTATGAGAGATCGTGTAGCGGGTTCGCGATGAAGACCTACGAGTTCGTCACTGTCGACGTTTTCACCGACCGGCGTTTCGGTGGCAATCCGCTGGCCGTATTTCCCGACGCGCGTGGCCTGTCGGACGCCGACATGCAGTCCCTCGCCGCCGAGTTCAATTTGAGCGAGACGACTTTCGTGCTGCCGCCGAACGATCCTGCCCACACTGCCCGCGTGCGCATTTTCAATCGCACCGCCGAGATGCCCTTCGCCGGCCATCCCAACGTCGGCACCGGCTGGGTGCTGGCCGGCCGCGGACGGGCCAAGGACGGTATGCTGCGTTTCGAGGAGATCGCCGGCCTGGTCGAGGTGAAGGTCGACGGCGATGCCGTGACGATCGCGGCACCGCAACCGCTATCGCTCGGCGCCGAGATGCCGGTGGATCTGCTCGCGGACTGTGTCGGCATCGCCCCTGGCGAAGTCGTCGTGACCGCGCACCGCCCGGTCATGGCCTCGGTTGGCAATTCCTTCATCGTGGCGGAAGTGACAGCCGAGGCGCTGACCCGCGCCGTTCCCGACATCGCGCGTTTCCGCCATGCCGTCACGCAATACGCACCGACCGGGATGGGGCCCAAGCGCCTGCCGCTCTATCTCTATGCCCACGCTGGCCGGAGCGGTGACCGCGCCCGCCTGCGCAGCCGCATGTTTTCGCCCCTCTCCGGCACGGTCGAGGATGCCGCCACGGGCAGCGCCGCGACGCCGCTCGCAGCGCTGTTGCTGTCCCTGACCGCCGACCAGGAGGGACACTACGACATCGTCCAGGGCGTCGAGATGGGCCGGCCGAGCCTGTTGCTCGCCTCCGCGCACCGCGCGGCAGACGGCATTCGCGCCTCGGTCGGTGGCGGCTGCGTCCCCGTGCTTCGGGGCGAGGTTTCGCTATAGCGTCTGGATGATGAATCCCGCGCGCGGGAAATGGACGACGACGTCGCCCACCCGCGGATCGCTGCGAGCAATCGAAATACGGTCCGCCGTCAGGCCCGCGAGCTCGCCGCTCACCGGCACCCTGCCGGTATCGTCCGGCGTGACGCTGATCTTTTGACTGGCCTTCAGGCCGCTCGGATCATTGGCGTCGACGCCGGTCGGCGCAGGCTTGGCTGCCTTGGCGATCTCGAGCGCTTCGGCCGCCGTGATATCCTGGCGCGAGCCCGCCCCAAATGCCTTCATGCGCTCGGACCAGGCGACGATCCTGGGCAGCCGGTCGAGCGGGCTCGCCGTGGAGCCGAGCCGCTCCTTGATGAACCACACCGGATTGTAGAGGGCGCAGTCCGCCAGGGTGGGCTCGCCGCCCAGCAGGTAGGCGCGGCCGTCGGCCAACATCGTCTCGGCCAGCGTCAGCTGGGCATAGGTCTGGTCGCGCGTCATCGGAATGGAGGCCCGAAGCTTGTCGGCGTCGAACGAACGGCCGGAGAATTCACTGCGGTCCTTCTTGAAGGCGTCGGGCAGCTTGTCGCCGATCGCGCCCATGACCACACCGACAGCCGACCAGAAGATGTTGCGGTCGATCCACATGGCAAGCCCGCGCACTTCGCCTTCCTTGCCCTTGGGCAGCAGCGGCGACGCAGGTAGGCGCTTCTCGATCTCCATCATGATGAGCTGCGTGTCGCAGTAGATGTCGGCGCCGACCTGCAGGACCGGCGTCTTGCGGTAGCCACCGCTGAGCGGCATCAGGTCCGGCTTGGGCATGACGTTGGGAATGTCGACCGACTTCCAGGCCGCCTGCTTGATGCCGAGCGCGATACGCACCTTCTCGGCAAAGGGCGAGCCGGCGTAGTGGTGCAATATGATATCGGTCATGACCGTAAAGCCTTGATGTTGGCGGCGTAGCGGTCCGGTCCGCCGCTGAAGACCGCGGTACCGGCCACGAGAACGTCGGCACCGGCCTTAATGCAGCGCCGAGCCGTTTCCGGATTGACGCCACCATCGACCTCGAGGTCGATGGTCTTGCCCAGCGCATCGATGGCCTTGCGCAGAGCGGCGATCTTGGCGAGCTGGCTTTCGATGAAGGCCTGGCCGCCGAAGCCGGGATTGACGCTCATCACCAGCACGAGGTCGAGATCACCTAGCACGTTCTCGATAGCTGAAAGCGGCGTCGCAGGATTGAGCACGCAGCCCGCTTTCTTGCCGTGACTCTTGATGAGCTGGATGGTGCGATGGACGTGCGCCCCGGCCTCGGGATGAAACGAGACCACGTCGGCACCGGCATCGACATAGGCCGGCACCATCGGATCGACCGGCGAGATCATGAGATGCACGTCGAACGGCAGCTTGCTGTGCTTGCGCAACGCCTTCACGACCATCGGACCAATGGTGATGTTGGGCACGAAGTGGCCGTCCATTACATCGACATGGATCCAGTCGGCGCCGGCCGCGCTCACCGCGGCGATCTCGGGGCCGAGCGAGGCGAAGTCGGCGCTGAGAATGGAGGGCGCGATGCGGACGGTCTGCTGCGGCATGGATCGCCTCGCTCAGGTGCCGGGACGGGTCGGGGCTTCCCAGCCTTTTCGCCGGAACGGATTCACCGGAAAGGTGCCCAACGGCTTGAATTCCTCGGAGAAGAAGCCGAGTTCCTCGAAGGCGAGTTCCAGGCTGCGCTGCGCGGGATGGCCCTCGACCTCGGCGTAGAACTGCGCCTGCTCGAACCGGGCACCAGACAGATAGCTTTCCAGCTTCACGATGTTGACGCCGTTGGTGGCAAAACCACCCAGCGCCTTGTAGAGGGCAGCCGGCCGGCTCTTCACCCGGAACAGGAAGGCAGTCATGCATTGCACGGTGCGCCAATCGAGCGTGGCCTCCTCGCGCGAGAACACCAGCATGCGGGTGGTGTTGTGGTCGGCATCCTCGATGTTCTTGGCCAGGACCTTGAGATTATAAATCCGCGCCGCCAGCGAAGAGGCGATGGCACCGACGCTCTTGTCGCCGATGTCGGCGATCTCGCGGGCGGCACCTGCCGTGTCGGCATGGACGGTCGGCTGGAAGCGATGCCGCTTGAGGAAATTCCGGCACTGGGCGAGCGCCTGGACGTGGCTTTTCACCGAGCGGATGGATTTCAGGGACGCGCCCGGAAGAGCGACCAGGCAATGCTCGACCCGCTGGAAATGCTCGGCCACGATTTTCAGCCGGGTATGCGGCAGCAGGCTGTGCAGGTCGGCGACGCGACCGGCGATCGAGTTCTCGACCGGGATGATAGCCAGCTCTGCCCGTCCCGCCTGTACGGCGGCCATGGCCGTCTCGAAGGTCGGACAAGGCAGCGTCGTCATGTAGGGAAAGGCCGCGCGGCAGGCCATGTCCGAATTCGCACCCGGCTCACCCTGGAAGGCGATGATGTTGCTGGCCTTCTTGCCGATTGTTGGGCCTTTGCCGCCCCGAGCCTTCGCCATGTTCCGAACTCCCTTACGTCCCGACCCGTGCCCGCCGACAGGCGAAAAACCTCGCAAAATCCGAGACTTGCGACGTTCCGCCGCGCGAGCCCGATGCGGCGATGGGATACTACTGGCGACCGTCCGGGCGTGCTACAGCAACGTCCGAAAATACTGCCGCTTTGGGATCCGACTGATGGCCAATTTCAACACGGTTGCGGGCTGCGTTCTGGCCTCGGCCCTCTTCGCGATGGTGGTTGGCAAGGTTTCCAACGCCGTGGTCCATCCGCACAAGCTCGACAAGCCGGCGCTCGCCGTCGTCGACGAGGCGCCCACTGCGGTCGCGGCCGCGCCCGCCGCAGAACTCGCGCCGATCGGCCCGCTGCTCGCCAAGGCCAACGTCGAGGCCGGCAAGGCGATCTACATGAAGCAGTGCTTCACCTGCCACACTGTCGACAAGGGCGGCGTCAACAAGGTCGGCCCGAACCAGTGGGACGTCGTCGGCCGCAAGAAGGCGAGCCACGAGGGTTTCAGCTATTCGTCGGCGCTGCAGGCCAAGGGCGGCGACTGGACCTATGAAGACCTCAACCACATGATCTTCAAGCCCACGGCCTACGTGAAGGGCACCAAGATGGCCTTTGCCGGCCTTCCCAAGGAGCAGGAGCGGGCGGACCTGATCGCCTATCTGCGCACCATGGCCGACTCGCCCAAGCCGCTGCCGTAGGTGGTCCCCCACCGCTTCATCGGCTTGGCCAACGAACTGGCCGATGCAGTACGGCCGATCGCGGCCCGTTATTTCCGCACTCAAGTCGCCATCGACGACAAGTCGGACAACAGCCCCGTCACCATCGCCGATCGCGAGGCCGAGACGGCGATGCGCGATATTCTCGAGCGCCATGTGCCGGAACACGGCGTATTCGGCGAGGAGCACGGCGCGGTCAGGACCGACGCGGAATATGTCTGGGTGCTGGATCCGATCGACGGCACCAAGGCCTTCATCACCGGGTTGCCGATCTTCGGCACGCTGATCGCGCTGCTCCATCGCGGCAGGCCGGTCATGGGCATTATCGACCAGCCGATCCTGAAGGAGCGCTGGCTGGGCGTCGAAGGCGAGCGCTCGACCTTCAACGGCACGCCGATCTCGGTGCGCGCCTGCCCGTCCCTCGCCGACGCCTACATGTATTCGACCGCGCCGATCATGTTTCCCGGCGCCTACGCCCAGCCGCACGAGGCGCTCACGAAGAAGGTGAAGCTCTTCCGCTGGGGCGGCGACTGCTACGCCTACGGCCTGCTGGCGTCGGGCCATGTCGATCTCGTGGTCGAGGCGAGCCTGAAGCTTTACGACTTTGCCGCCCTCGTGCCGGTCGTGAAGGGTGCGGGCGGGCTGATCACCGACTGGCAGGGCGGCGAGCTCGACATGCATTCCGACGGATCGGTTTTGGCGGCGGGGGATGCGAAAGTGCATGCCGAATCGAGTTTAATTCTGGACACCTGAAACCGGCGGGACTGTCCAGAAATAGGGGTGTCCACTAATCGCGGGACTTGTCGAACCAGACGATGTCCTTGAAGCCCCTGTAGTCCACACGTTTACGGTAGGTGAGGCCGATGCGCTTCATCACCGCCTGGGACGCCAGATTGTCGGGCAAGGTGATGGCGAAGATCAGGCCCAGGCCCAGCGTGCCGAAGCCGTAATCCAGCGACGCCTGCGCCACCTCGGTGGCATAGCCCCGGCCCCAGAAATCCGGGTGCAGCGCCCACAGCACCTCGGTCTCGCCGAATTCCGGCACGTAGTTCAAGCCGCCATGGCCGATCAGCCTGCCGCCCTGGAACACGCCCCACGGCGCATAGCGGCGCTCCTCCCACGCCGCCGCGAACCGCCCGATCACGCCCTCGAGGGGCAGCGGCACCCACTTCGCCACCTCGGGATGATGGCGGATCGCGAGATAGGCCTCGGCATCGTCGGGCAGCAGCGGTCGCAAGGTCAGCCGCTCGGTCATCAAAATCGTCACTGGAAACTCACCATGGGTCCTGAACTTTACACAACTTTACGGCCGCGAGACGACGGCGAAACCGCAGACCTCCATATCGCTGGAACGGGGACACCACCCGAAACAGATGGAGACAGACATGACGACCCTCAGCATGAAGACCCTCAGCATGAGGACTGTGATCGCGACCCTCCTGGCCGGCAGTCTCGCGCTCGGCGCGGGCGGGGCCGCTTTCGCCAGGACCGACGGCGCCGCCGTCGACCCGGCCAAGTTCCAGCAGCGCATCGAGAAGCGCGTGGACAAGGCCTTGACCGGCACCACCGCGACGGCAGAACAGAAGGCCAAAGTGACGGCGATCCTCCAGGCCGCCTTCACCGACCTCAAGGGCCAGCACGCTCAACGCGCCGAAGCCCGCAAGGCCCTGGAGGCCGCGATGAGCGCGCCCACCATCGACCCGGCGAAGATCGAGCAGCTCCGCGCCGACCAGATGAAGATGATGGACGACAGCTCCAAGCGCTTCACCAAGGCCCTGATCGACGCCGGCAACGTGCTGAACGCCGACCAGCGCCAGGCCTTCTTCAAGGTCTGGAACGAGCGCAGCTTCGGCCACAAGAAGGGCTAACCGAGGATGACATCAGGCCAATGACATCAAGATGTGCCCGACCGATACTGAAACGATGGCCGAGCGCATCCTGATGATCGACGACGACAACCGCCTCGCCGGGATGGTCCAGGACTATCTCGGCGGGGCGGGCTTTCGTGTGACGGTGGCCGGCACCGGCCGCGAGGGCGAGGCGCTCTTGAAGCGCGAGACCTTCGACGCGGTGATCCTCGACCTCATGCTGCCCGACGCCGACGGCCTCGACCTCTGCCGCAAGCTGCGCGCCACCAGCGACGTGCCTATCCTGATGCTGACCGCGCGCGGCGAGCCGATGGACCGGGTCGTCGGCCTCGAGATCGGCGCCGACGATTATCTCGCCAAGCCGTTCGAGCCGCGCGAGCTGCAGGCGCGGCTGCGCGCGATCCTGCGCCGCAAAGGTGGCGGGACAGCGAAATCCGACATCCTGCGCTTCGGCCGCCTCGAAATCGACAAGGGCGCCAGAGTCGTGCGCATCGACGGCGAGGAGCGCACCATCACCTCGTATCAATTCGCCCTCCTGCTGGTGCTGGCCGAACGCGCCGGCCGCGTGCTGTCGCGCGACGCGCTGATGGATCTGCTGAAGGGCGAGAAGCTCGAAGCCTTCGACCGTTCGGTCGACGTTCACGTGAGCCGCATCCGCGCCGCCATCGAGGACGACCCGAAGAAGCCGCGGCGGATTCTGACTCTGCGCGGCACGGGGTATGTATTCGCGAAGGATCAGGATCGATGATGGGGCTTGCCCCCTTCGCCCCCTTCGGGGGCACTTCCCCCGCTTCGCGGGGGCAGAGAAGATTCAGAGTCCTCCCCCGTCATACGGGGGAGGTGCCGCGTCTTACGCGGCGGAGGTGCTGTGGTGGGTGGCGGACGACGACAACCGCACGCCGCAGTATCTCGACGTCGCGGCCGAACTCACCGGCGCTCTCCTCCCCGATTCCGACGCGCCGAAAGCCGACCAGCAGCGCGCGGTCGAGGCGCTGAACCGCAAGCTGCGCTTCGACATCGCGCTCTACCGCGCCGACGGCGACCTGATCGCCATGTCCGGCAACCCGCCGCCGCGCTTCGAGCTGCGCCGCGCCCGCACCGGCTGGCGGCGCGGCCAGGGCGGACCGAGCTTCACGCTGCAACTGCCCGACGGCCGCTGGCTGGTCGCGCGCCAGGTGCGCGAGCGGCCCAACCCGACCTTCTGGATCGCCGCCGCGCTCGGCCTGGTGGCGCTGGCCGTCGCCGTCGGCGCCTTCCCCATCGTGCGCGGCCTCGGTCGCCGGCTGGAGCGGCTGAAGGCCGGCGTCGAGCGCCTGGGCGGCGGCGACTTGTCCGCGCGCGTAAGAGTCGAGGGACGCGACGAGGTGGCCGCCCTCGCCGAAAGTTTCAACCGCTCGGCCCAGCGCATCGAAGAGCTGGTAACGGCGCACCGCCTGCTGCTGGCCAACGCCAGCCACGAGCTACGCACGCCGCTCGCGCGCATCTCCGTGGCCGCAGCACTCCTGGGCGACAAGGCCGATCCCAAGACGCGGCAGTCGCTGAAGGAGGACGTGGCCGAACTCGACCAGCTCATCGAGCAGGTGCTTTTAGCAAGCCGGCTCGAAGCCATCCCCGAGCTGGAGCGGCACGAGCCGGTCGACCTGCTGGCGCTGGCCGCCGAAGAGGCCTCGCACTACGACCTCGAAGCGACGGGCCAGTCGGTGACCGTGTCCGGCGACCGCACGCTGCTGCGCCGGCTGGTGCGCAACCTGGTGGAGAATGCGCGGCGCTATGGCGGCGGCGAGGATGGACGCGGACCGGTCACGGTCTCCGTCACGCAGGAGGGCGACAGCGCCGTGCTGGAAGTGAGCGACCACGGCCCCGGCGTGCCCGAGGCCGAGCGGCAGCGCATCTTCGAGCCCTTCTATCGCCTGGCCGGCGGCGCCGAGACGGGCCGCGGCAGTGGGCTAGGCCTCGCCCTGGTGCTCGACATCGCGCGCCGCCACGGCGGCGATGCGGCGTGCCTGGCGGCGGAGGGCGGCGGGAGCCGGTTCAGGGTGGAGTTGCCGGCGGCGCGGTAAGACCCCGCCGGCGCCATGCGCCAATCCCTTACCAATTCTCAACCCGGCTTCCTGACGGAAGACCGATCAGCCAATGAACTCCGCATGCCAGCGCACGAGGTTGCCTTCCTTCTCCAGGAACTTCTTGAATCCGGGTAGCGTCGGGATCGCCGCCTTGATGCCCGCCGTGTCGGGTTCCATGGGCTGCAGGTCGAAGGCGTTGCCGGACATGTGCAGGGAAAATCGGCCGAGCTCGGCGTCGTCCGTAGCATTGAAAACGCTCATGAGGCCTGCTTCGATCGCCGAGGCACTCGTCGCCTCGGGATGGGCGTCCACCCAGGCCTGGCACGCCGTGCTCACCGCGTTTACCGCATAGGTCATTCTGATCCAGTCGCGCTGCTGGACCACGTTCTGGGACATGGCGCGTGCCTGGCCGGCCTTGTCCCTGCGTCCGCTGGTGAACACGACCTGGGGGTGGAGCCGCTTCAGCTCGTAGGCTGCCGCCCGTGCGATCGGTCTCAGGAAAAGTTTCTCGATCGCCGGATCCGTCGCGCCGCCGCCGTCCAGTGCGCCGGACGGCGCGACGGCTGCCATCGGCGCCGGCCCCGGGGCGGGCGGGGCGGGCGCGATCGTTGCCAGGAACGTCTCCGCCAGGGCCGCGATCTCGTGAGCCTTGTCGGTTCCGTTGATGCAGCGCCGCGCACCGAGGAAGTCCGTCGCGTTCTTATTGATGAAATCGGTGATCTTGCGGCCGGTAAAAGTGCCGGTCTTGAAGCCGTGCACCAGGGCGAACAAGGCCACGGCCGGCTCCATGGCACGGTCCGGATTGTTCACCAAGTCGATGCCCAGGATATCGGAATAGGCCTTGTAGTTCTTCTCCCAGGTGATCTGGACGTAGCCTCGGCCGTAGTACGGATAGTATGAGAAATTCGCCTGTCGCCACGCTTCGTCGTGCCAGAAAGCTTCCTTCACCGGCTGGAACGTCTGCGCGGTCTCCCACTGGGTGGTCGCAAGCACATAGGCGATCTGCGTCGGCAGGCCGAGACCCATGGACCCGCACATGCCCGTGATGGCGTCGATGGTGCCTTGCTTGCTGCCGAAATTCGCGGTCTCCCAGACCGCCACCTTCAACAGGTCCTGCCGGAGCCGTTCGATCGACTCCGCTCCGATCAATTGCGGATTACCCGGGAAGATATCCGACTTGTACTCCGCCCAGGCGTTTCGCGTTCGCGGCCCGATCAGCCCGTCGATGCCTCCGATGGGATAGCCGAGCAGGCTCAACGCCACTTGCAGTTCGGTCAGTTGCGCCTTGCTCAGCTTGTCGATCAGGTTCGGACCCGTGACGGTGGTAAGAATTGACAATGAAGCTCTGTCTCCAATCGCGCCCATGTGCCCCTCCTCTAAATCGCCATTCTCTATGATTGCGTTTGCTGACACTTTACAAACATTAATTGCACCGGGCGTCCTAGTAACGAGCGCGGTTAGGCCGTCCCTAAATGGGGCGGTCAAGCCGGCACGCGTCTCTGCTCATCACGACTACAGCGGCGCAGGACCGCCAACTTGGGATCGGTGGCACTTCCAAGTGTGTTGTCGTCGATCCAAAGAACTAGACGACTATCGAAGCTGGTTACGGCGCCGGCTGTTCCTTCACGCCTTTGACAATGAATCCTTGAACGACATCGGTTCTACCTCCGACCGGATCATAGAACTTCTTGGAGTCATAGTTGATCAGCTCTGCTTCCTCGACGGTAATGTCCTTCGCCGCGTATTTGCGCGCCTCAAGGAACTCGAAGGCTTTTTTGCGCTCGACATCGTCCTTGCAGATCAGGATCGTCACTTCGGCTAGCATGAAGGGCTCCCTTGCTTGCTTGCGACGGCATAGAGATCGTCGACAAGGCCCGGTGAATTCCTGATCGCCTTCCGGAAGTCATCCGGCGTCTTTCTGGTCTTGAGAAAGGGAGGCGCGTTCGCCGCGGCTATCAGCTTGTCACGAAGGCCGGGATCGATCGTCTTTTTCTCGTCGCAGGAAATGGCGGCAACGATGACCTCGATCGCAGTATCGGCCTGCGCCGCGATCTTGGCGCCAGGCGTCATACTGACGATAGCGGCGACAACGCTCGGATTGCTGGCGACGGCTATCGCCGCCTTGCCGGAGGCGAACTGGGTGTCGATTTGCAGGTCGGCATCGAGCGCCGTCTTGGGGACGAACGTGTTGTCGACCTGAAAGCCGGCGAACATGCTGACGGCGTCGCCGTTCGGGTTTCCGCTCTTGTCGCCGGCCGGCGGAACGATGGTCGCGATCGTCCGGTTGAGCCCGAAGTTCACTTCCAGCGGCGGTGTCGTTCCGGTCGTGCGGACCGCTAGATTGACGCCGTCACGTTCTGCAAACACCAGGGTCCGCCCGCAACCGGCGACCGAGGCGGCAACGCCGACCGCCACGAACAGAATCACGATTTGGCGAGGGTTGAAGGGGCGTGTCGTCATTTGCCTGCCTCAGTCACCACGGTTGCCACGGCTGGCTTGGTCTCAGGCTTGTTCTTGAAGCAGTCGAAGAAGTCCTTGACGGACTTCTTGTCGGCATCATCCTTCAGAGCCTTCGCGAACGTCTCCGCGGCCGCACCGGTGGCGATCGACTCCTTGAAGTGTTTGATCGTTACGCCTTTCACGCCCAGGCTCGAGCAGGCGATGGCGGTCATGGCCTCCTGCTTGCCTGTCTGAGGGTCGTCAACGCTGCGCGGAACGACGGCGGCGAAGGTGCGGTCGTAGCCGATGATCAGCGATCCGCTGTTCAGCTCCGGATTGACCGACGCGTTGATGCCGACGATGGTGCGGCTGCCCATGTAGAGCTGGTTCGAGTCGCAACCCGCGAGCACCGTGGCCGCGCCTGCGGACAGGAGTGCCAGACAAAATCTCAGCCGCATGCGCCATGCTCCGGGGTCTGATGAAATTCGCTTTGGGAGGGTTCATCCAGCGCCAGAACGAGGCGCCGGACGATTGAGTCGTTCCGGGGAATTTCGCTGAAGATCGCGTCCTCGGAAAAGCCGAGCATGACGCCGATGGTGCGGCGGTTGGCATCCAGCGTGAAGCCGCCGGTCCGGCGCACCGACGCGATCGGGCGAATGCCCGCCATCGACACGCCGAAGCTGTATTTTCCGGGGGGCGGCGCGGCGGCACAGTCGGGGATCAGGGCCAGCGTCCAGGAATAGCCGATGGTGACGCCGGCATCGTCGGACGAACTGCGGAGCGCGACCCCGTAGGTTTCCGTGCGGATGATCCGGGCGCCCTGCGCCTCGATCACTTCCGACGACGCAAAACCCATCCCGTTGATGGAGCAGGCCGACACCATCAGCATTGCCGCAACGAGAGGCGTCGCGGAAATGAGAGGCCGCACAACACGGGGTGCAATTTCCGTTTCCTTCAACCGGCGGGCGAACGCCACTCAGGGCGCCCGAAAGCCCAAACGGTTCGAAGGCCGGAGTCGCACGATTCCATTTGTCGACATGAGATCTCCCCCGAAACCCAGATGCCTTGAGTTGCATGATAATGTGATTGTGCACGGAGTCAAATCTTCACGCACTGCGCCTGCCAATTAGTGGAGCGGCGGTCAGAGCTCAGGACAACAGCGTGCGCACGATGCCCAGCGTGGGATCGACGTGGGCGGCCAGGGTCTCGTTCTGCCGCGCCTCGGCCTGGCGCGCGGCGCCGCGGACGCGGTTCTCCCAGGCGTGGCGCATCGACCGGTAGCGCAGCGACAGCGCGGTCTCTTCGCCCGAGGCCGCGATGTCGCCCAGGACGGCGAGCGGCGAGCCTGAAAGATCGGTGCCCTGGGCGGCGAGGCGGGCCTGCGCGGTGCCGAGTTGCTGCGCCGTCTTCTGGCGCGCGGCATCGACGTCGGCCTCGCCCTGCTGCTCGGCGAATTGCGCGCGCTGTTCGTCGGCGGCCGCGGCCGTGCGCTGCTGGACGGCGAGGGTGTTGTATTGATTCTGCTGCGCCGCGGCCTTCTGCATCTGCTGGGTGATGTCGATGGCAGTCGATGCCGCCGAGGCGGCTGCGGTCATGAGAGTGACGGGATCGCACATGTGGAACTCCTTTCCTTCTGGTGGGTCTTTCTGGACCACCTCCCCCGTCGGGGGAGAAGTCTGGTCTTTTTCTGTCCCCGGGAGGGAAAAAGGCAGGTCGAACTGCCACCGCCCGGGCCGCCATCAAACCGACCTGCAAGGTTCACGCGCGCGTCAGCCGTTCCGAAACATCCGGTTGCTAGGACTCCGCCCTTCATCGAGGGGCCTTCAACGAGGGGATAGCACCATGGACAGCAAGATTCTTTCCGACGTGGCCAACGGCGTCTTCCGGCTACGCCAGGACGACCCGCACATGAACGAAAGCACCGTGGTCGACGTGCACGACGACGACTACACGACGCTGACGACGGTCGAGGTACGCAGCGGCACGGTCGTCCTGCATTGCCTGGCGTCGCTGGAGACCGAAGAGGACGAAGACGAGAGCGAGAACGAAGATGAGAACGACGCGGACGAACAGAAGGCCGCCGAAGCGTCGGACGATGACAAAGAGGACGACGACAAAGAGGAAGGCGACGACGATGCTGAGGACGAGGGCGAGGAAGAGACGGTCGGCAAGACCTACACCCTCTCCAGCGGCAACAGCGTGACCGTCCGCGCCATGTCCGTCCGCCTGGTGCCGCTCGGCATGGAAACCGCCGAAGGCATCTACCAGGTGCAGATGATGAAGGCCGCCGACTGACCCTCTACAATCGGTCCTTTCTTCTGATGAGACACCCCCTCACCTAGCCTCTCCCCCAATCGCGCCTCTGAAGGCGCTGAGGGGAGAGGAATATGAGGAGCTGTCTTCGTCATGCTCCTCTCCTCCTATTCGCGCCTCTGAAGGCGCTGAGGGGGAGAGGCTGGATGAGGGGGGCCGAAGAACCTAAGCCGCTTGCAGCGCCGCCATCGGGCTCACGTATTCCGGCTACAGCCTGAGCCCGTCGAGCTCCGCATACGGCGGCGGCGGGATGTGGCCGTTGCGGGCCATGATCTGGAAGACGCGGCCGATCAGCGGTTCGAGCAGGTCGTCGTGCAGGCGTTCGAGGACAGGGCCCAGCATCACCAGTTTCTCGGCGCGGCGTTCGGCCACCTCGGTGGCGGTGCGGACCTCTTCGAGCTGGGTCGCCATCAGGAACAGGTCGGCGTGGAAGGCGGCGCGCACCGCCTGCTGGCGTTCGCGGATGGCCGCGGTGAACTCGGCCAGCGGCGGGTTGATCTGATAGGCGGGGCGGAAGCCCATGCCCTCGGGATCGGCCACGTAGGTGACGGCGGCCGGCGTCGAGGAAGGTGCGGCCCCACGCAGCACCGGCGAGGCCACCATGGGCGGGCTCACCATCTTGTCGAGCGTCTCGGCGAAGCGGAGCTGCATGCGCTGCAGGCTCTTGGCGTCGGGCAGCGCATCCATGCCGGGCGAGCGGCCATAGACGTCGTTGCCGGCGAGATGCCAGCGCGGACAGAGCGCGGGGAATTCCTCGAAGCCGCCGATGTCGAGGAGCTGCTCGTCATAAGCCCCCTTCTCGTACCAGACCGAGCGATAGGCCATGTCGTGCTTGAAGCGGGCGAAGCCGCCGCTCTCGCGCACCTCCTCGTTGGGCTCGATGGCGTTCACCACCTCGACCTCGTGGTCCCACTGGCCGCGGTCGTAGCGCTCGCGCACCAGCGTGGAGACGGCGTCGCGCCCGAAGCGCTCGACGAGCTGGAAGGTGGTCATCCCGAAGGTGCGGTAGAGCGTGTTGACACTGCCGCGCTCCGACGCCGCCAGCCAGTATTCGCCCGCGGTCATGTGCCAGGCGCGCACGATCTCCTTCTCATCCTCCGCCACGAAGAGCGCCGCGGTGCCGAACACCGCCAGCTCCTCGTAGGCGACGGCCAGCGCGTTATAAAGGTTGGAGCGTGCGAAGACGCGGAACATGCGGCCCTGCACGTCGTCGAGCCAGGCGCGGACCTCGGGCACGGCGGAGACCGCGGGGCTGCCGAGGCCGAGGCGAAACCACGGCCGCGCCGGTGAGGTGAGGCCCGCCATCAGGCCCGACGCCAGCGTGCGCGCGGCCAGCATGGCGGTGGAATCGAGGAGCTTGGCATTGCGCTTGCCGCCGCGATCGGGCCGGTGGGCCGCGCCCAGGAAAGCGGCGCGGCAGGATGAAGGTGCTGAGCTCGCGCCAGTGCGCGAACCAGGAGGCGCGCTCGCGATCGAGCGCGTTTAGCCGCCGCTCGCAATGGCGGCGAAGTTCTGAAGACTGCATATGGCTTTGCCCCATTGTAAGAGATAACAAGACCGATAGACGGTGACACCCTTGCGCGGTGGGGTTGTGGCGTGACGAGGATTGCAAGAGCGGTTTCCTGGCTGACGGCCATCGCGCTGGCGTTGGGCTGCACGCCAAGACCAGCGGCGCAGATCGAAGCGCTACAGACGCCTCGAAGCTTCTTTCAGCTCCTGGAGACCATCTGGCAGGTGAGTGAATCCGGCCTCATTCTCCAAGACGAGTTCTATACGGCGGACAACCTCAGGCGCGCCTTCGGCGGTTCGCAGGTAGCCCTCGAAGTCGGAAAAGGCGGAATGTTCGCCGGCTATTTCGACGGCACTATCAAAGGCTTTCCGTCCTGGATCGAGCCATCGACCTCCACCGCCACTGGACACACCTATGAGGCCCTGAGTGTGAGGTTCAAGAAGTTCAACATGTATCCGGATGGAGAGCGAAAGGCCTCCATCATCCTCATCCTCACCAGTGACAGCCCGACGGGCGTCCATGTCGCCGAGATCGAAAGGCACTTTGGAGGATCCTGGACCGAGGATGAACGACCAGTTCCTCCCCCACGTGGCATTCCTCCTCCTCGCACACACCCCGACGGCTACAGAGGGATGAAGTACACGTTCGGCGACAGCCGGTCCGGGCGCCTTATCGCCTTCGGTTTTGGCCGCAACGGCACGCTAAGCAGCATGGTCGTGGAGGCCAATCGGGAGAAGGATTGATCCCTTGGATATGCTTCTCGCAGCGCACTCTGCACATGCGCTCTTTACCTTGACGATTGACGTATCTCGTCAATATCTCTAGACTTCACCCGTGATCCTGAGCTACCGGGACAGACGCACGAAACAATTCGCCGACGGCGAATTCGTGCGGCCGTTTCAAGGCTTCGCGCGGCAAGGCTGGAAACGCCTCGATATTCTGAACGCCGCTACATCACTCAACGATCTGGCGGCGCTGCCGAGCAATCGCCTGGAAGCGCTTCGGGGAGACCGGGCTGGTCAGTATTCAATTCGCGTCAATCAACAATGGCGCATCTGCTTCGAATGGCCCGCCAACGCCCCCGGCCCCTCGAACGTCGAAATCGTCGACTACCATTGATGAAGGAAGACCAGATGAGCCGACCTCCCATCCACCCCGGCGAAATCCTCGCCGACGAACTCGGCGAACTGGGCATCACACCGACCGAACTGTCACGGCAGATCGGCGTGCCGCCGAATCGCATTTCCCAGATCATCCAGGGCAAGCGGGCCATCACCGGCGACACAGCGCTGCGGCTCGGCCACTGGTTCAAGAGCAGTGCCGAATTCTGGCTCAATCTCCAGACGGCTTATGATCTGCGTGTCGCGGCCAAGGAAGTGGGCCGCACCATTGCGAAGCTCCCGACGCGGCCGGAGAGGCGGGCTGCCTGAGGTAATCGAGCGCACCCAGCCGCCGCTCGCAATGGCGGCAGAGTTCTGACGATTGCATGTTGTATTCCTAAAAGTGAAGGCTGGCGTACTGGCGGTATCTCGGTGTCCACGTCGATGAGGTGACGCCCAACATCCGGACGGCACCAAAGCCGGGCGCGCAGTGAAGCGCCCGGCCCGGTATTTCATCACAGATCGGCTGACGACTGCGACTAGAGCATCCTCAGGTACCCGCGGACGACAAGCGCGAGATAGAAAGCCGTGGACAGAAAAATCGCGGCCGCAAACACCAGAGGCACGCCGATCAGAATGCCGACACCGATGCCTTTGGCAATTTTTCGTAACGACATTGCACAGCTCTACGGGGTGAGTCGCGAAGGTCCTGGTGCAAGGATATACCAACCTTCGCGCAGACGTCTCTGGCCTTCTGGATCCATAGCCGCCTTGATGCGGTCGGTCGATTCGGCGAACGCCACGCCTGCAACTTCCTCATTCCCCCGCGCGTGAAGCCGAGACGCATTGTTGCCAATGCCGAAGGTCCGCAGGACGACCTTGTCACCTTCGACGACGACACGGCGCTGGACGAGGCCGTCGTGGAGATCGTGATCGGGCTCTGTGACATTGATGATCGAGTGGGTGCCTTCCTCGACGTAGGTTCGAATGTGGCCGCCAGGAATTCCGCCGATACCCACAGGAGACCGTTCGCCATCCGTTATGGAACTTGTCCGCCTCGGTCCTCCGGGCGCTGCGTGAACGAGAAGCGCCTCGTAGGCCCGCTCGACGGAGCAGCCTTCCTGGCCCAGCGTGCACAGTACGGCTGGCGGCAACTCGTACTCGTGATAGTGCTCATAGAGCTTCGAGTATGCCCCGTTCCTGATCAGATCCTTCAAGCGCGGCGAGTCCGCAACCAGCGGCCGATCGAAGACACCCGTCAGATCGAGCTGACGATAAGACAACGCGTGCTCAATGCTGCCGGGAGCCGGTTCGACAATGGGCGCAACCCCACGGCCCCGGCGTGTCACTTCGTCATCGACAATATTGTCGATGTCCCTCCCATTCGTGGCACGACCCTCAATGACCTCGAAGCCACTGAGCCGGTCGCGCGCATCGGCGCGGACCTTCACCGCGACGGGACCATCGGCGTCGATGCCCAGGGCCTTGACGGCCCGGTCGATGCCGCGCCGCATCCGGTCATAGCGTGCGAGACCCGGGTCGACCAGCCCGTCGGCAATCGCCTTCTGCGTGCCGGCGAAGCGGGCGCGGTCCTCATCGTCGAGCGACAGGCGGTAGCGGTCGAGATCAAGGGCGGCGAAGCTGTCGTGCTCGTAGATCATCAGCCGGTCGAGACGCTCGAAGAGATCTCCGTCGGTCTTCAGGTGGCCTTCGATCGCCAAGGTCTCGATACCGCGCCATTGATCCGGCGCCAGCCAGTCGCGGATGTCCGCCGGTATCGCCAGAACCGACCCGCCGGGGTTCTTCCCGAGCCAGTCGAGGGCGGCGACGCCGGCCTCGGCCTGCTGCTTGTTCCATTGCCGTTCGGCGCGACGCTGGGCGAAGGCGGCGACCTGGCCAATCCGGGCTCGCACCTCGTCGCTCGCGTCCTCGGGCGTGAGTTCGGCGGCACGCTCCGCGAAGACGTCGGCGCCCGGCGGTCCCGCCGGCTCGATCAGGATGCCCAACATGTCGCGATCGACGTCGCGATAGATGGCGACCTCGCGGGCCGACGTGAAGCGGCGATCGATTGCGGCCTGACGCTCGGGGTCGATGACCATGCGGGCGTGGCCGTAGAGGGCCGATGCACCATCGAGATCGTTCTGGTCGATCGCGGTCTCGACCGCACCTGCGTAGAGATCGGAGAGTCCACCACGCACCTTGGTGTCGGTCTGTGCCGAATCCCAGCCGCGACGCTCGCCCTGGTAGCGGAACTCCTCGACCGCGGTGCGGCCGAGCTTCCTCAGGTAGGCCGGGTCGTGCCACGACGTCGCCGCATCCTGGTTCAGACCGGCGATGCGCTCGGCAACGCTCACATCGTCCACTTCGACCGTGGCCCGCTGCGCCAGCCGGCCCAGCGTACCGGCGGCCCAGTCGAGCCGCATCTCGATCAGCCGTTCCAGGATACTGCGCTGGCGCGGACCGATAGCCTGGGCCAGCGTCCGCTCCTTCAGCTCATTGAGCGCCGGCATGGCGCCGGCGATGGCTTCCAGCGCTGCCTCGCCGCTCTGGGAGGCGACTCCGGTCTCGGGAGCGTGCAGGAGGCCGCGCACGCCAGCCGAAAACTCAGTGTCGAGCTGGCGCGCGAACATCTCATCGACGCGGATCGTGTGGTCGTCGACCGGCCATGGTTCAGCCGCGGGCTCCGGCCCTTCATTGCCGAAGAGCTGGCCCGGGATTAGAATCCTTCTCATTCGATTGTCTCCTTTCAGGCAAAAGAAAGCCGGTGGGGAATGCCCGCCGGCTGGTCGTTTCTAAAATCGTCAGTTGCTCTCGCCCCCCTCCGCCTAAGGCGCTGTAAACAGCGCCGGCACGGGGCACCTCCCCCGAGACGGGGGAGGAGATGATTTTTCATGCCTTCCCCCGTTTCGGGGGAAGGTGGCGCGTAGCGCCGGAAGGGGGCTCACTCGTCGAACTCGTCCTTCTCGTCCCAATAGTCCTCATCGAAATCCCGATAGAGGTCGTATTCGGTCACGCAATATTCCTGTACCGGCGGCAGGTCCCAGCCCGGCGTGACCGGCAGCGCGAAGGTGAGCGCCAGCGCGTCGGCGATGTCGGGGCTGGCGAGGCCGCGCTTTTTCATGTCGTCCTTCTTCTCGAGCTGGATTCCGGCTTTGGCGGCGGCGCCGGCGACCGAAGCGGTTTCGCCCAGGTGATCGAGGAAGGTTTTTAGATCGGCCGCGGGCACGGCGGGGCGGCCGCGGCAGCGGGGCTTTGATTTTGCGGGCATTTTGGGCTCATTTGGGCATGAAAAAGCCCACCGGGAGGCCCCTTGATTACAAGGGACGAGGTGGGCTGGAGTGCGGACGGACGCTCCGCGATGCTATCTGAATTTATAGCATTTTTCTGCTGAACCTGCAACTTTTTGTTTTGAGAAAGATTGGGGTAATCTCCGGCCCGTTCCACCCCTCGGAGACCCCATGCTGCGAGTTGTTACTGTCGCGTTGTTTTGCGTGATCGCCTCGGGCATCGCCGTCGCCCAGCAGGCTGCCCCCAAGGACAGCCAAAGCCGCCAGGCGCGGAAGGGCGAGAGCTGCCTGAAATTCCACACCGATTGCGGGCTCTGGTGCGAGGCCAACCAGAGTGGCGCGGCCAACCAGACGGCCTGCAAGAGGCAGTGCGACGGCTATCAGTCGACCTGCCTCCAGACCGGAACCTGGAGCATGCCGCTCGCCCGGGCCGAAATTCGCGGGCTTCCGGCCAAGTAGGTTTCCCGAGGCCTTTCCGAGGTGTGGCCGACGGCCGGGGGGCGTCTTATGGTGCAGTGAACGACCGTTCATAAGAGGAAGCGCTCATGGATTTCACCATTCCGGCCGACGTCGCGGCCTATATCGCCGAGCTCGACGCCTTCATCGAGCGCGAGATCCGGCCGCTGGAGCGCCAGGACGACAACATCCGCTTCTTCGACCATCGCCGCGAGCATGCGCGCACCGACTGGGACAACGACGGCCAGCCGCGCCACGAATGGGAAGAGCTGTTAGCCGAGATGAAGCGCCGCGCCGACAAGGCCGGGCACCTGCGCTTCGGCCTGCCCAAGGCGCTGGGCGGCAAGGACGGGTCGAACCTCGCCATGGCGCTGATCCGCGAGCATCTCGCGCACAAGGGGCTGGGGCTGCACAACGATTTGCAGAACGAGAGCTCGATCGTCGGCAATTTTCCGGTGGCGTTGCTGCTGCATCGCTTCGGCACGCAGGAGCAGAAGGACCGCTACATCGAAGGCATGTTCCGCGGCACCGAGCGCATCGGCTTCGGCCTCACCGAGCCGCTGCACGGCTCGGACGCCACCTTCATGGAGACGACGGCGGTCAAGCAGGGCAACGACTGGGTGATCAACGGCATGAAGCGGTTCAACACCGGCATGCACACCGCCACGGTCGATCTGGTGTTTGCGCGGACCTCGGGCAAGGTCGGCGAGCCACGCGGCATCTCGGTCTTCCTGGTGCCGGTGAAGACACCGGGCTTCAAGATCGAATACATGTGGTGGACGTTCAACATGCCGTCGGACCATGCCGAGGTGTCGCTCACCAACGTGACGGTGCCGGGCTCGACCATGCTGGGCGAGGAAGGCCGCGGCCTCGACGTGGCGCAGACCTTCGTGCACGAGAACCGCATCCGCCAGGCCGCCTCCAGCTTGGGCGCGGCGCAATACTGCATCGACATGTCGGTGGCCTATGCCAAGAGCCGCAAGGTGTTCGGCAAGGCGCTGGCGACCAACCAGGCGATCCAGTTTCCGCTGGCCGAGCTGCACACCGAGGCGGAGATGACACGCGGCCTGGTGCGCAAGACGGCGTGGCATCTCGACCGCGAGCACCACATGAGCGTCTCGGAGTGGGTGGCGATGTCGAACTACCGCGCCAACCGGCTGGTGTGCGACGCCGCCGACCGCGCCATGCAGGTCCATGGCGGCATCGGCTATTCGCGCCACACGCCGTTCGAGCACATCTACCGCCACCACCGCCGCTACCGCATCACCGAGGGCTCGGAGGAGATACAGATCCGCCGGGTCGCCGGCACGCTGTTCGGCTTCTGGGGCGCACAGAAGGCTTCGACGGCACCGAAGGCGTGACCGGGGTCACGTTACTGCCCTTGTCGCACTTCACGCTCATAACTCCTCTCCGCCGCGCAGCGGGGGAGAGGACATCTGAGCTGAGATGTGAGTCCAAAATCTCCCCACCGCTACACCGGCGACATGCTGATGTTCGGCACGGCCATGCTGATGGGCTCGAGCTATCCCTTCGCCAAGGACGTGCTCGCCGTCATGAGTCCCCTGCTCTACAGCGCGTCCCGCTACCTGGTGGCGAGTGCGTTCCTGTTTGCGGTCATGGCGTTGATGCGAAAGCCGATGGACCTGCCACGGCGCGACTGGGTGCCGATGCTGCTGCTCTCGCTGGTGGGCGTGGCGCTGTTCCAGGCGTGCTGGGGGCTTGCCATGGCACGGAGCGCCCCCAGTGTCGGCTCGATCGTGATGACCACGACCACGGCTTTCGCCGCCATCCTGGCCTGGTTCGGCGGGCGGCGGCTGCCGCCGCTGGGCTGGGGCGGCATCGTGCTGGCCTTCGCGGGCGTCGTACTGGTGGTGAACAATTCGCTCTCGGCCTTCACCCTCTCCTTCGGCAGCCTCGACGGCACGCTGCTCTGGATGCTCTCGGCCTTCGCCTGGGCGCTCTATGTCGAACGCTGCGCGCCCTACAATCTGCGGCTGGGGGCGCTACGCGTCATGGCCTGGACGACCCTGCTGGGCTCCCTGGTGCTGCTGCCGATCTCGCTGGTCTTCGACTCGCTGGACGAGTTCGGGCAGCTCAGTGACCGGCTGCTGGGCTTCTGGGTCTACACCGCCATCTTCCCGGTGGGCGTGGCCTTCCTCGGCCTGACGGCCGGGCTCGATCGCCTGGGGGTGAGCCGGGTCATGATCTACATGTACCTGATCCCGGTGGCGGGCGTGGGCCTGTCGGCGGCGTTTTTTGGCGATCCGCTGACGGCCGCCCGTGTGCTGAGCGGGCTGATCGTGCTGGCGGGCGTCATTCTGACGCGCGTTGCGCTCGACCGATCGACGCGATGAGTTTGCCATCTAGGTATATTGTATATATAATCTGATTGTGAAGATCGTCTACGATCCGGTAAAGAGCGAGCGCAACGTCCGCGAGCGCGGACTCTCCTTTGAACGGGCGGCAGACTTCGACTTTGAGACGGCGTTGTTCCTGATCGACGATCGACGCGACTATGGCGAGACCCGCCACATAGCGCTCGGATACGTCGAAGAGCGGTTGCACGTCCTGTGTTTCGTGGAACGACCGAACGGCATTCGAGTCATCGGTTTTCGCAAGGCCAACAGTAGAGAGGTCCGGAGATATGCCCCAGCGCAAGCCACTGACTGACGCCGGGGGCGAAGTCCGCGAGCTGACGGCTGCCGACCTCAAAGCGACGAGGCGCATTTCCGCCCTGCCGAAGGCGCTGCAGAAGAAACTGCACGGAGTACGCCGCCGCGGGCCGCAGAAGACCCCCACGAAGGAGCTGATCAGCATCCGCCTGTCGCGCGATGTCCTGGCCGGCTTCCGCGCTGGTGGACCCGGTTGGCAGGGACGCATCGAGGCTGCATTGAAGCGCTCGTTGGCGCGGACCCGACATCCACGCTAGTTGCCGCTTTGTGCCGCGGACGTCGCGCTCGACCGGGCGGCCCGCCTTCCTGTATGACCTTCCCATGGCCTCGATACTCGAAACCCTGACGACCCCCGGCAGCGGCGGACGACGTGCGTCCGTCACCCGCGCGACCAAGGAAACCCGGATTACCGCCGCCATCAACCTCGACGGCACCGGCAAGTACGACATCAAGACCGGCATCGGCTTCCTCGACCATATGCTGGAGCAGCTCTCGCGCCACAGCCTGATCGACATCACGCTGCGCGCCGAGGGCGACCTGCACATCGACTATCACCACACCACCGAGGATTCGGGCATCGTGCTGGGCGAGTGCCTGGCCAAGGCATTGGGCGACCGCGCCGGCATCCGCCGCTACGGCAGCGCCCATATCCCGATGGACGAGACGCTGACCGAGGTGGCACTCGATGCGTCCAACCGGCCGTACCTGATCTGGAAGGTGAATTTCTCCAAGCCCAAGCTCGGCACTATGGATACCGAGCTGTTCAAGGAATGGTTCCAGGCCTTCGCCCAGCTCGGCGGTCTCACGCTGCATGTCTGGAACCACTACGGCGACAACAACCACCACATCGTCGAGAGCTGTTTCAAGGGTCTCGCGAGGGCGTTGCGGGTGGCGGTCGAGATCGACCCGCGGCAGGCGACGGCGGTGCCCAGCACCAAGGGCGTCCTCTAGGCGACGCACCCATGACCGTCGCCATCGTCGATTACGGCTCGGGGAATCTCCGCTCCGCCGCCAAAGCCTTCGAGCGTGCCGCGCGCGAGGCGGGCACGCACGAGCGCGTGCTGGTGACGGCCTCGCCCGCCGACGTGGCCGCCGCCGATCGCATCGTGTTGCCCGGCGTCGGCGCCTTCGCCGACTGCCGTGCCGGCCTCTACGGCGTGCCCGGCATGGTCGAGGCACTGCAGCGCGAAGTCATCGAGCGTGCAAAGCCGTTCCTCGGCATCTGCGTCGGCATGCAGCTCATGGCCACACGCGGCGTCGAGTACGGCATCCATGCCGGCCTCGACTGGATCAAGGGTGACGTAGTTCGTATCGAACCCGGCAAGGATCACCTGAAGATCCCGCATATGGGCTGGAACGAGCTGCGCGAGCTCAAGCCGCATGCGTTGCTGGAAGGGATCGCCGAGCGCGACCACGCCTACTTCGTGCATTCCTTCCAGCTCGCGGCGAGCCTGCCTGAGACGGTGCTGGGCATCGTCGACTATGGCGGGCCGGTCACCGCCATGGTCGGCCGCGACAATCTCGCCGGCACGCAGTTCCATCCGGAGAAAAGCCAGGCGACCGGGCTGCGCCTGATCGCCAACTTCCTGCGCTGGAAACCCTGAGGCCCGCTAGGTCCGCGGCGGCAGCGTGAACCGGGCGTCGAGCAGCTTGCGCTCGAGCACGGGAATGGCCTGCGCGACCGTGCCTTCGTGCTTGCATTGGGCAAGGGCCGTGCCGCTGACGGCATCGGGCATGACGGGAGCGCGGGGCCCGGCCTCGGAGCGTCCGACGTAGCGGACGTAAAGCTCGCTCAGCCTGGCGCAGTACTCCATGTCGGCGTTGGGATAGCCTCCGAACGGTTTCTGCTGGGCCTGCGCCGCGAACGGCAGCGCCAATGACACCGAGGCGACCAGCAGCATCGGGATTCGCGACATGGACAAAAGACTCCTTCAGGACCCAGACCTCGGCGAAAAATATCTAGGGTCGCGGCGGCACGTTCGTCAAACCCGCACGCATCCGCCTCGCGCAGTACCGGCGTCAGGCCACGGCAGATGTAGGCGCCCGGGCGCCGAGCGCCAGGAAGGCCGCCAGCGAGCGTTCGATCACGCGGCGTTCGAGGCCCTCGACGATGAAGACCAGCCGCGAGCGGCGGTCGCCATCGGGCCATGCCGCCATATGAATCGGTGGGTGGACGAGATGCTGCACGCCGTGCACCGCGACCGGCGTGGGCGAGCCTTCGACGTTGAGGATGCCCTTGACCCGCAGCACGGCGTTGCCGTGGCGGTAGAGAAGCATGGTCAGCCACAGACCGAACAGCGTCCAGTCGAGCGGCCCGTCGAAGATCAGCGAAAAGGCCTGGATGCTGTCGCCGTGCCGGTTGCGGTCGTGGACATGCGGATGAACGTCCACCTCCTGGGCGAACCAGCGTTGTGCGAGGACGCTCTTGCCGCCCAGCGCGAAGAGGTCGTGGGAGAGGAGCGCCTCGGCATCGAGCTTGTCTTCGGCCGCCCGCCACAGGGGCGCGGAAGGGTTGAGCCGGCGCAGCCTCGCCACGAGCGCGTCTGCCGTCTCGCTGTCGGCAAGATCGGTCTTGGTGAGCACCAGCCGATCGGCAACGGCTACCTGCTTGGTGCATTCAGGTTGACGGGCGAGCTGGACCGCACCGTTGACCGCGTCGACCGTGGCGATGACGTTGCCCAGACGGAAATGATGCTTCAGAACCGGATCGGCCTGCACGGTCGAGAGAATGGGAAACGGATCGGCGAGCCCAGTGCTTTCGATAACCAGCCGGCGGAAGTTCGGCACCAGTCCGCGTTCACGCTTGGAATGCAGGTCCTTGATGGATTGGCTGAGTTCGCCGCGGATGGTGCAACAGAGACAGCCGGATTGCAGCAGCACCATCGTATCGTCGATGCGCTCCAGCAGATGGTGATCGAGGCCGACCTCGCCGAACTCGTTGATCAGCACCGCCGTGTCGCCGAGCGCCGGATCGGCCAGCAGGCGCTGCAGCAGGGTCGTCTTGCCCGAGCCGAGAAAGCCCGTGACGAGGTTGACCGGCGTGAGGCCCGAGGTCTCAGTCACCACCGGCCTCCAGCCGGCCGAGGAACGCCGAATCCAGGGGATCGCAGGGCCGGCCCAACAGCTTCTCGGCCGCTACCCAGAGATGGCCGAGATTGTCGACGAGCTCGGTCTTCCCGGTCGCCGTCGACAGCAGGAACGATGCGCTCTGCCAGTCACTGAGCGTCAGGCCGTAGAGCCTCAGCACCCGGCCGGCGTTGGTGACGCGGTTGAAGCGTTCGCGCCGGCGCTGAACGGGATCGGTGTTGCGTGTAAAAACGCCGGGGCGCGCGGCCGCGTCCGTCCAATGCTCGGCCCCGCCCAGGACACCGCACAACGCGCACATCGATCGTTCCCTCCTTTCTTGTCCTCAAGCGCCTCTATTTTTTCCTCGGGAAACGCTGGGCGAAGTCGTCGGCCATCTCGTTCATGGTGACGAAACGGACGCCGGGATGGCCGATCATGTGGTGATAGAGGCGCTCCAGCATCATCAGCACATGCGGTCGACCCGACACGTCAGGATGGATGGTCATCGGGAACACGGCGTAGTCGTACTCCCGGTAGACCCAGTCGAACTGATCTCGCCACATCTGCTCGATGTCACGCGGATTGACGAAGCCGTGACTGTTGGGGGACTTCTTGATGAACATCATCGGCGGCAGGTCGTCGAGATACCAGCTCGCCGGAATCTCGATGAGGTCCGTCTCCTTGCCGCGCTTGAGCGGGGTCATCCACGCGGACGGCTTCTTGCCGTAATCGATCTTGGTCCAACTGTCGCCCACCCGCACGTAGTAGGGCTGATGGTCGTGGTGCATCAACGAATGGTCGTACTTGATGCCGCGCTCGAGCAGCAGTTCGTTGGTGACGGGCGAGAACTCCCACCACGGCGCCACGTAGCCCGTCGGCCGCTTGCCCGCCAGCTTGGTGACGAGAGCGATGCACTTGTCGAGAATCTCCGTCTCCTGCTCGCGCGTCATGGCGATGGGATTCTCGTGAGAATAGCCATGGATGCCGATCTCGTGACCGGCCTTGGCGACCGCCTTCATCTCCTTCGGGAAGGTCTCGATCGAGTGGCCGGGAATGAACCAGGTGGTCTTGATTCCCAACCGCTCGAACAGCTTCAGGAGGCGCGGGCTGCCAACTTCGCCAGCGAACAGGCCGCGCGAAATGTCGTCGGGCGAATCCTCGCCGCCATAGCTGCCGAGCCAGCCCGCGACGGCATCGACATCGACGCCGAAGCCGCAAAGAATTTCCTTGGCCATCGTCGGTTGTCCTCCCATTCAGGATCGCTCTCGCCATAAAGCAAGAAGCGTTCCGAAGAAGACCTACCGCGCTGCAGCAATCCGGCCGCGAAATGCTTGCCGCAACGCAAGAGGACGATGCGCATTGCGGGCGGCGGCATCCCACATCAGACGCGGATCGAAGGCTTCGGCGGCAACGATGGTGACAAAGACCACGGCGCAGAAGGCGAGCGCCCCCGAGCCGGGCTCGATGGTCACCACGCGGCCGAACTGGACCAGCGCGCCCAGGAGCGATTCCATGAAGATGTCGACCATCGACCAACGCCCGACCCAGGCAACGATGTAATAGAGCGTCGTGCGCTGGCGCAGGAGAATCGAGGCACCGCGCTCGGTCGTCACCATCATGGTGGCGCCCAGCATGACCGCGAGCCCGATCAACTTGAACATCGGCACCAGGATGCTGGCGAAGAAGACGAGCAGCGCCAGGGGATACATCTTCGAGGCCAACAGCTCCTCGACGCCACCCAGGATGGTGCTGGGCTGCCCGGCGCCGCCCTGCATGACGGTGAGCACGGGATAGATGTTGGCCGGGACGTAGAGGACCGCAGCGGCGATCACGAGCGCCCAGGTTCGCTGCAGGCTGTAGGGCTTGCGGGCATGCAACGGCGCACCGCAGCGCGGACACCGGGCGTCGTGGCCGTCCCCGTGCTCTGGCACCGAGACCAGACCGCAGCTCTCGCATCCCACCGCCTCGGGACGAAAGTCGAGGCGCGCCGGTGTAGCGGCCAGTGACGGCATCGGCGCATGGGTCTGGCCGCTCCGCTCGATGCCTTCCCAGACGGCATGGGGATCGAGCGCGGTCTCCGCCCAGACGATCACGATCGAGTAGAGGCCGAGGGCGTAGACGGCAGGGCCGATTTCGATGTTCACCAGGTCGCCGAGCTTGGTGTAGGCCACGAACACGCCCAGCAGCAGGACTTCGAGCATCGCCCAGGTCTTCATGTAGCGGACGACGCGGAAGACGCCGCGCAGGTTCGGCGGCGGAGTGGGCAACTTGAGGCCGACCAGCACATAGATGATACCCACGAGCCTGATCAGCGGTGCCGCGACTGTCGTAAGCGCGACGGCGCCGGCCAGCGGCCACAGGCCGCGCGCGACCAGTTCGATCGGACCCGACGCCAGCGTCGTCGAATGCACGATGCCGGCCGTCGACACCTTCATCAGCATGGCCAGCCATAGAATGACGAACAGCACCAACGCCGCGATGTTGAGGGCGAGGCTACGATCGAACGGATCCGCCCGGGTGAGCCGCAGGACGGTGCCGCACCTCGCGCAATCCGAACGCATGTCGGGGCCGAGCGCCGGCACGATCTGGAACAGGCCGCAGCCCGGGCACTCGCGAAGCTCCGGCGCCGTCACCGGCACCTCGGCCGCGGGCGGCTGGGAGGCGGCACGCAGCATCTACGGCTGCAACAAGGCAGCGACCCCGTCGGCGAGTTCGCCCACGGCGTCGCTGATCGCCGCCACCTGACCCGTCACATCAGGCGTCGGTGGCTGACGGGAAATGGCAAAGTTACGCGACGCCGAGCGCCGGGGCCGGTTGAACTCCACGGCTGCCTGAGCCAGCAGAATGAGCATGCCGGCCTTGTCGGTGTCGAGACGCTGGATGTTGATGCCGAGCACGGCGTTGGGATCGGCGTTGATGGCGCCGCTTTCGCTGTAGACCTTGCTGTTGGGAAGGCGCTGCGACAGCTCGACGACGAGGACGCGGCCGAGCAGCGATCCCAGGGACTCGCCCCACCAGTTGTTGGCCATGACGCCGAGCTTGTAGTCCTCGGAGGAGCGCACGATCTCCTTGCGGTCGAGATAGCTGGCAAGGCCGATATCGCGCACCTGCACCACCCGCGGGCCGCCCGGGAAGGTTGGCCCAGGCCGGATGGCGATGGTGTAGAGAACCGGATCGGGCGAGGCGCCGCAGGCGCCCACGAGGGCCGGCACTGCGAGAGCAGACAGGCGGCGGCGGCCCAGCATCATGTCGGTCATTCCTTGCCGGTGTTTGTGCGGCCCTTGATCAGGGCCTCGGGATGCCGAGCCAGGAGATCGCTCAAGGCACGGATGGAGCGCGCCGTCTCGGTGAGTTGCGGCATCAGGCGATCGATATCGCGGAGAAACTTCGACTGGTCGCCATAGCCCTTGTCGAGCGAGCCGATCAGGCGGTTTGCCTTGGTGAGCGAATCCTGGAGCTGCACCGCGATGTCGGGCAGCCGCTTGAGCGCCGGCGTGGCCCCCTGGTCGAACTTGCGCATGACATCCTGGGCTTCGACCATCGTGCCCTCGAGAGCCGCCAGCGTCTTCTTCAGTTGCGGTCCGTTGACGATGTCGTCCAGGCCCTTGAGCGATGCCGACAAGGTCCGGCCGATCTGGTCGAAGTCGATGCGATTGATCTTGGACAGGAGTTCGTTGGCCGATCGTGTGATGCTGTCGAAACCGCCAACCTCGGACGACGGCACGACGAAGAGGTTGCCTTGTATTTCGAGTTCGGCCGGCGGAGCATCCGGTATCATCTCGAGCGCCACGATCTTCTGCCCGGTGATCAGGCTCGGCGCCTGCAGAGTGGCGCGCAACCCACGCTTGACCATCTCGGCGGCAAGCGTGCCGGGGGGCAGGCCTTGCGCGGCGGAAATGCCCGTGATGCGATCCGCCTCGATCCGGTAATGCACCGGCGCCACGATCCGGTCTCCTTTCGGATCATAGACGAGCGCCACGTCGGTGACTTCGCCGACCTTGAGACCGTAGAGCGTCACGTCGGCGCCGACGGAGAGACCGGCGACGGATCCGGAAAAATTCGACACGAGTTGTAGCTGGCGGCCGAACCCCGACGATTTCGCCACTTCCTGGCTGGCATAGAGCGGGAAATGGAGATGCTGGGCTGCGACGGGAGACTTGGGATACGTCGACGTATCGAAAGCGATACCGCCCAACAACACGGCCCGAAGGGACTCGAACTGCACGTCGACGCCACCCGACGTAAGCTTGATCGAAATGCCCGAGGCGTTCCAGAACAGCGTGTCCTCATGCACGTACTTGTCGTAGGGCTCGCGCACGAAAGTATGGATGGTGACATTGCTGGCAAGGTCGCCGACATCCCAGCCGAGGACGGTGCCGACTTCGAGGTCGCGGAAGTAGACCGGCGAGCCCAGGCTGATCGAACCCAACCGTTTGCTCTCGAGCATGAACGTCTTGCCCTTGGCCGAAGCCTGAAGGACGGGCGGATCCCGCTGGCCGACGAAATTGCGTTCCGGCTTGCTCTTATCTTTCGTCGGCCGCATGCCGATGTAGGAGCCGGACAGTAGCGTATCGAGGCCGGTGACGTTGCCGGCGAAGAGCTGAGGCTTGACCACCCAGAAGATCGTCTGGTCGGTCAGCAGGGCCTCGGCCTCGCGCACCGTCTCGACCGTCACGATCACGTTTGAGAGGTCCGGCGCGATGGCGATGGTCTTCACCGTTCCCATCACAACATTGCGGTACTTGAGTTGGGATTGGCCGGCCGTCAGCCCGGCCGCGGAATCGAAAGCGATGGTGATGGTCGGGCCGCGCTGGGAAAACGTATCCCAGGCCAGCCAGGCGGCGATCAGGCCGGTGAGAACCGGAATGATCCAGATCAGGGGAATGCGGCGCCGGCGATGCGCTTCCGCTGTTGGCAGGTTTGCCGGCTCAATATGGTCGGTCATCGTCCCCAGTCCTGCGGCGATCTCCCGCGGTCCCGCCAGAAAGTAATGGATTCCGGCCTGCCCGCAACGGCGGTCTCAGGCTGTCCTTGGTATTTGCATCAGGCCGTCCATCTCGGCCGGGATGGATGAAAGGTACCCGCGCCGTCAGCGTTCGCGATCATCGATGTCGCGCGCCAGAACCTCGCGTTTGCCGACGTGGTTGGCGGAACTGACGACCCCCTCGCGCTCCATGCGCTCGACGATGCGGGCGGCGCGGTTGTAGCCGATCTGCAGGTAACGCTGGATGAAGCTTGTGCTGCACTTGCGCTCGCGCGCCACGAGCGCGATCGCCTGATCGTAGAGCTGGTCGCTCTCGACCTCCTCGCCGTCGCCCGGCAACCCCGTTCCCTGGCCCTCGGCGTCGGGATCGTCGGTGACCGATTCGATGTAGGCCGGCGCGCCCTGGGCGCGCAGATGGCGCACCACCTCCTCGACCTCGCCATCCGACACGAACGGCCCGTGCACGCGCGCGATCTTGCCGCCGCCGGCCATGTACAGCATGTCGCCCTGGCCCAGCAGCTGCTCGCCGCCCTGCTCGCCCAGGATGGTGCGGCTGTCGATCTTGGACGTCACCTGGAAGGAGATACGGGTCGGGAAGTTGGCCTTGATGGTGCCGGTGATGACATCGACCGACGGCCGCTGCGTGGCCATCACGACATGGATGCCGGCGGCGCGCGCCATCTGCGCGAGACGCTGCACGGTCGCCTCGATCTCCTTGCCGGCGACCAGCATCAGGTCGGCCATCTCGTCGATGATGACGACGATGAACGGCAGCGGCGTGAGGTCCATCTCCTCGTCTTCGAAGGTGGGCTTGCGCGTCTCGGGATCGATGCCGGTCTGGATCTTGCGGGTGAGCGAGGTGCCCTTGCGCGCCGTTTCGATCAGCTTCTCGTTGTAGCCCGCGATGTTGCGGACGCCGACCGCGCTCATGGCGCGATAGCGGTCTTCCATCTCGCGCACCACCCACTTCAGGGCGACGATGGCCTTGCGCGGCTCGGTGACGACGGGCGTCAGCAGATGCGGAATGTCCTGGTAGACACTGAGTTCCAGCATCTTGGGATCGATCATGATGAAGCGGCACTGATCCGGCGTCAGTCGGTAGAGCAGCGACAGGATCATGGTGTTGACGGCCACCGACTTGCCCGAGCCGGTGGTGCCGCCGATCAGCAGATGCGGCATGCGGGCGAGGTCGGCGATCACCGGATCGCCGCCAATATCCTTGCCCAGCGCCAGCGGCAGGCCGAGGCGGGTATCCTCATAGTGGCGCGTCGACAGCAGCTCGCGCAGGAACACCGTCTCGCGCTTGGCGTTGGGCAGCTCGATGCCGATGACGTTGCGGCCCGGCACGGTGGCGACGCGTGCGGAGACGGCGCTCATCGAGCGGGCGATGTCGTCGGCGAGGCCAATGACGCGGCTCGACTTGGTGCCCGGCGCGGGCTCGAGCTCGTAGAGCGTCACGACCGGACCCGGCCGCACCTTCACGATCTGCCCCTTGACGCCGAAATCGTCGAGCACGGTCTCGAGCAGACGGGCGTTCTGCTCCAGCGCCTCTTCGTCGATCTTGGGCTGGGCGTTGACGCGCGAGGGCAGCGACAGGATGTCGAGTGGCGGCAGCTTGTATTCGCCGGCCGCAAGATCGAGTTCGCGTTGGCCGGCCTTGGCGGCGCGCTTGCCCTGGGTGAGCCCGCCGGCCTTGCGGGGAATAATCTTTACGCCGGGCGTTGCGGCAACGGCCGCCACCTGCTCAACCGGCAGCGCGTCGGGCGTGAAAGGATTGTCGTCATCGATCGGCTCGATCGCGGGCTCCCCGACCGGAAACTCCGGCGACAACGGCGGCGCGACATCGACCGCTTCATCGACGGCTTCCCGTCGCGCGCCCATCGGCGGCTCGTCATCGTCCCGCGCTGTGGCCTGGACGTTGCGACGGGCGAGGAACGGCTCGATCCGGAGACCAGCCAGGCGGTCGAACAACGTCCGCTCCCGCACCGAGTCGGCCGCTCCCTCTGAGATGCCCGGCGCATGCGGGTCGAGCGGCACTGGCGAGTCGGGAATCGCCGGCGCCTGACGCTCGATCGGCGCATAGGGTGCATCGACCAGCAGGGAGTCACGCGGCGGCATCGGCGTGCCTTCGTCGGGAATCTGCTCGATACGCGGCTCGAAGTGGCTCGGATCGTACTGGCTGGCGTCGATTTCGCCGGGGATCTCGGCATAGCCCAGCGACGGCGCCGGAAGATCGGCATCCTCGTCGAGCGTCTGCGGCTTGCCGCGCCACAGGGCGACGCCGGCCCGGACCAGCCACATGCTCCAGAGGAAAGGCGCGCGCAGGATGCGGAAGATCAACGGCAGGTCGGTCCGGTTCATGCCGAGTGCCGGCGCCATCGCAATGAACGCCAGCGCCGCGCAGACGGGCTCGATCAGGGCAAGACTGCCGCCGCTCGAATGGGTGAGGACCATCTCGCGGAAGCGGCCGACGAGGGCCAGGCCCACCAGTCCGCCGGGCCCGGCGTGTGTCGCGGCACTGCCGACGTCGCCCAGGCCAACGCACGCCACGCTCATCATCAGCAGCGCCAGCAGCAGCAACGACAACCGCAGTCCGAAGAAACCGAGGTGGTGGGTGCGCAGCATCCGGACGCCCCAGGTGATCAGCGCCACCGGCACAAGAATGATGGCGAGCCCGAAGGTCTGGAGCAGGACGTCGGAGATGTAGGCGCCGGAAATACCCACGAGATTGTGCGGGGCGCGACCCGTGGCGTGATTGAGCGAAGGATCGCCCGGACTGTAGGTGAACAGGGCCAGCAGCAACGCAACGCCCGCCGCGGCGACGCCGGCGCCCACCAGCTCCATCATGCGGCGGCGCAGGAAGTCGCGCCCGCCCTCCGGCAGGATCGCCGTCTTGCGGGGCATCGCGGAAGTGGCGCCGATCATGGCCATCGCGCTTTTGCGCTCCCTACAGCACCGCGGCGAGGCGGGTCAGCCCCTCGCGCGTGGTCTTCTCGTCATGCACCAGCGCCACGCGGATGTAGCGCTGGGCGGTATTGATGCCGCCCGTCTCGCGGCAGGCAAAGCTGCCCGGCAACACCTTGAGGTGCGCCTCGGCCCAAAGCCTGCGCGTGGCCTCCTCGCCGTCACCGACGTCGAGCCACAGGAAGAAGCCGCCGCCCGGCGTGTAGTAGCCGAAGCGGTTGTGCAGGATCTGCTCGGCCACCCGGAAATTCTTGCGGTACCACTCCCGCGTCTCGACGGGATGGGTCTCTTCGCGCCATAGCGCCGCCGACGCCTTCTGGACGGCAAACGGGATCTGCGGTCCGCCGTAGGTGCGCCAGCGCAGCATCATCGCCACCAGTTTGGGATCGCCCGCCATGAAGCCCGAGCGCAGACCGGCGGCATTGGAGCGCTTGGAGAGCGAATGGAAGACCGCGAGGTTGCAGAACGGATCCTTACCGCCCGTTTCGTCCATTGCCAGCGCCGCCGCGAGGCCACCGACCGGCGCCTGGCCGGTGTAGATCTCGGCATAGCATTCGTCGAGGGCGAGCACGGCGTCGTGCTTGCGGCAGAGCCGAAGGAGATTCTGCAGGTAGTCCATGCTCGCGATGGCGCCCTGCGGATTGGCCGGCGAACAGAGATAGACGACCGACATGCGCTTCCACGTCGCTTCGTCGATCTTGTCGAATTCCGGCAGGAAACCGTTCTCGGCATTGGCGTTGACCAGCAGCGGTTCGCCGCCGGAGAGGACCGCGCCGCCGAGATAGGCCTGGTAGAAGGGATTGGGCAGTGCCACGACCGGCTTGCCGCCGCCCTTTTCCTGCGGCGTGGCGACGGTGGCGATGACGTAGACGCCTTCCTTGCTGCCGGCCGTCGGATGGACATGCTGGTCGGGATCGAGCAGGCCCTTGGGCAGCTTGTAGCGCCGCGTCAGCCACTCGCAGATCGCAGCGTTGAGATCAGGCAGGCCCTGGTTGGGCGGGTATTTGTTCCAGCCGTCGACCTCGTCGATCACGATCTGGCGGGCGAAGGCGGGCATCGCTCCCTGCGGCTCGCCGACCGACATGTTGATCATCGGCAGGTGGGCGGGTGGCGCGAGGGGGGCCAACAACGCGTTCAGCCGTGCGAACGGAAAGTCAGTCAGCGTTTCCGTCAGGCGCGGGTTGAACATACAGAGCCATCCACTGGGCCATATCAGGCCGAAGCAAAGCGGCAACACCCGCCCGAAGGGGTTCGAGCAGACTTGCTATCGGCTTATTGTATGAGACAAATTAGCCAATAACAACAATGGAATAGGTCACTTTCCTCAGACGGAAGAAGGGCTTGGGGCCTGCCTTCATCCGAGCCACTAACACTAGGGGGGTCTACTGCACCCGCTCGCCATGCAAGGCGGTGTCGAGGCCTTCGACCTCTTCGTCGCGCGTGACCCGGAGTCCGACCATCGCGTCGACGATCTTCAGGATCACCCAGGTCGCCACCGCGCAAAACGCGCTGACCACCACCACGCCGTAGAGCTGGGTCAGGATCTGGCCGGCGTTGCCGTCGACCAGACCAACCGGCTGGCCCTTGGCGACGTCGTTGATGGCCCGGGTGGCAAATACGCCGACCAGGATCGAACCCACGATGCCGCCGACACCGTGGACGCCAAAGACGTCGAGCGAATCGTCGTAGCCGAGCCGCGTCTTCAGGACCACGGACGCCCAATAACAGATGGCACCAGCCGCGACCCCGATCAGCATGGCGGCCCAAGGTTCGACGTAACCGGCGGCGGGCGTGATCGTGCCGAGACCGGCCACCGCGCCCGACAGGATGCCGAGGACGGAGGGCTTGCCCCGGCTTGCCCATTCGATCGACATCCAGACCAGTGCCGCAACAGCGGCCGAGATGTGGGTGTTCAGCATGGCGCTGCCCGCCAGTTCGCCCGACGACAGGGCCGAGCCGGCATTGAAGCCGAACCAGCCGACCCACAGCAGCGACGTGCCGACCAGGGTGAGGACCAGGTTGTGCGGCGCCATGTATTCAGTGCCATAGCCGTGGCGCTTGCCGATGACGATGCAGCAGACGAGGCCGGCGATGCCGGCATTGAGATGGACAACCAGGCCGCCGGCAAAATCAAGAACGCCCGCGGTCCCGAGGAAGCCGCCGCCCCACACCCAGTGCGCCACCGGGACATAGACGAACAGCAGCCACAGCGCCATGAACCACAACATGGCCGAGAACTTCATGCGCTCGGCGAAGGCGCCGGCGATGATCGCTGGCGTGATGACGGCGAAGGTCGCCTGATACATCAGGAAGACGTTCTCCGGCACTGTCTTGGCGAGCTCATGGACACTGCCCTGGAGGCCCGCGCCGAAGGCCCGCGACAGCGATCCGATGGCACCATTCAGGGCACCGCCATCGGTGAAGGCCAGCGAATAGCCGACCATGAACCACAGAACCGTCACCAGCGCCGCGACGGCAAAGGCCTGCACGGCTGTCGCCAGGACATTCTTCTTGCGCACCATGCCGGCGTAAAACAGCGACAGACCCGGGATATTCATCATCAGGACCAGCGCCGTGGCCACCAGCAGCCAGGCGGTGTCGCCGGTATCGATCTGAGGCTTGTCCGCGGCCCATACCGTCGTGCCTGCCGACATGACAAGCATCGCCAGCGCGCCCGTGCGCGCGATCACCTTCAGCATCGTTTCCCCCGTGTCGTCTTCTTATTTGCGAGTATCTTGTTATTTGCGAGTGTCTTGCTTGAAACCTAGAGCGCGTTGGACCCCGATTCACCCGTGCGGATACGCAGCGCCTGCTCGACGGCGGTGACGAAAATCTTGCCGTCACCGATCTTGCCGGTGTGCGCGGCCTTCTGAATGGCCTCGATGGCCCGCTCGACCTGGGCATCGTCGACCACGATCTCGACTTTGACCTTGGGCAGGAAACTCACGAGGTATTCGGCACCGCGGTAAATCTCCGTCTGGCCCTTCTGCCGGCCAAAGCCCTTCACCTCGCTCACGGTCAGTCCCGAGACGCCGACGCCGGTCAGAGCGTCACGGACCTCGTCGAGCTTGAACGGCTTGATGATGGCGGACACGAGTTTCATGCGCTTACCTCCTGCCTTTTCGGCTTGTGCGCATAGAGTGGCGTCTCGCATCGGCGGCGTCAAATTCACACAAAGAAAGGCCCGGCGAATGGATCGCCGGGCCTGAAGGTCCCGCCACGACACGGAAGTGGCGGCGGAGGGGGAACCAGGGAGGAGCGGGTTCCCGATGATTGACGGAGAGGCTTAGTGGACCGTCTCGCCGTGGAGGTTGATGTCGAGACCTTCGACTTCCTCTTCGTTGGTCACGCGCAGGCCGATCAGGGCATCGACGACCTTGAGGATGATGAAGGTACCAATGGCGCACCAGGCGATGACGACCAGCGTGCCCCAGAGCTGGGTCAGGACCTGGCCGGCGTTGCCGTCGATCAGGCCCTTCTTGCCCTCGCCGCCGATCACCTCGACGGCGAAAACACCGGTCAGGATCGCGCCGACGAAGCCGCCGATGCCGTGGACGCCGAAGGCATCGAGTGAGTCGTCGTAGCCCATCGCCTTCTTGAGGCCCGTGGCACCCCAGAAGCAGACCAGTCCGGCGACGATGCCAATGACCAGCGAGCCCATGGGATTGACGAAGCCCGAGGCCGGAGTGATGGCAACGAGGCCAGCCACTGCACCCGAGATGATGCCGAGGACCGACGGCTTGCCGCGCGTCACCCACTCCGCGAACATCCAGGCGAGCGCCGCCGCCGCTGCGGCGAACTGCGTGACCGCCATCGCCATGCCGGCGTTGCCGCTGGCACCGACCGCCGAGCCGGCATTGAAGCCGAACCAGCCGACCCACAGCAGCGAGGCGCCGATCACCGAGTAGACCAGGTTATGCGGCGCCATGTTCTCGGTGCCGAAACCCTTGCGCTTGCCGATGACGAGCGCGCACACCAGACCGGCGACGCCGGCGTTGATGTGCACGACGGTGCCGCCGGCGTAGTCGAGGACGCCCCAGTCGCCGAGGAAGCCGCCGCCCCACACCCAATGGGCGACCGGCGCGTAGACGATCAGCGACCACAGCGCCATGAACCACATCATCGCCGAGAACTTCATGCGTTCGGCGAAGGCACCGGCGATCAGCGCCGGCGTGATGATGGCGAAGGTGAGCTGGAAGCAGATGAACACCGATTCCGGGATGGTCTTGGCGAGATCATGGATGCTGTCGAGCGTCAGCCCTCTCAGGAAGATCCGGCTCAATCCACCGACGATGGTGCTGCCCGACGTGAAGGCGAGGCTGTAGCCCACGATCAGCCAGAGCACGGAGATCATGCAGGTGATGGCGAAGCTCTGCATGACCGTGGCGAGCAGGTTCTTCTTGCGCACCATGCCGCCGTAGAACAGCGCCAGACCGGGAATGGTCATCATCAGGACGAGCGCCGTCGAGGTCAGCATCCAGGCGGTGTCGCCGGTGTCGAGCTTGGGCGCTGCTGCCGGAGCGGCCGTCGCGGCGGCTTGAGCCAGCGCGAGCGCCGGCAGGAGCAGCGTGGCAGCCGCCCCCAGGCCGGCTGTCACTGTGTTGAACTTGACTCTCATCGGTCTTCCCTCGGGTCTTGAGTTGTTGATTGTGTGCAGGATCACAGAGCTTCCGCGCCGGACTCGCCGGTCCGGATGCGGATTGCCTGCTCGACGGACAGGACGAAGATCTTGCCGTCACCGATCTTGCCGGTGCCGGCTGCCTTGCGGATGGTCTCGACCGCGCGTTCGACCATGGCGTCGTCGATCACGACCTCGATCTTGACCTTCGGCAGAAAGCTCACGGCGTACTCCGCGCCGCGGTAGATCTCGGTCTGTCCCTTCTGGCGACCGAATCCCTTGACCTCGCTCACCGTCAATCCCTGGATGCCGAGCGATGTCAGCGCATCCCGGACTTCGTCCAGTTTGAACGGCTTAAAGATTGCCATGATCATTTTCATTTCGGCTGTCCTCCACTGGGCGAAACTGCCGCCCCCAAAGTTCAAAAAAGGTGCAGCAAGGCCCGTGCCAACCGTTCCCGGAGCGCCTTTCCAGTTTGGCATGTCTCTTGCGGGTGGGGTTTTGGAACCAATGAAATAACCATCGGGGGTTGTTGTGTTGCTTAAAAATGTTGCCGCTTCGGTCGTAGGGATGTTCACAATTTGTGCATTCAGTGCAGCAAACGCTCAGAATACGGAGCTTCAGGCACAGGCACCGCTTTCAACCTCCACTCCAGAGACGGCGCCGGCCCCGCCGCCGGAGAAGGAAACCTGGAAGGCGCCGTTCGGCGGCACCTTCACCGCCACCATCGCGGCGTTGAACGACTACTCCTATCGCGGCATCTCGCAGACCCAGCGCCAGTTCGCCTTCCAAGCCTCGGCGGCCTACGAGACCCCGACCTTCAGCGAGCAGCTTCCGCTCACCGCCTATGCCGGCGCCTGGGGCAGCAACGTGAACTTCCCCAACACCGGCACCGCCGCCGAAATCGACATCAATGCCGGCTTCAGGCTCAAGACCCTGTCCGACAAGCTCAGCTTCGACCTCGGCTACACCCGCTACAACTACCCCGGTGCGCCCGACAGCCTGATGTTCGGCCTCAACGAATTCAGCTTCGTCGCCGGCTACGACTTCGGTCCCGTCGCCATCACCGGCGCCGTCCGCTACAGCCCCAACTTCTTCGCCAACTCCGGCATCGCCTGGTACAAGTGGGGCCAGATCGCCGTGCCGCTGCCCTTCATCAGGGTCAACGAGAACGTCTCGTTCAAGGCCTTCGGCACGCTCGGCAACCAGTATGTCGAGCGCTTCACCAACTACGGCATTCCCAACAACAACTACTGGGACTGGCAGGCCGGCTTCATCGTCACCGTCTACGGCGTCGACCTCACCGCCG
>CAMDOT010000019.1 GCA_945903635.1 Rhizobium sp. Q54 | reverse complement strand
TCAGGCCGCAATCGACCGCCGCTTCGTGAGGGCTCGCGAGGCCGTCGTCTACCGCGACGTCGAACGCGATATGGAAGGTATCCCGATCGAACCGGCGGGACCGCCGGGCGCCGAGGTCTTCGCGGAACGTGCCGCTGAACTCACGCCCGCCGATGCGAGCGACGAGGTGCGCGCCCGCATCGGCCAGGTTGCCGCCTTCGCCCAGCGCCGTGCCGAACGGCAGTGGAACAAGCAGCAGGCCGAGGCCGGTGTGGCTGCACTGGACTGGCTGAACGGGAATCCTGAAGTCCCGCTGGCGATGCTGCCCTTCGAGGTGCGCGACTGGCTGGCGCCGGATCAGTGGAAGGGACTGGAGCGTGCCGCCGCCTCGGGCCGGGTTGAGACCGATCCCGAGCTCCACGACCGGCTCGACCGGCAGGCGGCGTATGAGGCATGGGCTTTCGCCGGTATCGACCTCGACCGCCACCGGCTGCAACTCGATGACCGGGATTTTGGCCGCCTGGCCGCGATCCAGCAGGCGGAGGCCGAGGGTCGGACCGAGCCGGCGCAGATGCGCTGGTCACACACATTGATCGGCCTCGACCATGCACTCCAGGCCAGGGAGATCAATCTCGACAGCCCCACCGCCCGCGAGGCCCGCGCGCGGGCACGCGACAGTCTGGACAGCTTCGAGGTCATCGAAGGTCCCCCGCCGCTCGGCGCCGATCTCGATGCGATTGTCCGGCGCACGGTCGAAACCGTCGAGCCGTCTTCGGTCGACTCAGCGTCCATCGACCCGGAAGCGCCGCCCCAGGCAGCGTCGGCCACGCCCGAGATCACGCGGTTCGACGACGGCACCAGGCTGGTCACGCGACGCGGAGTCGAGACCGGGCGTGGTCCGGCCGACGTGACGGAAGCCTACGACGAACAGGACCGCCTCGCCTCGACCGTCACCGTCTTCGCCGACGGCCATCGCGTGGAAAGCCGATGGTCCTATCCCGACGAGACGCACTGGTCGCAGGTCGACACGGTGCGCGATCTCGAGGGCGAAGCGCAGGGTACCGTCACCACCACCTTCGACGGCGAGCGGGTGACGCGCACCGTCGAGCCGATGGCCGGGCCGTCACAGACGGAAGTCTGGGATCGCGAGGGACCGGTGGCGACGGCGCAGACTGTGGGCGCGCCGGTGGTGGCGATTCCGTACCTGCTGGAGCTGACCGCCGCCGCCATCGGCGCGCTGACCCTCGGCAAAGCGGTCGGCGATACCGTCGATCGCCCCGGCAGCAGCGAAATGGCCCGCCCGCCCGGCGAGGCTCCGAAAAGAGACGACAACGGCCCGCCGGGTCTCGTCGTTCGGGAGACCGATCCGGGTGCGCCACCGCCCCCTCAGTTCCCGGACGCTTTGAAATACGCATTCCCGCTCCTGGCCCACTGGCTGAGCAGGAGAGATAATGTGACCGATCGGGACCAGTACACCGGCGCCGACGGCATCGATACGGCAGCCGGCGTCAAGCTCGATCCGCGGGTCGGCGAACCGGCGGCGGGGCGGGACTACCAGCCGGACAACGAGAGCCATCGCAAGGGCCTGCGCGGTGAGTACGGGCTGGCGAACGACATCGCCCGTCACTTCCCGGACCACACGGTCATCGAGTTCGGCCGCAAGGCGGGCGAGCGGGGACCGGACGTGATCTCGGTCGACCTCAACGGCGAGGTTCACATCTGGGATTCCAAGTGGCGCGGTGCGGATACGTCGATCGCTCCTGGTCAGCGGGCACATCAGTCACAGAAGTCATTGGAGGATGCTCTGAAACACGCAAGACGTGTTGTCGAAACGGCGGTGACGAGCGGGCGTCTGTCGCCCGAGGCCGGCACCAAGGCCCTGGAAAATACGGAAGGCCGGAACGTGACAATCGTCACGGTCGGCACTGGCAGTGCGCGCAACGGTGTGGTTGAAAGAATCGTGGGCGGCGAGCGCACCGTCGTCAACCCGGAACGGAGGCCATGATGTCGAGAGACTTTGATCCTGAACGTGACCAAAAATTCTACCTCGACTTCCATTTGCCGCGCGTAATGAAGTTCGAGCCGGAGAAGACCGGCCCATTCAATCGAGCTGGCTACATGGAGTCCAGGCTGGGTGATTTAATAGAGGCTTATCTTTTGGGTCTGCGCGATCGGGTTCTGCCGACGGCGAGGACGATGGTGGCTTGGTCGGAAGCGCAGCCTTACCCGGCCGAAGGCAAGAATTCGGACGAATGCTTCCGCGTGTACCAATGGTGGCAGACGCTGGGCCTGAGCAAGTGGCTGATCGACGGCGATCCTGCAGTGGCAGAGTTCGCCCGTGCAAGCGAGGCGGACTGGCGGCAGTGGGACAGGTTCGACCGTTTCAAACCCAATGGGCAGAAGCTGCTGAAGCGGGAAGGGCTCGAACTCTCGCTTCCACTCAACCTGGCGGCGCGGCGCTACGACGTCGGTCTTGCTCTCTGCCATGAGGGAGGGCTGACGACCAAGGCCTCGTCGGCGCCTGCCATCGTGCGGGCAGAGCTGATGTTCGGCCAGTGGGCCTGCCGTCATCTGGTGGAGGGTGGCCAACCCGATTCGGCCTATGTCGCCAAGGGCGAGGAGATGCTGCGCAAGGTCATGACGGAACGCTTCATCAACGGCTATCATACGAAGATGGCGATGTGGCTGAAGGCGATCTACCACGACAGCGGCATCACAAGCACGCCGGAGGAGACGATCCTCAAGGCTTACGACACGATGATCGGCGTCGAGAAGCCTGCCTTCGCCAGGGTCTGACGTTGGAGGTGGCGCGAAGAAGATTCCCGACACCGCGCGCATTCTTCGACACGCAGGTGTCGGAAAACGGCCGGCGAAAAAGCTTGCCGATCAACGCCTTGAATTTTCCGACACGAATTTCCCGACATCGGGGCGTCGGGAAAGTCCCTCGCACTGGCCCCTCACCACTGGCCGAAAAACACGCCGGCCTTCTTGTGGGTGGCGGTGCGGGCGGCGACGTAGGCGTCGTCGACCGTGACGCGGGTCTTGCGCAGGCGCAGCCAGTCGCCCAGGCGCTGCTCCATCTCGCGGCGGATCTCGGCGTGGCTATCGCTCGCGCCAAGGTCGCGCCGTTCCCTGGGGTCGTTCTGGAGATCGAACAGCATCGGGCGGAAGTCCTGCCACCAGACGTATTTCCAGCGGTCGGTGCGGACCATGATGGCGCGGCATTCGCCCGGCTTGCGCTTCAGGATCAGCCGGGCCTGGCGGAAGGAATAGTCGAGTTCGGAGAAGACCGCGTCGCGCCAGGTATCGAGATGGATCCTGCGCGTGAGCGGGATCAGCGAGCGGCCTTCGACGAGATGGTCGTTGGGCGGCAGGCCCAGCGCCTCGAGCATGGTGGGCACGACGTCGATCGCCTCGACGAATCTTTCATCGACGGTACCGCGTGTAAGGTCGGCTTCCGGATCGGGATCGACGACGATGAAAGGCACGCGCAGCGCCTCCTCGTAAAACATCTCCTTTTCGCCGAGCCAATGGTCGCCCTGGAAATCGCCGTGGTCGGAGGTGAAGAAGATCAGCGTGTCGTCGAGGCGGCCGCTCTTTTCCATGTGGGCGAACAGGCGGCCCAGCCAGTCGTCGAGCTGCTTTATCAGGCCCATGTAGGCCGGGCGCACGATGCCGGGCGCCTCGGGACGGGAGAAGGAAATCGATTCCTCGTGCTCGCGGTAGGCGGCCAGCACGGGATGTTCGTTGGCGCCGCGTTCCTGTTCGTCGCGATTGAGCGGCAGCATGTCGGCGGGGCCGTACATGTTGTGATAGGGCGCGGGCGCCATGTAGGGCCAGTGCGGCTTCACGTAGGACAGGTGCAAACACCACGGTCGTTCATCGTGTTCATCCATGAAGCGCATGGCCTCGCGCGTCATGTAGGCGGTCTCGGAATGCTCCTCCTTCACGCGCGCCGGCAGGTGGACGTTGCGCATGTGCCAGCCGCTGAGCGCGGTCCCGTCAGGGCCGTCGGCTGCGATGACGTAGTCGGTCCAGGGATCGTCGCTGTTGTAGCCGTGGCGCCGGAGATAGTCGGGGTAGCCGCTCTCCTTGCCCGGCGGATGATGGCCGTCGTAGCGGTCGACCTCCTCGAAGCGGCCGGCGCGCAGCAGCGCGTCGAGCGCCGAGCCACCCTCGATGCCGTAACGCTCCAGGCCTTCGAGGTCGGGCATGACGTGGGTCTTGCCGGCCAGCGCCACTTTTATGCCGGCGGGCGTCAGGTAATCGCCGATGGTCTTTTCGCGCAAGGAAAGCGGCACGCGGTTCCAGGTGGCGCCGTGCGAGAACATGTAGCGGCCGGTGTAGTAGCTCATGCGGCTGGGCCCGCAGACGCCCGACTGCACATAGGCGCGCGGAAAGCGCACGCCGCGCCTGGCCAGCGCGTCGATGGCGGGCGTCTGCAGATGCGGATGGCCGGCGCACGACAGGTGATCGGCGCGCAGCTGGTCGCACATGATGAACAGAACGTTTTTGACCTTGCCCACGGCGAGTTTCCTCTTGCTTGTCATCCTGAGCGCAGCGAAGGATCCTTCACTTCGTTCAGGATGACACCATCATATGACCGCCACCATCCGAGACATCCTCGATTTCTGGTTCCTGCCGCTGGGCCATCCCGACCACGCCAAGGCGCGCGAGATCTGGTGGCGCAGCACCCCGGAGTTCGACGCCGAGACGGTGGCGCGCTTCGGCGCCCGGATCGAGCAGGCGGTGGCGGGCGAACTCGATGCCTGGCGCGAGTCGCCCGAGGGCGCGCTGGCGCTGATTCTTTTGTGCGACCAGTTCCCGCGCAATTGCTTCCGCAAAACCGACCGCGCCTTCTGCGGCGACGCCAAGGCGCTGGAGACGGCGCGGCTTTCGCTCGCCCGCTTCTATCCGGTGGCCTTCTCGTCCAACCACAGGCTCTTCTTCTACATGCCGTTCGGCCACAGCGAGGTGCTGGCCGACCAGCTCATGGCCTGCGCGCTGTTCGACACGATCGGCGGCGAGGAGAATCTGCAATCGGCGGCGGAGCACCGCGACGTCGTCGCCCGCTTCGGCCGCTTCCCACATCGCAACGAGGTGCTGGGCCGCGCGAGCACGCCCGATGAGCTCGCCTATCTCCAGGACGCTAAGCGCTACGGGCAGTGATCTCGCGGTAAAGCTCCGCCGTCGCGGCATCGAAGCAGCAGAAGACGATGCGCTGGGGCATGCCGATCATGCGGGCTTCATGCACGGCGATTTCGGCGGCGGGTTCCTTCGGGTAACCGTAGATGCCGGTCGAGATGGCGGGAAAGGCGATGCTGCCGAGGCCATGGACGACGGCCAGCGCCAGCGAGTTGCGGTAGCAGTCCGCGAGCAGCTTGGGTTCGCCGGCTTCACCGCCGCGCCAGATCGGGCCGACGGTATGAATGACGTGGCGCGCCTTGAGGCGATAGCCCTTGGTGATCCTGGCTTGGCCGGTCGGGCAGCCGCCGAGCGTGCGGCACTCGGCGAGGAGTTCGGGCCCGGCGGCGCGGTGGATGGCGCCGTCGACGCCGCCGCCGCCCAGCAGGCTTTCGTTGGCGGCGTTCACGATGGCATCGACGTCGAGGCGTGTGATGTCGCCTTCGACGATCTCGATGCCGCTCACGCTACATTACCAGTAGCGAAGCTTACCAATACCGAACGGAGCCGGTGTCGAGATGGACGAAACCGGAGCGCGGATAGAAGCCGACGCCGCCCATCTGCAGCGAACGGGCGGCCTGGCGGATCTGGTAGACCGCGACGCCGGGGAAGCGGATGTCCATGGCGTTGCCGTTCATGTGCTGGCTGTCGCGCGCCACGCCGCGGCTGACGCTGGCCAGCCAGGCATTGCTGGTGGGCGAGCGGTAGGCCGACAGCACCTCGATCGAGCCGCCGTAGCCCACGATGCGCGTGGTGTGCCACAGCACGTCGAACAGCAGCGGGTCCATCTCGGTCTCGGCACTGTCGCGGCTGTCGCGCAGGAAGTGGTTGAGCTTGTTGAGCGCGTCGCGGTGGTAGGCGCCGTTCGACCAGTAGGTGACGGTGAGCACTTCCTGGGTGTTGAAGTTGACCAGGCTGAGGCTGCGCGGGCTCACCGTGTCGAGCGGCGGCGGCGGGCCGGGCGGCTGGGCCGGCGCAAAGCCGCCGTAGCGGGCGGCGCGTAGGGTCTCAGGGGTGGTGCGCTGGGCGGCGCTGCGCTTGGCGGCGGGCGTCACGGCCGCGGTCTTCTGGGTGGTGGCGGTCTTCTGAACCGCGGTGGACTTGGCGGGCGCCGCGACCTTGGCGCCGGCGGGAGTCTTCTTGCTGGCCGCCGTATCGGCGGAGGTGCCGCGCAGGACTTCGGGTGTCACCGATCCGGCGGGGTTGGTCTGGGCGGTAGCTGTACCGGCAATCGCCAGCAAGGCTGCCACGCTCATCACGTATAACCGCATTCCGGCCCCTGAATTGTTGTATTTATGTCACAGACCGTCCTATCAGAGACCGACTCTCGACTCAAACTTAAATTCACTCGCCTTTTCGGCCCCATTTTGGGCACCCCTGAAATCAGTCAGCGCGAGGCCAACGACCTCACCCACCACGCAAAGCGTCGGGCCGTCCAGCCGGGCACGCATCGCTTGGCGCTCGATGGTGGCCAGCGTGCCGACGACCCGGCGCTCGCGATCGGTCGTGCCGTTCTCGATCAGCGCGACAGGGGTCGACGCCGGCAGGCCGTGGGCCACGAGCTGAGTGGCGATCGTGGGCAGGGCCTCGACGCCCATATAGATGACGACGGTCTGGCGCGGCCGGGCCAGCATCGGCCAGTCGAGGTCGAGGTATTGCTCTCCGAGAGGGCCGGCCTTGCGATGGCCGGTCACGAAGACACAGGCCTGGGCATGGTCGCGATGGGTGAGCGGGATGCCGGCGCTGGCGGCACAGCCGAGTGCGGCGGTCACGCCCGGCACGACCTCGACGGCGATGCCGGCCTGGGCAAGGGCTGCGATCTCCTCGCCGCCACGGCCGAACACGAAGGGGTCGCCGCCCTTCAGCCGCACCACGCTCTTGCCGGCACGGGCCAGCGCCACGAGGCGGGCGTTGATCTCGTCCTGGGACATCGAATGGTTGCCGCGGCGCTTGCCGACGTAGAGCCGCTCGGCGTCGCGCCGCGCCATCGCCAGCACCTCGGCCGAGACCAGGCGGTCGTAGACCACGACATCGGCGCGCTGCAGCAGCCGGTGGGCCTTCATCGTCAGCAGGTCGGGATCGCCGGGGCCGGCACCGACCAGATGCACCATGCCGACCGTCGGCGCCTCGGAGCGCGCACCATCCAGCAGCCTGATCAGCTCGCGCCGGGCGCCGATCTCGTCGCCGGCCAGCGCCAGCTCGCCGATGCGGCCCTCGAACACGCGGTCCCAGAAGCGGCGGCGCACCGGCGCCTGGTCGAGCGTGCGGCGGACCTGGGTACGGAAGACCTCGGCGAAGCGCGCGAGCCGGCCGATGGCCGCCGGCATCGCCCGCTCGATCTCGGCCCGGATGCGCCGCGCCAGCGCGGGTGCCGCCCCGCCGGTCGAGATGGCGATGGTAATGGGCGCCCGGTCGACGATAGCGGGCATGATGAAGCTCGAGAGCTTCGGACGGTCGACGACGTTCACCGGCAGGCAGCGCTGCTGGGCGGCGAGCGATACGCGCGCCTGCAAGGCCTCGTCGTCGCTTGCGACGACGACCAGCGACACGCCGGCGAGATCTTCGTCGTCGAAGGCGCGGCCCGCCCAGGAGATGCGGCCCTCGTCGATCAGCTGGGCGATCTCGCCCACGACGGTGTCGGCGATCAGCGTCACCTGCGCGCCGGCCGACAGCAGCAGCTCGACCTTGCGCGCCGCCGCCTCGGTGCCGCCGACCACCAGCGCGCGGCGGCCCTGCAGCGACATGAAGAGCGGGAAGGCTTGCATCACGCCGCCTCGCTCTGTCGCAGCGCACGCAGCAACGCCCGCAATTCGGGACGGCAGGAACCGCAGTTGGTGCCGGCACGGGTGACGGCACCCAAGGCCGCAAGCGAGGTGGCGCCCTTGCCGATCGCGGCCGTCACCGCGGCCGTCGACACGCCGAAGCAGGCACAGATCTCGCCACCTCGGTCGGCCGCTTCGCCGCCATGCAGCGCCACGTTGCGGTCCTCGACCGAGAGACGATCCATCGCCATGAACGGCGCGAAGCGATCGCGCGCCCGCTCGTCGTGCGCGGTGCCCAGCACCAGCACGGCCTCGAGCCGGCCGTCGCTGATGACCGCGCCCACGCCCTGCTCGCCGTTCAGCCAGGGCCCGGGATTGGTCGCGCACATCGCAGCCGACAGCGCTTGACGGGCGGCGGCGAGCGGCTGCTCGCCCGCCAGCAGGTAGGCGTAGTAGCCGGCGCCCTTCGCGCGCGCCCAGTAGGTGACCTCAGGCAGCATCACCGGTCGGCGAGCGAGAATCGTGCCATGCCAGCGCATATCTAGACGTCGAATTTCGACCGGCGTGTGCTTGAGCTCAGGTTGGCCGGAGATCGGATCGACGGCGGGATTGACCGCAGCGTTGATGGCCCCAGCGCGCGAGACCTGCGCCGTCCAGTGCATCGGCGCGAAAGCGTCACCTACCCGTAAGGAGTCAGTAAGGTGGACGCGCAGCGCCGCGCGACCCCAGGCGCTCGTCACTTCAGCGATGTCGCCGTCGTCCAGGCCGCGCGCCAATCCATCGTCGGGGTGCAGTTCGATCAACGGCTCGGGTCGATGGCCGGCGAGACGCACCGACTTTCCCGTCCGAGTCATGGTGTGCCACTGGTCGCGGACGCGGCCGGTGTTGAGACTGAGCGGCCGCTCGGCGCTGGGCGCATGCATGGGCGCACGCGGCGACGTCGCGATGAAGCGTGCCCGGCGATCGCCGTGATAGAAGCCGCCGTCGGCGAAGAAGCGTCCGCCGTTCGCTGCACCGACGCGGGCGGGCCAGACGAAAGGCGAGAGCCGATCGTACTCCGCATCGTCGATGGCGGCGTAAGCGCCGATGTCGAAATCGCGGCGGCCATCATTCTCGAAGGCCGAGAGCGCCGCGTGCTCGCGAAAAATATCGGCGACGCTGTTCCAGGCGAAGGCTTCGCCAAAACCCAGGCGGCGCGCGACCTCGGCCACAATCCACCAGTCCTGCCGCGCCGGGCCGGGCACGGGAAGGAACGGCCGCTGCCGAGAGATGCCGCGTTCGGAGTTGGTGACGGTGCCGTTCTTCTCCGCCCAGGCCAGCGCCGGCAGGCGGATGCGGCAGGCATCGACGGTGTCGGTGGCACGCACCGCCTCGGAGACGACCGACAGCTCGCAGGCCCGCAGCGCGGCGCGCACGGCGCCAGCATCGGGCAGGCTGGCGACCGGATTGGTCGCCATGATCCAGATCGCCTTTATGCGACCGGACTTCACCGCGTCGAACAGTTCGACCGCTTTCAGCCCGGGCCGCTTCGCCATTCCGGGGCTCTGCCAGAAGCGGCCGACACGATCGACATCTTCGAGGGCGAAGTCCATGTGCGCGGCCAGCGTGTTGGAAAGCGCGCCAACCTCGCGGCCGCCCATGGCATTGGGTTGGCCGGTGATCGAGAACGGCCCCATGCCCGGCCGGCCGATGCGCCCGGTCAGGAGATGGCAGTTTATGATGGCATTCACCTTGTCGACGCCGGCGCTCGACTGGTTCACGCCCTGCGAATAGAGCGTCACCGTCTTGTCGGCGCGCGCGAACCACTCGACGAAGGTCGCGACATCGGCCGCCGGCAATCCGCAGGCTTCTAGATCGCTGGCCCGCGCCGCCATCAGCGCCTCCTCGAGGCCCGCCGTATGCTGCTCAACGTACTTCTTTGCCGTGACGCCGCGGCGGTGCAGTTCGACCAGCAAGCCGTTGAACAGGGCGACATCGCTGCCCGGCCGAAGCGCCAGGTGCAGGTCGGCAATCTCGCAGGTGTCGGTGCGGCGCGGATCGATCACCACGACATTCATTCCAGGCCGCGCGCGCTTGGCGGCCTCCAGACGCTGGAACAGGACGGGATGACACCAGGCGAGGTTGCTGCCGACCAGCACGACGAGGTCGGCCAGCTCGAAATCCTCGTAGAGGCCGGGCACCGTGTCGGCGCCGAAGGCGCGCTTATGGCCCGCCACCGACGAGGCCATGCAGAGCCTGGAGTTGGTGTCGATGTTGGCCGTTCCAAGGAAGCCTTTGATCAGCTTGTTGGCGGCGTAATAGTCCTCGGTAAGGAGCTGGCCCGAGACGTAGAAGGCCACGGCGTCGGGCCCGTGCTCGGCGATGACATCGCGGAAGCCGCCGGCCACCGTGTCGAGCGCCGTCTCCCACGAGACGCGGCGGCCATCGATCTCGGGATGAAGCAGCCGGTCTTCCAGCGACAGCGTCTCACCCAGCGCCGCGCCCTTGGAGCAAAGCCGCCCGCGATTGGCCGGATGCTCGATATCGCCCGCGATGCCGGCGCCACCGCGACCATCGGGTGTCGCCACGATCCCGCAACCGACGCCGCAATAGGGGCAAGTGGTGCGGACCATCTCAGTAGACATCGCGCTGATAGCGGCCGGCCTTGGCGAGTCCGTCGAGCCAAGCCTTGGCCTCGCCGGCACTCTTGCCGCCGTGCTGGGCCGCGATCCGCAGCAGCGTGTCTTCGACGTCCTTGGCCATGCGCTTGGCGTCGCCGCAGACATAGAAGTGGGCGCCCTCTTCCAGCCAGGCCCACAGCTCCGCCGCATTCTCGCGCATGCGGTCCTGGACGTAGATCTTCTCGGCCTGATCACGCGAGAAGGCGATGTCGAGGCGGCTGAGGATGCCGCGGCGCTGCCAGTCGATGATCTGGTCCTCGTAGAGGAAATCGGTGGCGCGCTTCTGCTCGCCGAAGAACAACCAGTTCCTGCCCCCCTTCTTTCCCGATGCGGCACCACGCGCCTCGCGCTCCTCGAGAAAGGCGCGGAACGGCGCGATGCCGGTACCGGGTCCGACCATGATGGCGGGCGCGCTGTCGTCGGCGGGCGGGCCGAAGCCGTGGCTCTTCTGGATGAACACCGGGACGACATCGCCCGGCTTGGCGAAGTCGGCGAGATAGCAGGAGCCGATGCCGGTGCGCGTGCGGTCGTTGCTGTCCCAGCGCACCGCCGACACCGTAAGATGGACCTCGCGCGGGTGGGCCTTCGACGAGGAGGCGATCGAGTAGAGCCGGGGCTGCAAGCGGTCGAGCGACTTCAACAGGCCCGGCAGGGACGGCATCACCGAGGGGAAGGCATGCAGGAGATCGAGCAGGTCGGCATCGGCCAGCTCCGACGGACCCTTGCCCTCGGCCAGCGCTTGCAGCTTCAGGGCCTCTTCGCCATCGAAGGCACGGGTCGCGAGAAACAGCATGCACTCGTCGCTGGGGCGGGCGATGTCGACCTTGCTCAGCAGGACCTGGCGGAGCGGCAGCGCCTCGCCGTCATAGGCCACAACCTCCTCACCCGTGGCGCCGACGCGATCGAGCACGGCCTGGACCAGCTGCGGGTTCTTGCGCGCGAAGACTCCCAGGCTGTCGCCGGCCTCGTAGCTCACATCGGTGGTCGACAGATCGAACACGACGTGGCGCACGTCCTTTTCGGAGCCGGGACGATTCAGCGGATGGGCGTCGACCAGCGTGGCAAGGGCGGGCCGGTCGCGCGAGAAGCCAAGAGCGCCACCGGACTTGGTAACCGGCGCGGCGGCAGGTGTGCCGCGTTCGCCCTCCAACGCCGCCACCAGTTCCTTTAGTTTGCGCTGGGTTTCCTTGCCGCCCGGCACGCAGCGGCCCATGTCGGCCTCGGTGCCCGACCACACCGCCTCGGCGTAGGTCTGGCAGAGATAGCCGCACTGGCCGCAATCGAGCTGCGCCATCGCCGCCATCAGCTTGCGTTCGGGCTTCGCCTCCTTAGCGAGCTCCATCCGCTCCGGCATGGCGAGCGATGCGTCATGCCAGGGGAAATCCTCGGGTTCGGATGGTTCGGGACCTTCACCGGCTCCGATTTCCCCGGCTCCGGTCTCCGCAGTGACGCCGAGGTAGGCCGAAAAGAAGCCGTTCAACCAGGCACGCTGCTCAGTCGAGAATGGCGCATTCTCCGGAATCAGCGACGGCACGGGTGTCATGACGTTCATGCGGCCAGCGCCCGCAGCGGCACGCGATTGGCCAGCTCGTGCAGCTCGGCAATCTCATGGTGACGGCAGAACTCGAAGAACGATTCCGTGGCGGTGGCTCGATGCTCGAGATAGGCCGCCAGCAGTTTCTCCAGCAGCATCGGCAACTCGTCGAACGCTATTCCCTGCGCATACTCGCGCGCCATCGCCTGCTCGGCAGTCGATGCGGCGCCGCCACCGATATAGACATGATAGCCCTCGACACTGTCCTCGCCGCGATCGACCTTCGCCGCCAGCAGCCCGATGTCGCCGACATAATGCTGGGCGCACGAATGATGGCAGCCCGTCAGGTGGATGTTCACCGGCGTGTCGACCGCCACGCGGGCCTCGAGGTAGTCGGCGAGCTTCAGCGCATGACCCTTGGTGTTGGAAGCGGCGAACTTGCAGCCGGCATTGCCGGTGCAGGCGACGAGGCCGCGGCGGATGGCGCTGGCCTCGATCCCGAGGCCCAGCGCGTTGACGGCGGAGATGCAGATACCGACGTCGCGGTCGGCGACGTCGGAGATGAGCAGATTCTGCCACACGGTGAGCCGGAGCGTTCCGCTGCCGAAGCGCTCGGAGATCTCCGCAATGCCGCGCATCTGCTCGGAGGTGATCCGGCCCACCGGCAGAACCAACCCGAGATAGTTGAGGCCTGCCTGCTTCTGGTCATGAACGCCGATATGGCCATGCTTGTCGGCCTGCACGCGCGGCGCGATTTCAGCGCCGGCGGCGCGAGGAAGTGCCTTGCCGTATTCCTTCTCGACTTCCTTGAGAAACGCGTCGCGACCCATCCGGTCGATCACATATTTCAGGCGCGCCTTCAGTCGGTTGGTACGATCGCCATGGACGGCAAAGGCCCGGACCACAGCGCCCGCCACCGTCACACACTCCCCGGGCTTCAGGAGGATTCCAGTCCCGAAGGCGAAATCGAGATGGCCCGTGATGCCGCCCAGCTGAAGATGGAAATAGACACCGGGCTCAAATCCCGCACCGCCCGTTACCTCGGCGGCCACGAAGCCGATGTCGTTGGTGTCTTCCAGGACCGGCACGCGGCCACCACCATCGAAGGCGATATTGAACTTGCGCGGCAGTCCATACATCTCACGGTGATTGAGGATGTAGTGATGCATGGCGCGACACAGCGGTCGCGTGTCCAAAAGTTCCTGCGGATCGATGCCGGCGGTCGGGCTGCCGGTGATGTTGCGAATATTGTCGGCGCCGGAACCGCGCGCCGTCAGGCCGAGATCCTGGACCGCCAGCAGAAGATCGACGCCGTGCGCCGCCGCAATCTCGCGGATCTGCAGATTGGCGCGGGTCGTGACGTCGGCGTAGCCGCCGCCAAAGGAATCGGCAGCGTCGGCAAGACCGCGCATCTGCCAGGCGTTCAGGATGCCGTTGGGGATGCGCAGCCGGCACATGTAGGCGTTCTGCGTCGGCGCGACATAGAACAGGCCATGATACTTGGTAAGCAGGACGTCTGCTCCCTTCGGGAACTGGCCCGCCTCGGCACGCGCCACGACTTCGTCCCAGCGATCGAGCGGATGGCGCGCGCGCTTGGCGGTTTCCTCGGCGACCAGCTTGCCCCCCGCCGCGACCGCGCGGTCCTGGGCAGCGTACTGCAGGGCGTCAGGACCGCCCCCATTACCTGGCGGCGTGGACGCTGGCGCACTGGCGGTGCGACCCGCCAGCCTGTCGGCAGCCTTGCGCGCTTCGATACCGCTGACGAAGCCCTGCAGCCATTGCTTCTGCTGGTCGTCGAAGTCGGTCATGTCGCTCTTCAGGCCGCTGCCCGCGCCGGAACCCGGTGCCGCGCATAGAGGAATTCGAGCACCGCCGCCCGGCAGCGGGCATATTCGGGATCGGTCGCGAGTTCGAGCCGGCGGCGCGGTCGCGGCAGTTCGATCGCCAGGATCTCGCCGATCGTTGCCGCGGGGCCGTTGGTCATCATGACCACGCGATCGGACAGCAGCACCGCCTCGTCGACGTCATGGGTGATCATCAGCACGGTGTTGCCGAGGCGGGCATGGATCTCCATCACGCTGTCCTGCAGATGGGCACGCGTCAGCGCGTCGAGGGCGCCGAACGGCTCGTCCATCAGCAGCACCTTGGGCTGCATGGCGAGCGCCCGGGCGATGCCGACCCGCTGCTTCATGCCGCCCGAGACCTCGTGCGGGCGCTTGTCCTTGGCCTGGGCCATCTGCACCAGCTCGAGATTGTGCATGACCCAGTCGTGGCGCTCGGCCTTGGTCTTGCCCTTGCCCTGGGATCCGCCGAACACCTTGTCGACGGCGATGGCGATGTTGCCGTAGACGGTGAGCCAGGGCAGCAGCGAATGGTTCTGGAAGACGATGGCCCGGTCGGGGCCGGGCTCGTCCACCACCTTGCCTTCGAGGAAGACCTCGCCGGTCGTCGACTGCAGCAGACCGCCCAGGATATTGAGCAGGGTCGACTTGCCGCAACCGGAATGGCCGATCATCGAGACGAACTCGCCCTGATCGATGTGGAGATTCACGTCACGCAGCACTTCCGTCTCCATCTGGCCGCGACGGAAGCTCATGCCGATCTGCTCGAACTTGAGATAGGGCTGGTTCATGACCGGTCCTCCTGGTGCGCCGCGCTCATTGGGCCGAGACGCCGTGACTGACGAAGTGCCCGACCACGGCAATCAGCTTGTCAAGCAGGAAGCCGACGATGCCGATATAGACCAGGGCCACGATGATGTCGGAGATGCGCGAGCTGTTCCACGCGTCCCAGATGAAGAAGCCGATACCGACGCCGCCGATCAGCATCTCGGCTGCCACGATGGCGAGCCAGCTCAGCCCGACGCCGATACGCAGACCGGTGAAGATGTAGGGCACGGTGGCGGGCAGCGTGATCTTGTAGAACACCTCCCACCACGAAAGGCGGATGACCGCGGCGACGTTGCGATAGTCCTGCGGGATGTTCCGTACGCCGACCGAGGTATTGATGATGATCGGCCAGATCGAGGTGATGAAAATCACGAACAGCGCCGATGGATCGGAGTGGCGGAAGCCCGCAAGCGACAGCGGCAGCCAGGCCAGCGGCGGCACGGTGCGCAGGACCTGGAAGATCGGATCGAGGCCGCGCATCGCCCAGGTGCTTTGGCCCACCAGCACGCCGAGCGCGATGCCGACCACGGCAGCCAAGCTGAAGCCGATGCCGACACGGCCGAGGCTCTTGGAGATCTGCCAGAAGGCGCCCTTGTCGATGCCGCCGTTGTCGTAGAACGGATGGACGATGAAATCCCAGGCGTCCGAAACCACCTTGGTCGGTGGGGGCAGCCGCGCGCCGGGCTCCGAGCACAGGAGCTGCCAGACGAGCAGCGTGATGGACATGACAATGAGCGGCGGCAGCACGACACTGACCGTATGGCGCGCGGCGTCGATGATGCGCTCCAAGACAGGCCGCATCGGCGGCCGGAAGGATACGATCTCGGCCGTCGTGCCCGGCACCGGCACCGAGGCCACTGCCGAGGTCGCGATTTTAGCTGCCTGCATCACGCCACCTTCTTGATCTGGAGGCTCGTGAGGTAACCCTTCGGGTCGGCCGGGTCGAAGACCTTGCCGTCGAAGAACGTCTCCTTGCCGCGCGACGTGCCGACCGGCATGTCCTTGTCGGCGATGCCGATGCCCTTGGCGGCCTCGCGCCACAGATCCTCGCGATTGACCTTGGCGATGATCGCTTTGGTGTCGAGGTCGGCGGCCATCATGCCCCAGCGCTGATTCTCGGTGAGGAACCACAGCTCGTGGCTCTGGTAGGGATACGAGGCGTGGTCGCGCCAGAACTTCATCGACAGGTCGCGGTTGTCGATCTTGCGGCCGTCGCCGTAGTTCACCTTGCCCTCGATGCGGTTGATGATGTCGGCCGGCGGGCAGTTGAACCACTGGCGCTTGCCCACGATCTCGGAGAGCTCCTTGGCGTTCTCGAGCTTGTCGCACCACTGCGCCGCCTCGAGGACGGCCTGCAGCACGGCCTTCGCGGCCTTCGGATTCTTGTCGACCCAGTCGGCGCGCATCGCGAGGCTCTTCTCGGGATGATCCTTCCAGACATCGCCGGTGGTGCAGGCGGTGTAGCCGATGCCCTGGTTGACGAGCTGCTCGTTCCACGGCTCACCGACGCAGAAGGCCTCCATGCTGCCGACCTTCATGTTGGCCACCATCTGCGGCGGCGGCACGACGATGGTCGAGACGTCCTTGTCGGGGTCGATGCCGCCGGCAGCCAGCCAATAGCGGATCCACAGGTCGTGGGTGCCGCCACGGAAGGTCATGGCCACCTTGGGATCCTTGCCGTCGACCTTCATCTTGGCGAAGGCCGCCTTGAGCGGCGCTGAATTGACCGTCGCACCGGTGGCCATCAAGTCCTTGGCGACCGAGATCGCCTGCCCGTTGGTGTTGAGCCGCGACAGCATGTACATCGGCACCGGCTTGTTCTCCGGCGTCGTGAGACCGAGCGAGATCTGGTAGGGCTTGGGCGTCAGGATGTGCGCGCCGTCGATGCCGCCCGACGCCGATCCCAGCACGATGTTGTCGCGCGTCGTGCCCCACGAGGCCTGCTTGTTGATGTTGGCGTCGGTGATGCCGTACTTGTCGTAGAGCTTCTTCTCCTTAGCCACGATCAGTGGCGAGGAGTCGGTGAGCGCGATGAAGCCCAGCGTGACCTTGTTGGTTTCGGGACCGGCTGCCTGCGCAAAGGCGCCGGCGGGGAACGATGCGCGCACCGCGCTCATCAGCGCCGCGGTCGCGGCAATGCTGCCGGCGTTCTTCAGAATGTCGCGCCGTCCCAGTCCGCTGTTGGCTTTCTTAGTTGCCATGTTGGCTCTCCTGCTGCTTGAAGTTCGTTGACGTTTCATTGCTTGGATCGAACACCGACCCGTCGAGAAATCTGTCCGGTCCCATCGCGACCGGGGCGCCGTTGGTCGCCAGGATCCACGGATCGCCGTGGGCACCCTCGACCTTGCGGTCGGTGAGCGGGCACGGCAGGCCGAGTTCGCTGGCGGCGGCGCGATAGATGTCGGTGCGGAACACGCGGTCGGCCACGGCACCGAGGCCGGGCTGCGGCGCGATCTGGCCCCAGCGCACCATCTGCGCCAGGAACCAGTCGGCATGGCTGCGCCACGGGAAGTTGGCGACCTGGCGGTGGAAGATGTGGAAGTCCGGGAGCGCGAGCGACCTGGCGATCACCTCCGCCGGGACGTTGACGTAACGCGGGCTCGACAGCACGCGGGCGGCCTCGGCGCGGTTGCCGGGCTCGTCGAGCCAGGCACCGGCTTCGGTCACCGCCTTGACCAGCGCGATCAGCGTCTTGGGATTGCGCTGCGCCCAGGCCTCGGTCGTGCCCAGCACCTTCTCCGGCATGGAGTTCCAGATGTGCAGGCTGCTGAGCGCAATGCGGCCGATGCCATGCGACACGGCCTGCTGGTTCCACGGTTCGCCGACGCAGTAGCCATCGATGGCGCCACCGGAGAGATGCGCCACCATGTGCGGCGGCGGCACAACGGTGAAGCGCACGTCGCGGTCGGGATCGAGGCCGCCCGACGCCAGCCAGAGGCGCAGCAGGTGATTGTGCGACGAAAAGGGGAAGACCGAGGCGAGCGTGAGCGGCGACTTGCCGGCCTGGGCGCGATGGCGAACGACCGCTGCCAGGGCACGGGCATCGAGCGGCGCATCATCGGCGCGATGATCGTCGACGAACTCGGGCGCCACCTCCTCGATCTCCCGCCACAGCGCATTGGACAGGGTGATCGAGTTGCCGTTGAGCTGCAGCGTCATCGCCGCGATCATCGGCACGTTCACGCTGTCGATACCGAGCGTGGTCGCCAGCGGCATGGGCGAGAGCATGTGCGCGGCGTCGAGCAGACCCAGAGCGACCTTGTCGCGGATGTTCGCCCACGAGGCCTCGCGACGGATCTCGACGTCGAGACCGTGGCGCTCGAACAGGCCCAGGATGTCGGCGAACAGGATGGGCGCACAGTCGATCAGGGGAATGAACCCCACCGTCACTTTCGTTCGCTCGAGATGTCCCACCGCACTCAACCCCAAAAAAAACGTCCTGCTCAGCCGACAGGAGCCGGCCGCACAGGACGTCGTTGTCCGAGAAGGCAGACCGCCATTGGCCTGCCGTCTAATTCAGGAACCCCCGCCATTGGGGGCTCTCCTGCAAAGCAGCAGGAAATGTGCCAAGCTGGCGAGGATCCGCAGAATCCTGACAACCTATTGATTTATTTATATAAAATGTCTTCTCTTCGTTAAATACAGCACTTGGGGTGTGCTATCTTCTGCTCGCATATGCAGCATGACTCATAATAGGGCAGGCCTATTATTTGATCAGATTTTGAAGGCCTTGGCGTAGGTCAGGATGTCCTGGGCCACTTCGCCGATGCGCTTGTTCTGGTCCATGGCGAGCTTGCGCAGGAGCCGGTAGGCCGCCTCCTCGCCGATCCCCTTCTGCTCCATCAGCAGACCCTTGGCACGATCGACCGTCTTGCGTTCGACCAGCGACAGGCGCGCGCGGTCGAGTTCCTCGCGCATGGAGTGGTACCGATTGAAGTGCGCGACCGCGACGTCGACGACCGACTGCACGCGGTCCTGCGCCAGCCCCTTCACGACGTAGGCCGATACGCCAGCTTCCATGCCCGCCGCGATCGTGGCCGGGTCCGAGCGGTCGGCGAACAAGGCGATCGGCCGCGGCTGCTGTTCGGTGGTCCGCCGCAGATCCTCGATGGCGTCGCGGCTGGGACTGTCGATGCTGACGACGATGACGTCGGGTTTCAGCGCCGCGACGCGCGCCGGCAAATCGTACGTGCCGTCCCGGCGCTCGAGCAGCACGTAACCTGCATCCCGCAGCCCCGATTCGACGATCTCGGCGCGGGCAGGATTGTCATCGATCAGCAGGACGGACAGGGCTTTGGTCACGGGGGCCGGAGGAATTTCGGGGTTCAGCCTTTGGCCGCAACTTCCGTGCCATCGTCGTCAGGGCGTTGAATCGACTAGCTTTCCATCTTCCCACAAACCCGCACGCACCGTGCCATCAGCCCCCGTGACCTGGCCGTAGCCTTGCCGACGGCCGTTGCGAAATCCGCCGGCGTAGCGTTCGCGGTCGCCAATCGCCTCGACGCCCGGCCCATCGAGCAGGTCGAACTGGAATTCACCGGATTGCACGACGTTGGGATCGGTCAGCGTCCGGCGCACGCCGGGCCCTTCGAGACGGCCAGCGACGAAATTTCCTTCGGAGCGTTCGATGCCCGGCCGCTCGCGAACGCCAAGTCCGGTCGATTGCCCATCGCGCCACTGGCCGGCATAGCGCGTGTCGTCGCCCAGTCTCACGATGCCGAGGCCGCTCATGCGATTGGCGTCCCAGTCGCCGGCCTGGCGTTCGCCGTTGCCGAGTTCAGCAACACCGAGGCCCTGCCGCTTGCCGTCAACGACTTGGCCGATGTAGCTCGCGCCCCCGTCGTACGACAGACGCTCGGCGTTCTCGAGATCCGGACGCGCCGCGCGAGCGGCCACGATGCGCGCTTCGCCGGCCATGGACCGCGCGCCCCTGGAGGCCTCGTCGGCGCGATCGAACAGGGTACGCGCCTCAGCCGCCGCGCGCTGGGCCTGATCGGTCAGTACCTTTTGCGCCGACGTGTCGGGAGCGGCTCGGGGCGGTGACGCAGGCGTTGGCGTCGGCGTCGGATTTGCCGCAGCCTTGTCGGGGGCTGGCTTGGCGGGCACCACCGCGGGCGGTGGCGTCTCCTTGGGCGAGGCGACGGCAAGGGACGGCGGCATCGCCGTCTGTGTCTCGACCTTCGGCGCGCCGCTCAGGCGCTCGCGAATCTGCGCCTGGTACTTCCAGATTCCGAAGATCGCCAGGGCAAGCAGAAGAAAAGGCAGGCGTCGGCGAAAGCGCGATTGTCGCGCGGGCCGCGGACTTGCGGCCTCGTCCGCGTCACGGCCGGCGCGGCGCGCGGCTCCAAGCCGCGGTGCCACGGTGGATGCGGGCGGCATGCGTTCGGTCAGCGCATCCTCGGCGAGCGGTATCGCCTCACCGAACATCGGCCGCCACGCCTCGATCGTCTGCGGCCGCTGCTCGGGCGTGAAGGCAAGGCCGCGGTCGACCGCGGCGAGAAGCGCCGGATCGAAGCGATCGGCGTGGGTCACACTCAACGGCCGGTAGGGATCGTTGCCGACACGGCTCGCCGCGTCGGGCGGCGGAAAGCCCGCAATGGTGTGATGCAGAACGGCGGCCGTCGAGTAGATGTCGCTCCACGGGCCCTGCTTGCCGTCGAGGGCATACTGCTCGATCGGTGCATATTGCGGGGTGAGGATGCTGGTGAGCGTGCGCGTGCGCCCGCCCATCGCCTGACGCGCGGCGCCGAAGTCGATCAGGACCGGTACGCCGTCGTGGCGGACGATGATGTTCGACGGCTTGATGTCACGATGGAGAAAGCCCTGGGCGTGAACGGCGCGCAGCCCGCTTAAAAGCCCCTCGGCCAGGCGGCGCACCTCGTCGGGCTGCAGGCGATGGTTCGGCGTGCGCAGGAGCTGCGCTACGCTCCGGCCGTCCTCGAACTCCATGACCGTGTAGGCCGTGTCATTGGCTTCGAAATAGCGCAGCACCGGGACGATATGGGGGTGGCGGAATCGCGCCAGCGCGCGCGCTTCGTCGAGAAAGCGCTCGCGGCCCCAGGCGAAATCGTCGGCGACGCGCGCCCCGCGCGGCGCGACATGGCCGTCGGGCCGGCGCGCGGCGAACTCGACGGGAAAGTATTCCTTGATGGCCACGAACTTGGCGAGCTGGGTGTCGAAGGCACGGTAGGTGATGCCAAAGCCGCCATGCCCGATGATCGCATCGAGGCGATAGTCACCGAGCCGCGTCGCGAGCGGCAAAGCCTGATCGTTTTCGGATGATATGGGCACGCGCAACCTTGTGCCCTAAATGCGCGTTCCCGGGCGGACGCACAAGCACCCGCGACTCCCCACAGAAAGATAATTGAATCACAATGGGTTAAGGGTCGATATCATCCCCTGTCCCGAGGGAGCCAACATCGGCCGCGATATTGACGTCAAGGCAGAGTAGAGTTGCCTTTCACCTTTTGGGGATCGAGCCCGTCATGAAACCCGCGACCCAGTACGACAACGCTCGCACCCTGGTGCTGACCGGGGCCAGCCGCGGCATCGGACATGCGACCGTGAAGAAATTCAGCGCCGGCGGCTGGCGGGTGATCACGGTGTCGCGCCAGCCTTTCAGCGTGCTCTGCCCGTGGCCGGGCGGCGACAAGAACCACGTGCAGATCGACCTGGCGAAGGCAGACGATGTCGCCCGCGGCATCGACGACATCCGCGAGCGTCTGGGCGGCGGACGGCTCGATGCGCTGGTCAACAATGCCGCGATCTCGCCGAAGGATGAAACCGGCGGTCGCCTCGGTGCCATCGACACGCCATTCGACCTCTGGCAGCGCGTGTTCAACGTCAATTTCTTCGCGCCCGTCGCGCTCGCACGCGGCCTGATGGGTGAGTTGTCGGAGGCCCGCGGCTGCGTCGTGAACGTCACCTCGATCGCCGGCAGCCGCGTTCATCCCTTCGCGGGCTCCGCCTATGCGACGTCAAAGGCCGCACTCGCGGCGCTGACCCGCGAGATGGCGCATGACTTCGGACCACGCGGCATTCGCGTCAATGCGATCGCGCCAGGCGAGATCGACACCGCCATTCTCTCGCCGGGCACGGAGCAGATCGTCGAGGAACAGATTCCGATGCGTCGCCTGGGCACGCCCGATGAAGTGGCCGACGTGATCCACTTCCTCTGCGAGAAGGGCGCAAGCTATGTTTCCGGCGCCGAGATCCAGATCAACGGCGGCCAACACGTTTAAGGCGCACGTCCAGGAGACCGATATGGATACGATGACCAGCTTCAAGGGCGAGACCGGCCGCGATGCGCGACGCCGTATCCGCGGCGGCACCAACCTCGCGCCGACCTCGGGCATGGCGCCGGGCTATGTGCAGGGCAACCTCGCCATCCTGCCCAGGGAATTCGCCGCCGACTTCGCGCGCTTCTGCCAGCTCAACCCCAAGCCCTGCCCGCTACTCGCGTCCTCCGAGCCCGGAGACTGGCGCCTGCCGACCCTGGGCGAGGATCTCGATATCCGCACCGACATCCCGCTCTACCGCGTCTGGAAGAACGGCGTGATGGTCGAGGAAATCACCGACCTCAAGAAGGCCTGGCGTGACGACCTCGTCTCCTTCGTGCTGGGTTGCTCCTTCTCCTTCGAGGAGGCGCTGGTCGAAGCCGGCCTCGAGATCCGCCACCAGACCTGCAACGTCAATGTGCCGATGTACCGGACCAACATCGAGTGCAAGCCCTCCGGCCCGTTCCATGGGCCGATGGTGGTCTCGATGCGCCCGTTCAAGCCCGCCGACGCGATCCGCGCCGTGCAGGTGACGACGCGCTTCCCCTCGGTGCACGGCGCGCCGGTGCATCTCGGCAAGCCCGAGCTGATCGGCATCAGGGACATCGCCAAGCCCGACTATGGTGATGCCGTGCCGGTGCGCGATGACGAGTTCCCGGTGTTCTGGGCCTGCGGCGTTACCCCGCAATCGGTCGTGGCGACGGTGAAGCCCGAGTTCTGCATCACCCATGCACCCGGCTACATGCTGGTGACCGATCTCCTGAACTCGCAGCTCGCCGTCCTCTGACGATGGCGCGGCTGGAATTCGACGGCCACGCCAAGGGCGCGGTCGAGAAAGTCGCCGTCGACATAAAAGACCTGGTGATCGCCGGCTGGACCGGCCGCGACGTGGCGGCTCTCAATCATCACATCGAGGAACTGAAGGCGATCGGCGTCCAGCCGCCGTCGCGGGTGCCGATCTACTATCGCGCCGCCGCGCAGATGCTGACCCAGGCCGACAGCATCCAGGTGCTGGGCGACGACAGTTCGGGCGAGGTCGAGCCGGTGCTGATCGGCGCCGCCGACCGGCTCTGGGTCACGGTCGGCGCCGATCACACCGACCGCAAGGTCGAGAGCTACGGCATCGCCATTTCCAAGCAGATGTGCGCCAAGCCGATCGGCCGCACCGCTTGGCGTTTCGAGGAGGTCGAGCCGCATTGGGACAAGCTCATGCTGCGCAGCTTCATCCAGGAGGACGGCAAACGCGTCCTCTATCAGGAGGGGCCGCTGGCCAAGATCCGCGATCCGCGCGAGCTGATCTTCGGCTGGCAGGACAACAAGCGCCTGCCGATGGGCGCCGTCATGTTCTGCGGCACCATGCCCGCCATCGGCGCGATCCGGCCGTCACATCGTTTCGAGATGGAGCTCGACGACCCGGTGCTAGGCCGCAAGATCACCCACGCCTACGAGATCGAGGCCCTTCCCGTCGTGGCCTGAGCGGGCGACGAAATCCACGATCGCCGTCACCACGGCCTTGTCGGCCAGCAGCCGATTGTGACCGAGACCGCGTGTCACCATCAGCTCCGCCGTCGGCAGGGCATGCGCCACGCGCGCGGCTTCCGCGATGGGGACCTGGCGGTCGTTCTGATCGTGGATCAGCAGGATGGGCAGGTCGACCTTGTCGGCGATGTGACGGACGTCGAAATCCGCCGCCGGCCTGCCGACACGGTTTTCGACCGAGGCGATGAAGGCCGCGGTACCTCGCTCGGATAGTCCGACGGCGCCCGCAAAGCGGCGCAGTTCGCGCTGAAGGCCTGAGGGCGCCGATACGAGCACCACGCGGCCGGCGCCGCCGTGATGGGCGCCCCCTTGATGGGCGATCGAGAACAGGCTCATGGCGCCGCCCATCGAATGTCCGATCACGGCATGCATCGGCCCCAGCCGCTGCAGCGTCCGCTCGATCGCGGCGATGAACTTCACCGCGGTGAGTTCGCGGCCCGCCGACTCGCCATGCGCCGGCACGTCGAGTGCCACGACGGCGAAGCCGCGCGCCAGCAGCGCATCGATGACCGCTCCGAACTGCGCGCGGTTGCCCTCGAAGCCATGGACCAGCAGGACTGTCGGCACCGCTCTTCCCGTGCGGCCCCATCGCCAGGCAACGAGGCCATCGCCGAGATCGATCCGTTCGTCGGCAGGCGGCAGCGCGAGCACCGGTGGCGGTCGCACATGGCGCCGCGGATTCAACATCAATCGGCGAAAGAACGGCGCCACCAGCCGGGGCGCCACGTGGCTGGCGGCGGCAAGCGCTGCGATCGGCAGGGGAACGGCAGGCATGGCAAGCTCCTGGATAAGTGCATTTGCACCTATTTGATCGCGTCTGGCCCTTCGCCTCAAACGAGCTTGTGTACCGCTTTCCGTAACTTTTCTTCATGCGCGCATGGCTTCCTTGCAGGCCAGCCCTTGCGTCAACGGCGCCGGTAAACGTACGTTCAGCGCCCTCGGGAGGATCTCAGTGACGACGATCAAAGGCGCTTACGACGGCATCACCGTTCTCGACTTCACGCAGGGCATTGCGGGGCCGCACGCCTCGATGTTGCTCGCCCTGCACGGCGCCGACGTGATCAAGATCGAGCCGCCGGAGGGCGACTGGGGCCGGGCGCTGGGTGAACTGAAGGGCGATCACTGCGCCCATTCCGTCGCCTTCAACCGCGGCAAGCGCAGCCTCGCCCTCGATCTCAAGTCCGCCGACGGCATCGCCGTGGTGAAGAAGCTCGCGGCCAAGGCCCACGTGGTGATGGAGAGCTTCCGGCCCGGCGTGATCCAGCGGCTGGGCTTCGGCTACGAGGACGTCAAGAAGGTCAATCCGAACGTCGTCTATTGCTCGGTCTCGGGCTTCGGCCAGACCGGCCCCTACAGCAAGCGGCCCACGGTCGACGGCCTCATCCAGGCTTTCAGCGGCATGATGGTGATGAACAGGATGCCGGACGGCACGCCGTGGCGTCAGGGCATGATCGCCGTCGACGTCACGACCGGCCTCTACACTTTCCAGGCACTGGCCCCGGCCCTGATGCGGCAATTGCGCTACAACGAAGGCTGCTTCATCGATTCGAGCCTGATGCGCTCGGCCGCCGCCTTCCAGGGCGCCAAGCTGATGGAGTGGATTTTCTCCAAGGGCGCGCCGCCGGTCCTCTACATGCCGGCCGGCAGCTACAAGTCGAAGAACGGCTACATCATGGTGAGCGCCATGCGGCCGCATCACTTCCGCCTGCTGTTCGAGTTGATCGGCCGCCAGGACATCGCCGACGATCCCGACCTGCAGGGCCACAACGACCGCATCAAGAACGCCGCGAAGATCATCAAGGCCCTGAACGAGACGATGCCGACCAAGACCACCGAGGAATGGATCGCGATCCTGCAGCCCAAGGACGTGTTCTGCGAGCGGGTGAACAACTACACCGACTACCTCGAGCATCCGCACGTGAAGGAGTCGGGCGCGATCGACTGGATCGAGCAGGACGGCTTCGGCCGCATGCCGGTGGCCAACATCCCCGGGCTCCCGACCGCCGCGACGCACGAACCCCAGCAGCACGCCCCGCATATCGGCGAGGACGGACCCGATATCCTGCGCGAACTCGGCTTCAGCGCATCCGAGATCGATGCGATGTTCGCCAAGGGCGGCGTACGCGCTCCTGCGCCGGCGGTGAAGGCAGCGGAGTAAAAATTGTAAAGCAGAAGTGCCCTCCCCATTCATATGGGGAGGTGTCGGCGTCTCACGCCGACGGAGGGGTCAGACGACGATTGCTCTTATAAGTTGTATCTCTGACGCAATTGCGCCCAACTCTCGTGTCGACATCCCCAGATGCTTCGCCACGTCCGCACCCTCAGAAAAGATCAAACCGAATCCGAACGCCTGCTCTGGAGTCGTCTTCGCCGACGGCAGGTCGGCGGCTTCAAATTCCGCCGACAGCATCAGATTGGCCTCTATATCTGCGACTTCGCCTCACTCGACGGACAGGTGATCGTCGAACTCGACGGCAGCCAGCATCTGACTCAGGCAGCCTATGACGCGCGGTGCGATCATTTTCTTACGTCCGCAGGATTTCGCGTTCTCAGGTTCTGGAACGGTGATGTGATGGCCAAGCCCGATGACGTGCTCGATACGATCTATCAAGCGCTGATGACCCCTCCGCTCCCGTAAGACGGGAGCACCTCCCCATATGAATGGGGAGGGGTCAGACGACGGAGAAGCCGTGGGCGAAGGGATCGCGCGAGTCGACGAAGATCGTGTTGATGCCGTGCTGACGGGCCCAGCCCGAGATCGACGGCACGATGGCGCCGTGATTGCCGACGCGGGCCGCCGCCTCGACCCGGCCATCAAACAGCGAACCGATGATGCTTTCGTGGACGAACTCGTCACCGACTTTTAGCCGACCGCGCCCCGCGAGCTGGGCCATGCGCGCCGACGTCCCGGTGCCGCAGGGGGAACGATCGATCGCCTTGTCGCCGTAAAACACGGCATTGCGGGCGTGGGCGCGTTCGTCGCGCGGCTTGCCCGTCCACATCACGTGGCCGATGCCCTTGATGGTCGGATTCTCGGGGTGCACGGGCTGGATCTTGTCGTTGAGGAGCTTCCGCACGACCGGCGAATAGCGCAGCACGTCGCCCGCCGTCATTTCTTCGAGGCCGGCGAAGTTCTTCTGCGGTTCGAGGATGGCGTAGAAGTTTCCGCCGTAGGAAATATCGAAGGTGAGTTCGCCCAGGCCCGGCACGTCGACCGTGACGTCGGTCATCGCCAGATATGAAGCAACGTTGGTGATCCGCACGCTTTCGACAAAGCGGCCATTCTGTTCGTAGCGCGCCACCACGCGGCCGGCCGGCGTGTCGAGATTGAGAACGCCCGGTGTGGCGGGCGAAACCAGCCCGTTCTCGACCGCCATGGTCACGGTGCCGATGGTGCCGTGCCCGCACATCGGCAGGCAGCCGCTCACCTCGATGAACAGAATGCCGACGTCGCAATCGGCCCGCGTCGGCGGGTAGAGCATCGAGCCCGACATGACATCGTGGCCGCGCGGCTCGAACATCAGCGCCTTGCGGATCCAGTCGTGGCGCGCGAGGAAATCGAGCCGGCGGTCGCTCATGGTCGCGCCCTCGAGCAGTGGGACGCCGCCCGTCACCAGCCGCACCGGGTTACCGCAGGTGTGGCCGTCGAGGCACGAGAAGCTATGGACCGACATGTTTCAGGCCGCCAACGGCTGCGCGAGGCCGGCGCAGCCCGAGACGAAGCGCTCGACGTCGCGTGAGCTCCTGAGGCGGATCACCGTCCGGCCCGCGGAAAAATTGGCGCATTCCTCACCGAAGCGGCGGCGGTTGCGGCTGTGGGTCTTCAGCGCCCACAGCAGGATGGAATCGCGGCTGAGTAGAGTCCGCCGCAACGACTCGCGATTGCCGGTCCCCCACAGGTCTTCCCGGGTCACGATCCGGCGCAACGTGCGCCAGAACAAGCGCCACATCACCAGGGGTAACGGCAGGTCGAGCCAGACGAGCGTGTCGGCGCGTTGCCAGACGATGTCGCGCACCTGCCCGTAGATGCCGACCGCGATCCAGTCGCCGTCGCGCGTCTCGCATTCGACACGATGGCGGAAGAGCTCGAGCGGCGCCGGCTGCCAGTCTGGCCCCCAGAACAGAGCATCGAGCTCGACCAGGCGCAGGCCTTTCTCGGCGGCGAGCCGTTCGGCCAGCCAACTCTTGCCCGATCCTGTGGTTCCGAAGACGACGATGCGGCGCATGGTGTGCCGACTGTAGCGCCAAAGCAGCGGCCAGCGTAGGGTACGCGCCGGATTCGAAGGGGCCTCGATGTCGCAGTATTTGTTCAGGAATCTCAATCTGTTGGACCCGCGCTGGACCGAGGCGCGGGGCGGCTACGAGGTGTTGGTCGAGGGCGAGCACATAAAAGAGGTGTCGGCCAAGCCGATCAAGGCAGCGCAGGCGACAGTCGTGGACTGCGGCAAGCGTACGCTGATGCCGGGCCTGATCGACTGCCACGTCCACGTCTTCCTGAGCGAAGTGAACATCCGCAACCTCGAATCGGTGCCGTTGACGCTGCTCACCGCCCGCGCCGCCGACCTCATGAAAGGCATGATCAACCGCGGCTTCACGACCGTGCGCGATACCGGCGGCGCCGATTGGGGGATCAAGACCGCCGTCGAGGCGGGCCTGATCCCCGGGCCGCGCCTGTTCATTTCCGGCCGGGCCATTGGCCCGACCGGCGGCCACTCGGATTCCCGCCGCCGGACGGACGTGGGCATGCCCTCCTGCGGTTGCTGCAACGCCATGGTCTACAGCATGGCCATCGCCGACGGCGCCGACGCCGTGCGAAAGGCGGTGCGCGAGCAGATGCGCCAGGGTGCCGACCAGGTGAAGATCATGTGCTCGGGCGGCGTCGCCTCGCCCTACGATCCGCTGGATTCACTGCAGTTTTCCGAGGCCGAGATCGCCGCCGCGACCGACGAGGCCAAGAACTTCGGCCGCTACGTGCTGGCCCATGCCTATACGCCCGAGGCCATCACCCGCGCCGTCACCAACGGCGTCCGTACCATCGAGCACGGCAACCTGATCGACGCCAAGTCGGCCAGGCTGCTGGCGTCGAAGGGCGGCTACATGATCGCCAATCTCGTCACCTACTTCGTGATGAAGGAAAAGGCCGCGAGCTTCGGCATGACCGCCGACATGCTGGAAAAAAACGACATCGTGCTCGACGGCGCCCTGCGCTCGCTCGAAATTTGCAAGAAGGCTGGCGTGAAAGTGGGGTACGGCAGCGATCTCCTGGGGCCGCTCCAGGTCGAACAGAGCCGGGAATTCATGTTCCGCGCCGAGGTTCTGAAGCCGCTGGAGATCATCCGGCAGGCGACCCTCGTCGGCGCCGAGATCCTGCGCCAGGAGGGCAAGCTCGGCATCGTCGAGCCGGGCGCCTTCGCCGACCTGATCGTGGTCGACGGCAATCCGCTCAAGAAGCTCGAACTCTTCCTCGACCAGGGCGCCCACCTGCCGGCGATCATGAAGGCCGGCAAATTCCACAAGAACGCGTTGAGGTAGGTTGTCGATGTTGCTGTTCAAGAATCTCAATCTGCTCGACCCACGCTGGAAAGAGGCGCGCGGCGGCTACGAAGTGCTGGTCGAGGGCGATCGCATCAAGGAAGTCTCGGCCAAGCCGATCAAGGCGGCCAAGGCCCAGGTCGTGAACTGCGGCAAGCGCACCCTGATGCCGGGCCTGATCGACTGCCACGTCCATACGCATCACAGCGAAGTCTACATCAACCGCATGGAGGCGGTGCCGCTCACGCTGATGATGGCGCGCTCGGCCGGCCGCCTGAAGCGCATGCTCGACCGCGGCTTCACCACCGTGCGCGATGCCGGCGGCGCCGACTGGGGCACCAAGACCGCCGTCGAATCGGGCCTGATCCCGGGACCGCGCATGTTCATCTCGTGCCGCTCGATCGGACCCACCGGCGGCCACAACGACCGCAACCGCCGCACCGACATCGGCCCGCCCTGCCTCTGCTGCAACGGCATGGTGTTCATCCGCTGCATCGCCGACGGCCCCGATGAAGTGCGCAAGGCCGCCCGCGAGCAGATGCGCCAGGGCGCCGACCAGGTGAAGCTGATGGTCTCGGGCGGCGTTGCCTCGCCCTACGACCCGCTGGAGTCGCTGCAGTTCACCGTCGAGGAGATCACCGCTGCCGTGGAGGAGGCGCACGCCTTCGGCCGCTACGTTCTGACCCACGCCTACACGCCCGAGGCGATCACCCGCGCCGTCAATTGCGGCGTGCGCACCATCGAGCACGGCAATCTGGTGGATGCGCCGACGGCCAGGCTGATGGCCAAGAAGGGCGTCTATATGATCCCCAATCTGGTGACCTATGACGCCATGAAGCGCCGCGCCAAGGAACTCGGCATGCCGGCCGAGATGCTGGAGAAGAACGACGAGGTGCTGAAGTACGGCTTCGCCGAGCTCGAGCATTGCCGCAAGGCCGGTGTGAAGATGGCCTACGGTTCCGATCTTCTGGGCGCGCTCGAGGACGAGCAGACCGGCGAGTTCCAGATCCGCGGCGAGGTGATGCCGGCCATCGACGTCATCCGCTCGGCGACCCTGATCGGCGCCGAGGTCGTGCGCCAGGAAGGCAAGCTCGGCGTGATCGAACCCGGCGCCTTTGCCGATCTCCTGGTCGTCGACGGAGATCCGCTGAAGAATCTCGGCCTGTTCAAGGATGGCGGCCCGCATCTTTCGGCCATCGTGAAGGGCGGCCGCTTCCACAAGAATACGCTGTGAGAGCGTTCCTCATCGGACCGCGGGCCTCCTCAGGGCGGAGATTACTCCGCCCGCGCCCGCTCATCTCATGAGGCGGGCCTGGAGGCCCGCGATCCAATGATGAGCCTCGCCGTCATCCGCCGCCGCGCCGGACGCTGGGCACTGAACGGTGCTGCCGGCCTGGCGCTGGCCTATATCTTGCTGCCGCTGATCTTCGTGGTGTGGCTCGCCTTCTTCCGCCAGGAAATCCCGTCCTTTCCGCCCGAGGGCTACAGCCTGAAATGGTTCGCGGCCATCCTCGATCAGCGGAAGTTCGTCGACGGTTTCTCGCTGTCCTTCCGCGTCGGCGTGCTGGCGACGGCGATCGGGCTGGCACTGGGCGTGCCGGCCGCGCTCTGTCTCGTGCGCTATAACTTCAAGGGCCGTGGGCCGCTGGCCAATCTGCTGCTGTTGCCGGTGGTGGTGCCGGGCGTGGTACTGGGCACGGCGATGTATGTGTTCCATGTCGAGGCCGAGAATGCGCTCGATGTCGACGTGCTGGGCACCTTCTACGCGCTGGTCGCCGGCCATATCGTCATCGTCATTCCCTGGGTGGTGCGGCTGGTGACGGCGAGCCTCGTCGGCGTCGACCGTGCGATCGAAGAGGCGGCACAAAACCTCGGCGCCAACTCCTGGGTTACTTTCTGGCGCATCACCCTGCCGTCGATCCGGCCCGGCATCGTGGCCGGCGCGCTGTTCGGCTTCGTCACCTCCTTCGGCAATCTCGAGATGAGCCTGTTCCTGGTCGGCGCCGGCCGCACGACCCTGCCCATCGTCATCCTTCAATATCTGGAGTGGAAGATCGATCCGACCATTGCCGCCGTCTCGGTGATCCAGATCCTGCTGATCGCCGTCGCCATGCTGATCACCGACCGCTACGTCAAACTGGCGCGGGTGGTCTGATGGCGCGTCTCGATATCCAGAACCTCGTCAAGCGCTACGGCGACTTCCATGCCGTGAAGGATGTCTCACTCTCCATTGCCGATGGTGAATTCCTCGTACTGCTGGGGCCCTCGGGCTGCGGCAAGACCACGACGCTACGCATGGTCGCGGGCTTCATCGAGCCCACCGCCGGCCGTGTGCTGCTGGGCGGCCAGGACGTGACGCTGCTGCCGCCCTGGAAGCGCAACGCCGGCATGGTGTTCCAGAGCTACGCACTCTTCCCGCACCTCACCGTGGCGCAAAACGTCGCCTTCGGCCTCGAGATGCGCAAGATCCCGCGCGCCGACATCGGCAAGCGCGTGGAGGAGGTGCTCGCCCTCGTCCGCCTCGCCGGCTACGGCGGCCGCCTGCCGCGCCAGCTTTCCGGCGGCCAGCAGCAGCGCGTGGCGCTCGCCCGCGCGCTCGCCATCCGGCCCGACGTGCTGCTGCTCGACGAGCCGCTCAGCAACCTCGACGCCAAGCTGCGCCAGGAAGTGCGGGTCGAAATCCGCGAGCTGCAACGCCAGCTCGGCCTCACCACGGTGATGGTGACGCACGACCAGGAGGAAGCGCTGACCATGGCCGACCGCCTCGTCGTGATGAGCGAGGGCGAGGTGCGCCAGGTCGGCAGCCAGCGCGATCTTTACGAGCGCCCAGCCAACCGCTTCGTCGCCGGCTTCGTCGGCCGCAGTACCTTTCTCGACGGCACCATCGAGACGCCCGGCCACTTCCGGACCGGCGGCGGCCTCGAGCTGAAGTGCACCGGCGGCAAGATGGGTGCCGCCGTGCTGTCGCTCCGGCCCGAACGGGTCGAAATCGGCCCCGTATCTCTGCCGGGGGGACCGCTTTCAGGACTCGACAACCAGCTCCAGGGTACGGTGGAATTCGTTTCGTATCTCGGCTCGCTGATCGACATCCATGTGCGCCTCTCGCCGGCCGACCGGCTGGTGGTGCAGATCGCCAATCGCGAGGGCGGCTTTTCGCCGGAGGTCGGGCAGCCAGTCCATGTCGGCTGGCCCCTGTCGGCCGGCCAGGTGTTTACGGATTAAGAAACAAACAGGAGAGCTTCATGTCCAACTCAACGATCAACCGCCGCGCCGTCCTGGGTGGCGCCGCCCTTGCGCTGGGCGCGCCCTCCATCGTCCGCGCGCAGGACAACAAGCGCATCGTCCTCGGCACCTGGGGCGGCGACTATTCGCGCCTGCTGGCCAAGAACATCGAAACGCCGCTGCTCGCGCCCAAGGGCTGGGACGTGGTCAAGGACGAGGCCAATGCGCCCGCGCGCAAGACCAAGATCGTGGCCGAGAAGGCGCTGCGCCGCGGCACCACCGACGTGTCGGGCTTCTCGTCGACCGACATGTTCGAGTTGAGCGAACAGGGCGTCGTCGAGACCCTCGACTATTCCAAGATGCCCAATGCCAAGAACCTGATTCCGGCGATGAAGTATCCCTACGGCATCGGCCACATCTATTCCGGCAAGGTCGTTCTCTTCAACCCGAAGCTGATGGCGGCGCCGACCGGCTTCGCCGACACGCTCGATCCCAAGCACGGCAACAAGCTCGGCATTATCGACATCCAGTACCAGTACACGATGATGGCCGCCGGCCTCGCCTCGGGCGGCTCGATGAGCAACGTGGAACCGGGCAAGGCACGCCTGATCGAATGCAGGAAGGCCGGTGCCCGCATCTATCCGTCGAACGAGGCTTTCGCCCAGGCGCTCAAGACCGAGGAAATCGCCTGCGGCATCATGTGGAAGGCGCGCGCCGTGCAATGGCAGGACGCCGGCATCAATGTCGAGACCGTGGCGCCCAAGGAAGGCGTGCCGATGTACATCTCGGGCTTCGTCGTGCCGAAGAACGCCCCCAACAAGGCCGGCGCCTACGCCTATCTCGACGCCATGATGGCGGCCTCGGCGCAGGAAGGCTTCGCCGTCGACATGGGTTATAACCCGACGGTCACCGACGCCAAGGTGCCGGAGAAGGTGCAGAAGCGCATCGGCTTCACGCCCGAGGAGCAGAAGCGCCTGGTCGATCTCGACTACGGCTATATCGCCAAGAACGATGCCGCCTTCCAGGAATGGTGGAACAAGTCGTTCAAGGCGCCCAGCTAAAGGCACATGAGCGCCACCGCCGTCGCAACGGGCCCCGTCGTCGAGAAGCGACGGGGCGAAGGCCTGACCGCGACAGCGCTGCTGGCGCCGGCGACGATTTTCGTCGCGCTCTGCCTGCTGGCGCCGCTGGCCTTCCTGTTCCGCTACAGCCTGAACGACTTCGTCGCGACCAAGAAGATGATGGTCGAGGCGGTCACGATCGCGAACTACGTCAAGTTCTTCACCGACCCCTATTATACCGCCATCCTCGGCACCACGGTGCGCATCGCGGTCATGGTGACGGCGGCCTGCCTGCTGCTCGGCTTTCCGCTGGCCTATGTGATGGCGCGCACGCAGAGCCGCTTCAAGAACGTGCTGATCATCCTCACCGTGCTGCCGCTGTTCGTCGGCAATGCCGTGCGCTCGGCCGGCTGGATGGTGATCTTCGGCAACAAGGGCTTCTTCAATTCGAGCCTGCAGGGCCTCGGCCTGATCGAGAAGCCGCTCGAGATCATGTACACCGAGAAGGCGGTTCTGATCGGCATCATCGCCGTCAACCTGCCCTTCATGGTGCTGACCCTGCAGAGCGTGATCGAGAGCATCGACCGCGCCGTCGAGGAGGCCGCCTTCAGCCTGGGCGCCCCGCCCCTCACCATGTTCCGCCGCGTGCTCTGGCCGCTCGCCATGCCGGGCATCCTGGCCGGCACCATCCTCTGCTTCATCCTGGCGATGAACGCCTATGCCACGCCCTTCCTGCTGGGCGGACCGCTGTTCAAGATGATGGCGCCGCTGGTCTATAACCAGTTCACCCAGCAGGCCAACTGGCCGTTCGGCGGCGCCATTGCCTTCATCCTGATGACCGTGACGCTGGGCCTGACGCTGGCGGCCAACCTCATCTTCCAGCGCAAGGCGGCCCGCTGAGAGGACCTCCTGGGACGGCCTTTTTGGCACACGTCGTTGTGCCACGCGTTGTCCCGCTGCCTGTGCCACGGATCAGGCTCAAGCCCTTGAGCCGACAAGTGAACCGCCCCCTGATCGGCTGTGCCACCGGCGCCGTCTACCCGACGTCATGGGATTTCTCCTGCCCCTTGAGGGCGGCGTCGCGCTCGGCCTGGAGTTTGGCGTCGTAGGCCGCCACGCGCTTGTCCGCTTCATCGAGCCGGCGCGTGAACTCGGCGGTCCGCTCGCAACTCGGCCGCCCGCGGTCCATAGGTGTCTGCTTGCAGTGCCTGCAGCAGCCTCCACAGCACGCGGGAGTCCGGCTCCGCGACATGATCGACAATCCGGCCGTCGTGCCACACCGGCACCTCGGTACCGACCAAGGCGCGCTCCATGAGTTCGTCGCGCACGCGCCCGACGCCACGCTCGCGCGCGCCCTCCCAGCGGCGGCGGAAGTCGGCATCGGCGTCGCGCCAGTTGTAGACGGTGCGACGGGCGAGGCCCGAAGCGCGGCAGGCGGCGGAGATCGAGCCGGTGCGCGCAAATTCGCGCAGGACGCGGCCCTGCGGCCGCCAGCAGCGTTTGATTTCAGTCATTTCAAGGTCCTGTTTGGGCAAAGAAAAACGCCCGCCGGACGGGTCCGGGGGCGCTGTCGGGATGGGCTTGGAGAGCGCCCATCGTAGCAAAAAATGTAGCTGGAATCGGCTGAACCTGCAAATCGGGTAGTGAGTCAGTTTGAAAGCGGAGCCTGTGGAGATCCGGCAGCGGGATATCTCACTCGAAGGCTAAGGCCTCTTGTTGCACACAGGCACATTCGGCCTCGGGGTAACGCAGTCCCATTCCGGGCCAAAACCTGAATTGACCTTAGAATGCGGCACGAAGAATTCGAAATAGTAAATCCCGCCGAATACCAGGCCGAGGCCGATAACGACCGCATACTCTTTCCATGTCCATAGACGCCAATTCATGCCTTAGCCCGATGCATCGCTATGCTGCCGGTCTGAGCCGCTTCCCAATCTTCGATCATGTTCACAGCGTCGTCCATCGACGCTGACCAGTTGCCGCTCGCCGGACAATGGGAGACAGTCACGGTATGCATATCGGACTCATAGGTGGCATAGGTCCTGCCGCAACTGACTTCTATTACCGCGGCATGATCGACCGTCATGTCGCCGCCGGCATCCCGCTCGACTGCACGATCGCCCATGCCGACGTGCGCGAGATGTCCAAGAACCTGACCGGCGGCAATCCCGGCCGCCAGGCCGAGATCTTTGCCGGCCTGATCGGGCGCCTAAAAGCCGCCGGGGCCCAGGCCGCCGCCGTCACGTCGATGGGCGGGCATTTCTGCATCAACGAACTGCTGCCGATTTCGCCGCTGCCGCTGGTCCACGGCGTCCGCGCTGTCGATGCCGCGATCAGGAAGTCCGGTCTCCAGAAGATCGGCGTGCTGGGCACGCGCCTGGTCATGCAGACCAAGCTCTATGGCGGCGTGTCCTCGGCCGAGCTGATGGCGCCCGACGGCGACATGTTCGATCATGTAGGGGATGCCTACATGGCGATGGCGCAGATCGGCCGTGTCACCATCCCGCAGCGGGATGTGTTCTTCAAGGCGGGCGAGCAGCTGATGCAGCGCGGTGCGCAGGCGATCATGCTGGGCGGCACCGACCTGTTCCTCGCCTTCCAGGGCGGTACGTCCCCTTTCCCGCTGCTCGATTGCGCCGACATTCATGTTGACGCGATCTACGCCACGTCAGCTGCCTGACCCGACGGCGTGCTGCTGAGATAGAGATCATCGTTGTCCCGCAGCTATACCGATCCCCGCCTCGCGGCGGTCTACGACGAACTAAATCCCCCGAATGCGGCCGACCGGTTCTATCTGGACCTGGCCGGCGATGCGCCGCGCGCTGTCCTGGACATGGGTTGCGGAACCGGCTGGCTCGCCTGCGAGTTGGCCGCGCGCGGCCATCTTGTGACGGGGGTCGATCCCGCGCCCGCGATGCTCGATGTCGCCCGCGCCCGGCCCGGCGGCAAAACAGTTACCTGGATCACCGGCGACGCGGCGCACCTGGCGCTCGAAACGCGGTTCGATTTCATCGTCATGACAGGCCACGTCTTTCAGGTGTTCCTGGAAGACCGGGAGATCGCGGCCGCACTCGCCAATCTTCGCCGCCACCTCAGCCCGGGCGGACGCATAGCCTTCGAAACCCGCAATGCGCTTGTCCGCGCCTGGGAGACCTGGACGCCGGAGCGGACGACGACGCGCGTTCACGTCCCCAATGCGGGCGCCGTGGACGTTCACTACGCCCTCCGCTCGGTGGACGGACCCTTCGTCACGTTCGAGACCCGCTTCCAATTCGGCCCGGACGACCTTCTGGTGACGACCAACACGCTTCGCTTCATGGCTCGGGATGAGGTCGCCAAGGTCCTTGCGGAGGCTGGTCTGGACAATGTCACCTGGTATGGCGACTGGAATGGCTCGCCATTCAGTCCGGAAAGCCGGGAGATCATCGCAATCGCCGGATGTTGAGCCGCGGCGTAGAATGGTTCTCCGGGGTGAACGCCCCCTCGCGGCAGAATAGGGTGCCTGACATGGCCGACGACAACCGCCTGCGCCGCTTCGCCGTCCTGATCGACGCCGACAACACCTCGCCACGCATCGCCGCCGGCCTGTTCGAGGAGGTCGCCAAGTTCGGCGAGGCCAGTGTGCGCAGGATCTACGGCGATTTCTCGAGCCCCCGGCTCAAGTCGTGGTCCGAGATCCTGCAGAAGTACGCGATCGATCCCTATCAGCAGTTCGCCTACACCTCGGGCAAGAACGCCTCCGACATCGCCCTGGTGATCGACGCCATGGACCTGCTGCACAGCCGGCGATTCGACGGCTTCTGTCTCGTCTCCTCCGACAGCGATTTCACGCGCCTGGCGTCGCGCCTGCGCGAGGAAGGCGCCGACGTCTACGGCTTCGGCGCGCAGAAGACACCGGAGAGCTTCCGGCAGGCCTGCCGAAGGTTCGTCTATACCGAAAACCTCCTGCCGGAGGCCGAGGTGTCGACCCCCGACCAGGGGCCATCGTCCAAATCGCTGCAGCCGGTGAGTGCCGCCGTGCCGGTCCTGGCCAAGGCGATCGCCCAGATGGAGAGCGAGGACGGCTGGGTCGGACTGGGCGCGGTCGGCCAGCGCCTGGCCAACATCGCCTCCGACTTCGATCCCCGCACCTATGGTTTTCGCAAGCTGAGCGATCTCGTCCGCCAGACCGGCGCCTTCGACATGGATCAGCCGGACGGTCGCGCGGTGCGGATCAGGGCCAAACCCGTGCCGGCGCCCAGGAGTTCCGGCAGGGCATCGGCCGGTTCTGCCACACGGCGGCCACAGTCTGCCTGATCGCCCGGCTTGATTGCCGCGGGATTCGGCCCATGTGACTCATCACGTGGGCTACTTCGCTCGTTGCTTTTGTCCCGCTGCCCGCCTAAGGGCGGAAGGGACGGTGCGCGCCGACGCCGACGCCGTTGCCCCTGGCAGGAAAGCTCCCCCAATTGGCAAACGACCAAGAACTTTTGGAAGCTAAGGCGCGCGTAACCGATGCCCGTGCCTGGACGCAGCTTCTGGCGCGGTACCGGCAACCGAGCAACGGCCGCAGCATCGTCGAGATCGCCATTACCGTCATACCGCTCGCCGCCTTGTGGGCGCTCGCCTGGGCGACGCTCGACATAGGCTATTGGCTGGCGCTGCCGCTGGCCATCGCCGCGGCCGGCTTCCTGGTCCGGCTTTTCGCCATCCAGCACGACTGCAGCCATGGCGCTTTCTTTCGCCATCGCCTCGCCAACGACTGGATCGGGCGGATCGTCAGCGTGGCGACGCTCACACCGCACGACGTGTGGCGGCGCACGCATGCCACGCACCATGCTTCCACCGGCAATCTCGACCGCCGCGGCCTGGGCGACGTCGATACGCTCACGGTCGACGAGTATCGCGCGCGCGGGTTCTGGGGGCGGCTGCGCTATCGCGTGTATCGCCACCCGCTGTTCATGTTCGGCGTGGCGCCGGCCTATCTCTTCATCCTCCAGCATCGCCTGCCGGTCGGATTGATGCGCGACGGCTGGCGGCCCTGGATCAGCACCATGGCGACCAACCTGGCGATCGCCTCGATCGCCGCCCTGCTGATCTGGCTGGTCGGCATCAAGGCGTTCCTGCTCATCCATCTGCCGATCCTGCTGCTGTCGGCTTCGGTCGGCGTGTGGCTGTTCTACATCCAGCACCAGTTCGAGGACACGACCTGGGCGAATGACGGCGAGTGGAACCTGCATGACGCCGCCCTGCACGGCAGCTCACATTACGACCTGCCGGCCTTCCTGCGCTGGTTCACCTGCAACATCGGCGTGCACCACGTGCACCATCTGTGCAGCCGGATCCCCTACTACCGGCTGCCGCGCGTGCTGGAGGACCATCCAGAACTGCGCAACGTCGGCCGCCTGACCCTGTTCCAGAGTTTCCGCTGCGTAAACCTCGTGCTGTGGGACGAGACCGAACGCCGCCTCGTCTCGTTCCGCGAGGCCCGCGCGTCGCGCTGACGCTGGAGCGAACTCATTCTCTTCCCCATTCAAATGGGGAAGTGCCCTCGTCTTACGAGGGCGATGGGGTCAAGACCCCTCCGGCCTGCGGCCACCTCCCCATCTGAATGGGGAGGAGAGCGATTCCGGTCCAGCCGCTCAGTCGCAGCTCTTCAGCAGGCTGGTCGCCGCCGGGTCGTCCGGAAAAAGCGCCAGGCTGTCTTCGAAGTGCCGGCGGGCGGTCTTGGTGTCGTGACGAACCAGCGCCTCGACACCGGCCAGAAGATGATCCCGTGTCCGCGCCTTGGCCGCCCGCTCGGCCGGATCGTTGCGGTTGAAGACTTCGAACAGCGTGACCGGCCGCGTCTTGCCCTTGACGATGACGACGTCGATCGGCCGGATGTCGTAGACTTTCGGATCGGCAAGACGGTCGTAGGTGTTCTGCGAGATCAGGATGCCGACGCGATAGACCTTGGTCAGGCTCTCGATCCGTGAGGCGAGGTTGACCGCGTCGGAAATGACGGTGCCGTCCATGCGATGCTTTTCGCCGATGGTCCCGAGCATGAGCGACCCGGTGTTGAGCCCGACGCCGATGGCGACTGGACCCAGTCCGGCCGTCCGCCGCTCGCCATTGAAGCGCTCGAGGGTCTCGAGCATGGCGAGGCTGGCACGCAAAGCATCGTCGGCGTTCTCGAACAGGGCCATGATGGCGTCGCCGATGTACTTGTCGATGAAGCCGTTGTGGTCGCGGATGACCGGACCCATGGACTCCAGGTAGGAGTTGATGAAGGCGAAATTCTCGTCGGGCGTCATCTGTTCCGACAGGGTGGTGAAGTTCCTGATGTCGGAGAACAGGACGGTCATGTCCTGGCGCATGTTGTCGCCGAGGTTGACCGAGACGATGGATGCCTTGCCGATCATGGCGAGGAAAGCGCGCGGCACGAACCGCTCGATCGACAGGTTCGTCTCCTTGAGGTCGACGATGGTGTTGCGAACGGCACTGCGCATCGCGTCGAAGCTGCGGGCGAGGTGTCCGATCTCGTCGCGCCGGTCGGTGTTGGCGATATTGTGTTCGAGGTCGCCCTCGGCGATCGCGCCGGCCTCCCCGCGCAGATTGAACAGCGGATCCAGGATCTGCCGCTGCAGAAGGCGGGAGGCCATCCAGAACACGATCGGCAGCATCAGGGCGAGCACGACCATCGAGCTCAGGAACACCTTGATGACCGCCTCGCGCGCGAGGCCGGTATCGTAGGTGATCTGCCGGATCACCAGCTTGTGCGAGACGGGATCGTCCTTCTGCGGCCCGCCGACCGAAGTGTAGCGGCTGTAGATCGTGACATGCCGTCCGTCGGGGTCGTCGACCTCGTCGCGGCCGGTCTTGGCGACGCTTTCGACGAGATCGGGAGCGAGCTTCCTCCCGACATGCAGCAGCGACCAGGCACCCGACGGCGTGACCAGGTAGATATCGACATCCTTCACGTATTCGTTCGAGCGAACGACATCGATGAAGAGATCCTGGAAGAAGTACTTGCCCATCCAGCCGAAGTCGCCGTCGCTCAGGCTCTTGCGAATCTCGGTCGAGGTTTCGACGATGAAATTTCTGTCCTTGGGTCCGTAGTAGCTGTAGGTCCGCAACGTGCAGGTCAGCGAGGACATGTCGATGCCGTCGCTCATGACCCTGCCGTTTTCGTACACCGTGTCGAGAAACTGGGTGAAGGGACTGTCGGGAAAGACCAGGTTCATGTCGCCCGGCAGATTGGTCTGGAACACCTTGTGCGACCGGTCGATGAAGTAGATGTGCTCGACGTCGTACTTCCCGGTGAGGGCGTTGAGCTCGCCGGCCGACAGGCTGGCGGGATCGCGACCGAGGCGCGCGAGTTCGGCCGCGATCTCCGGCAGAACCTTCTCCATGTGAGCCTTGATCCGGCCATGCTGGCTGCGCAGCAGGGTTTCGAAGATCGCGAAGCGGTCGGTCAGGCTGGCTTCGAGACTGCGGATCTCCTGGGCCTGCTTGTCGGACACCAGGCGATACATCGCGAGCGACACCACCACGGTCGCGCCCAGGGTGACCGCCATCATCACCATCAGGAGAAACAGGCCGACCTTGCGCTTCATCGAGTGACTCCGCCCATGGCCGGAGTCTTACTCCATGGTCCGCGCCTTGCCCATGTGCGCCGGTGGGCTCCGCCGAACCCACCTCATCCTGAGGAGGTCGCGTAGCGACCGTCTCGAAGGATGGGAACCAGTCGTGGTGTTGCCCACCCTTCGAGACGGCTGCTTCGCAGCCTCCTCAGGGTGAGGTTGGCGTGGTTCCATATTCGCGGAACATTCCCTAGCTGTTCTGCCAGAGCCGCGTCGTGTAGGCGCCCTCGACGCTGGCGTCGATTTGCGCCGCCACGTCGTCACCGGCGCCGATCTTGGGCGCGATGATCTTGCCGAAGGAGATTCGGCCGGGCGCGGGCCAGCCCTTGGGATCCCACAGCTTGGCCCGCACGATCGACCGGGCGCAGTGGAAGTAGCAGTGCTGGATGCGCACGCGCGTGGCGAGCAGCGCCGGCTTGCCGAGCGAGGAAAGCGACGCCACCAGGTCGGCATCGTCGTAGACCTCCGCCGTACCGGAGATGCGCAGCGTCTCGCCGGTCGCCGGCACCAGGCAGATCATGCCGATCTTGCCGTTGGTGATCATGTTGGTGAGCCCGAAGGCCAGGTTGTTGCCGACGCGCTCGGGGATCAGCAACGTGCGCGGATCTTCCATCCGGATGAAGCCCGGCTCGTCGCCCTTGGGCGAGACTTCGAGCGTGCCGTCGGCCGATACGGTGCCGACCAGCGCAAAGGGACAGCGCTTCAAAAAGTCGATCGACTGTTCGTCCAGCGCGTCCAGGATCTTGCTGCGCGACGCCGGCCGCGGTTCGGGAATGATGCGGCGCAGGTCGTCCATGGAGGTCAGGCGGGCCACTTTGAAACTCCTTGCAAACGATTCGCAAGCAGCATCGGCTCGTTTCCGACCGAGTTCAACCGCGCAAGCGGTGCGGTTTTTCCAGCGCGTCGATGTTGGCGTAGAGCCGCCGAAGAGCCGCCTTCACGGCCTTCGCTTCCACAGCATTGAAGCCCGCCAGTGCCACGGTCTCGTAGCGTTCGGCGATTGGCAGCAGCCGTTGGGTGAGCCGCCGTCCGGCCGGCGTGGCATGAAGCGTGACGGCGCGGGCGTCGGCGGCGTCGCGACGCCGGGACACCAACCCCTTCTTTTCCATGCCGTCGACCAGGCGCGTGAGAGTTGAAACCTCGATCGAGGTGGTTTCCGACAGGTCGCCCATGCGGCGGCCGTCGCGTTCATGAAGGGCGGCCAGCACCCGCCAGGTCTGCAGCGTGGCGCCGAGCGGGCGCACCTCCTCGCTGAAGGCCGTGGCGATGCGGCTGCCGGCCCGGTTCAGCAGATACGGCAGGTAGCCATCGAGCGGACCCATGACGTCAGGCCGCGAAATGCGGCGCCACCTCGCGCATGAAACGCTCCATCTGTTCCTTCACCAGGGCGTGCGGCTTCTGCCCGTAATTGAAATAGAGGATCACCTCGGCGATGCCGGCGGCCTCGACCTGCTTCAGCGTATCGACGATATGCTGCGGACTGCCGCACAGGATCGACTTGTCGGTGAGCTTCTCCGGCCGCATGTCGCGTAGGATGTTCACGATCTCGACGAAGTACTTGTAGGTCGGCGGCACGTTTTCGCCCGACGAGGACGGAAAGGCCGCGATCAACGCGTCCTGGAAATAGCGCACCAGGGCCTGCTTGCCGTAGTGCTCCTCCTCCGGCGTGGACGCGATATGGACGAAGTAGGAGCACATGGCGCGCCGCATCGGCCGCTTGAACGTGGCTTCGCAGGTCTCGCGGTAAACACGTACGGCATCGCCCAGCGAGCCGTAGACCATGGCGGCGGCGAACGGCGCGTAGATGATGTTCCAGTCGTTCCTGGCCGCGAGTTCCATCGACGGACGCGAAAAGCACGCGACATAGGGCCGGAGCGGCTTCTGGGCCGGCCGCGGCCGGATCTCGACGTCGTCGAACTGGTAGAACTTGCCCTTGTGCGACCACTTCCCGGGTTCGGTCCAGGCGCGCCATACGATCTCCAGCCCTTCGGCGAAGAGCTCGGCCGAATCACCGAACGGCGCCTGGAACGGCTCGTATTCCTTGCGGTCGTAGCCGCGGCCGGCGGCGAAATCGACGCGACCGCCCGACAGCAGATCGAGCGTCGCCCACTCCTCGGCGACATGCAGCGGGTGATGCACCGGCAGCAGCGTGACGGCGGGCGCGAGCCTGAGCCTGGTCGTGGCGCCCGCAAGCTGTGCCAGGATCGCGAGCGGCGAGGCATTGACGCCCAAAAGATTGAAATGGTGCTCGCCGATCCAGGCCGAGTTCAAGCCGACCTTCTCGGCCCACAGCGCTTCGGCGAAGATGTCCTTGATGAACTGCTCGGGTTCGCGCGGATTGTTGGGATAGCGATTGTCGCTCAGTGTGAAGTAGCCGAATTGCATGACATTCCCCTCCGGACGCCGATGATCGGCCTGGCGCTGTTATTTGTAAATGCAAATAATGGCGCTGTGGCTTGTGATCCATCACCGGCGGGCGTACGTAAATTCCCAACAAGAAACGGCGATCCGGGATGGAAACAGGCATGAAGCGTCTACTCGTCATCGCCGCCCTCGTGGCCCTGCCGCTGCCGGCATTCGCTCAGGCCGGCGCCCAGGCCGGTACCCAGGCGATCGACCAGAAGATCGAGAGGGGCCGCGCCCTGTTCAACGACAGGAGCCTGTCGGGCAGCGGCCAGGTTTCCTGCGCCACCTGCCATCCGATGAACGGCCACACCGACAACAAGACCTACGTCGGGCTGGACGTCGTACCGGACGGCGATCCCCGCGGCCGCAGCACGCCCACCCTGTGGGGCGCGGGAACGCGCCTGGCCGAATGGTCGTGGGCCGGCAACATCCCGACGATCGAAACCAACATCCGCGGCATCATCGTCAACCGCATGAAAGGCGAGGAGCCTGCCAAGGAGACGCTGGAGGCGCTGGCGGCCTATGTGAGATCGCTGCCCAACGGGCCGGCACCCTTCCTCAATCCGGACGGCACGCCACGCAACACGGCGCAGGCCGACGTGAAGCGCGGCTACGAGCTGTTCGCCGGCAAGGCGGGCTGCATGACCTGTCATGTGCCGGCGTCCTACGACAAGAAAGGCCCCGAGGACGTCGGCAGCGATGGCACCTTCAAGGTGCCATCGCTGCGCAACGTGTCGAAGACCGGACCCTACTTCCACGACGGCCGCTTCAAGAGCCTCGACGAGGTCGTGGCCTTCATGTGGGACTTCTACAGGAAGAAGAGCGACAGCAAGGACACGCTGAGCGACGCCGACAAGCGCGACCTGGTGGCGTTCCTGCGCGCCCTCTAGACCGCCGTCCTCTAAACCGCCGTCGTCCTGTCCTCGGCGAGCGTCATCAGCCAGTCGCGAAACGCCTTGATCTTGCGACGCCGGATCGCTTCGGCCGGATAGACCAGGTAGTAGGCGTATTCGCTTGGCATCTTGAAGTCGAAGGGTGCAACGAGGCGGCCCGCCTTGAGATCGGGCGTGACCAGGGGATTGCGGCCGAGGGCCACGCCCATGCCATCCATCGCCGCCTGATAGGCCACGATCGCATTGTCGAACCTGACCCCGCGCGATGCGTCGATACCTTTGACGCCCGCGGCCGTCAGCCAGACCTGCCAGTCATCGGGGAAGGTGCCGATATGCAGCAAGGTGAAGCGCTTGATGTCGGCCGGCTTCCTGAGGGGATTGGGTCCCTTGAGCAAGGCGGGCGCGCAGACCGGCAGCACATCCTCGCCGACGATACGCTCGGCCACCAGATTGGCCCACTGGCCGCGACCGTAGCGGATGCCGATATCGACATCCTCGCGTGAAAAATCGATCAGCCCGGTGCCGGTGCTGATGCGCACGTCGATCTCGGGATTGGCGCGCTGGAAGCCGCCCAGCCGCGGCACCAGCCACTTGGTGGCGAACGAGGCCGTGGTCGTCACGGTAAGATGGCCGCCGCGGTCCTTCTGCAGCAGCTTCTCGGTCGCCTCGTTCAACTGGTCGAACGCCCCGCGCACCGACGGCAGATAGGCCTGGCCCGCTTCGGAGAGCAGCAGGGAGCGGTTGCGGCGCACGAACAATTTTAATCCGAGGCGTTGTTCGAGCCCGCGCACCTGATGGCTGATCGCCGCCTGGGTGACGCTCAGCTCCTCTGCGGCATCGGTAAAGCTCATGTGGCGCGCCGCAGCTTCGAAGGCGCGCAAACCGTTGAGCGGCGGCAGGGTTCGCTTCATGGCCAATCCTTCACATGAGTTATTCTTATCAAATAGAGACAAACCGTCATTTGTAAAGAGGCCTCCCGGAACACAAATGCAGGTCACACAAGACGCAACCCTTCAGGAGAAGTCCGATGGCCGACATCTCGCTCCACTACAGTTCCAAGGCGCCGCTGGCCGGCACCTTCACCGCCTTCAATCAGATTTTCGCGACCTGGCGCCGCCGGGCCCAGGAGCGGCGCGAGCTGGTCAGCCTCGATCATCGCGCGATCCGCGATCTCGGGCTCAGCGCGAGCATGATCCAGTTCGAGGCCAACAAGCCGTTCTGGCGCGCCTGATCTTCGAATCCGGAGCCGGGCCCGCT
>CAMDOT010000018.1 GCA_945903635.1 Rhizobium sp. Q54 | reverse complement strand
AGCACTCTACGCGCACAAAGATGTGGTACTGTCCGCACGGTCAGCCCGGCATCCCTCGATGCAGTGTCTGGCCGGCGGGCGTGCCCCGCAGCGGAAACGTCATGCAGTCGTCATGCGGGGCATATTAGGCTCGGTCCGTGATCTTCCATCTCAACCTCCTTCATCTGGTCCTCGTCATCGGCGCCGCCGCGGCGGTCTATTTTGCGGTGCGGGAAAACCGCGGCCGGCTCATGCGCAGCGCGCGGGTGTACAGCCTGCCGCTGGTGGCGCTGGCGCTGTCGCTGATCCTCCTGCTGTTCCAGCTCGCGGCGCATCAGCCGGCCTGGACGTTCGCCGTCCCCTTTGGGCTGGGCCTGGCGGGCGGCGCCTGGCGCGGCGCCACCATGAAGCTGGAGGTCGACCAGAACTGGCACCTGGTCCGGCCGACCGGCAGGAGGGTCCTGTTCTGGGTCAGCCTGGCGCTGCCGATCGCCATCGGGCTCGAGATCGCCGGCGCCCTGGTCGGGCCGACCGGCTCGCCGGTGCGCCTCGCGGGCGCGCACCTCGCCATCCTGTGCACAGGGCTGCTGGTCGGGCGCGCGGCGGTGCTGGCGGTCAGGCTGAACTGGGCACCGCATGTGGACCTGCGCCGCTAGGCTAAGGTAGAACATCCAGCGTAGATCATATTATTGCACTCCGGCGCCAAGATCGGTGTGCCCAGGGCGGGATTCGTGGGATTGTCGGCCAAATGCTGATCAACCTCTATACAGCGCAGATCATCATCATCCTGGCCGCGGCCGGGGCGGTCATCGCGGCGCTGCCGGAAGGCCGCCGCCGGCCGATGCGGACGTGGCAGCTCGTGCTCACGCCCGTCCTGGCCGGGCTGTCGGCCTTCGTGACCGTCATCTACCCCTCGCTGAAGGAGCTGGACCAGCCGGAGATGTGGGAGCTGGCGGTGATCTGCGCCGTCGTCGGCCTCCTTCGCGGACAGACGATGCCCCTGGAGGTTGACCAGATCTGGAACGTGCTCCGCCTGCACCGCTGGCGCGAGGGCATGTGGGCGGCCATCGCCCTGCTGCTGGTCGCCATCGTGGGCGCCGCGGAGGCGATCCTGGTCGGCCCTACCCGGGGGCCCGAGAACCCCGGCTTCCGGCTGTTGTTCGAGATCGGCATGACCTCGGCGGCGGGCTTTCTCATCGGCCGGGCCGCCACCCTGTGGTTCCGCATCCCTCACGTCCCGCATCACGAACTGGTCGAGCCGGACGCCTAGCGGCCGATCATCCCCAGCCGCTCGCCCTCCAGCTCCCTATCGCGACCGTCCCGAACGCGCCTTTGGCAACATAGCAAAATTTATAGCACAAACCTGCTGAACCTGCAACTCTTTTTTCAACTATTTTTTTGCGCCCTCCCCCGCACTGCCAGAGGGCGGTCCTAGAGAGCTGCCAGGGGGTCGGGACCGTAGATGTTCGGACCCGGCGTCCCCGGCAAGAAACCGCATTCGATCAGGTACCAGAGGCCGCCGACCACCGGGACGAAGGTGACCAGCATCCACCAACCCGACTTGCCGCAGTCGTGCCAGCGCTTCACCGAGGCCGCGAGACCGATCCAGACGAGCGGAATGAACAGCGGCGCCACGACGACGGCGGTCGTGCTGAGGGCGGTGCCGGCGCCCTCGACGCCGGCCGACAGGACGCTGCTGACGAAGGCGACGGCGAGGAGAACGGTCGCCGCGACACTGACGCCGACATGGACGAACCAGAACCTGGCGCGATTGAAGCGCCCCCGGAAGCCGAACAACAACGCCTGCATGCGCCGCATCTCCCCTGCCCGAGCCGAGCCAATCGATGCTGGTCATATTACCTTACGGCGGCATTACCGCCCCCTGGAGGCCGCCCTGGGGTTACGCTACTCCCCAGCACCCGCGCCCCACACTATAGTACCGACATGACTCTCCAACGCGCCGCCCTGTGGGCGATCGTGATCGCGGCCACGATTTACCTGCTGGTGGCAGGCCGCGGCCTGCTGATGCCGATCGTGCTGGGGCTGGTGCTCTGGTACATGGTCGACGCCCTGGCCGACGCTTTCGAGCAGCCGCGGCTGGCCGGTTTCCACCTGCCCCGGCCGATCGCGCTGCTTGCCGCAGTCTGCGTCATCGGCGGCCTGTTCTGGGTGCTGGGCCGGACGATCGGCGCCAACGTGACCGCCGTCATGGCCGCCTCGCCCAACTACGAGAACCGCCTGCAGCACCTGGTCACCGCCGGCGCCAAGATGATCGGCATCGAACAGGCGCCGACGCTCGGCGAACTGTTCGACCGCATCAGCCTCACCGACACGCTGGGCGGCTTTGCCGCCGCGGCCGCCTCGGTCGTCAGCGTCGCCGGCATCGTCATCATCTATGCCGGCTTCCTGTTCGTCGAACAGGCTCATTTCGGCCGCAAGCTCTCGATCGTCTTCGGCCAGGACGCCCATCAGGCGCGGGTACGCGCCGTGCTGGGACGGATCGACCGGGACATCCGGATCTACATCCGCATCAAGACCGCGCTGGCGACCGCCACCTCGATCCTGGGCTACACCGTGATGGCCTGGGTCGGTGTCGATTTCGCCGGCTTCTGGGCGGTGATGCTGTTCTTCCTCTACTACATCCCCACCGTGGGCTCGATCCTGGCCATCCTGGCGCCGGCCATCCTCACGCTCGTGCAGTTCGATCATCTGACGCCGTTCCTGATCGTGCTGCTCGTGATCGGCACGGTACAGATCGTGACGGCGAATGTGCTGGAGCCCGCCCTGATGGGTCGCTCGCTCAACCTCTCGCCGCTGGTCGTGATCGTGTCCCTGATCGTGTGGGGCACGATCTGGGGCGTCGTCGGCATGTTCCTGTGCGTGCCGATCATGGTGGTCGCCCTGATCGTGCTGGCGCAATTCGAAACGACCCGACCCGTCGCCGTGCTGCTGTCGGCCGACGGCGACATTCCGGAGCAGGCGCCATGAAGGGCAGCTTTCCATTCCTCATGGCGCTGGCTGCGATCGCTGGTGCCGCGATGGCTCAGACGCCGGCCCAGACGCCAACTGCGCCGACGGCCTCACGCGCGCCGACGAAAGAAGGCCAGCCCCCGGGGCCCGACGTCAGATATGTCTGCCCGGGCGGCACCGATTTCAGTGCGCTCTTCTCCAAGGACGGCGACCTCGCGACGCTGATGGTCCCGGGCCAGCCCGAAATCGAGCTGCCGCGCCAGCGTTCGGGCTCCGGCTTCGCCTACGGCGACTCCTACTACGAACTGCGCGGTCGCGGCCGCGAGGCGACGCTGACGGCGGCCGGACGGTCGATACGCTGCCACGCCGCCGGCCGGCCCGGCGAGCCGGCCCGGACCTACGCAGGCCCCGGCCTCACCGTCACCTTGCTGCCCGACGGAACGTTCCGCCTGCGCCAGCAGGACGGCAACAATCCGCCCATCTTCGATCTCGGCCAATGGGCGCAGGAAGTGGATGGCGGCGTTCGCCTGGTCCTGCGTGGCAGCATCGTGGGGCGGCGCGCCTTCCGGCAGGCCGACGGCGACCGCCTGATCGCCGATAACGGCGCCGAGTTGGCTCAAACCGCTACCCCCGACAAGATTGATGGGCGCTTCCGGCTCGAAGGCCTCTATCGCGATGCCCAGGATGGCGGGCTGTTCGCCGAGTGCTCGACGGGACGCACCTACCGGGTGGCACCGAGCGGCGCCGAGCCGGACCTCGAGCACGCCTGGGTCCAGGCCGCTCCATCTCGCGATGCCCAACTCTTCTTCCAGATCGTTGGCCGCATCATCGACGGCGGTCAGATAGAGGTCGAGCGCGTCGTCAACCTCAAGCCCAACGCGAGCTGTCCAACGCCGGCACCCCGCAGCGCTGCGTTGCGCGACACCGAATGGCGAGCCCTCGAGATCGACGGCGAGCGATTGACGTTCGGCGACGGACAGCGACGGCCGACGCTGAAACTCGACGACGATGGAAAGTTCACGGCGTCGACCGGCTGCAACAGCCTTGGTGGCGACTACACCCTCGACCCCGACGGCTTGCGCTTCATCACCGGGCCGATGACCCTGATGGCCTGTCCGATACCGTCGGATGCCGTCGAGCGACGCTTCATCGACGCTCTCGGTGCGGTCACGACTGCCCAGATCGCCGCAACAACGCTCGACCTCAAGGACGCCGCTGGCAAGCTTCGTTTGCGCCTGGAGGCGCGCGGCCGCTAAGGTTCAGCCGCCGGATCGACCTGGAGAACGAGCATCTTGCCGTCATCGTCGAGGTCGATACGCAGAAACGCGACGCCTGACGGCGCGACCCGATCAAATTCGCGATCGATTTCATCGAACAGCCTGACATAGAGTTTCCATTCGATCATTCCAGGCGCGATAGGCACCCGAGCGGGTTCGTGCCAATCGAGCGCGCGGATTCCGCTTTTCAAGACATTCTCGACCGGCAGATCACGAACCAGCGTCGTCTCGAATCGTCCAATGGTGGCGGTCCGAGCCGCCTTCGTGACCGGCTGTGCGGCCACGGTGACGCAGATCTGGTTGGGACGGTCCTCGGGCACGAACTCGACCGAGCCATTGTTCAGGGTCGGGTCTGCTATGTCGTCGAGCCAGCCCAACCGCTCGACGATGACGACGCGCCGGCGCGACTTGTCGAAGCGCCAGCCTGGCGGCGGGTCGAAGCAGCGCCGCACTGTACGTGTTTCGCCGGCCGGTGCGCGGGCCAGGATCTCGGGAGACACCAGCGTGTTGGATTCGAGTTCGGTGGTGCGCACCCGCTGATCGAGCGCGAAGGAGCCAGGCCGATCGGGCAACACGGTGAACAGAAGCTGGAACGTCGATGTCCGGGAGCCCCGCCGGACGAGCAACGAACCTGCCGCGAAGGTGGTACGGGCCACATCATTGGCAAACGCGCTGCGTGGTACGGAGAAACGTAGCCGCTCCGGTGCCATGGTCGCCTCGCCACGCCAGGCACCGATCACCAGGACCGGCGCTGGCCCGCCGCCGGAAGTAAGGAAGACCCCGACGACTTCGACTTCCACCAGCGGATCGTCCTGCCCTGGACCTGCAAAGTCCGGTGCGTAGCGAGGCACGGTCGGCACCGCCGAAGGAACGGAGGAGTTCCTCGCCGGCGGGGCATTGAGCCGCAGCATGCCTTCCTGAGGGGGCGACCCGGACGCCCCGGGTGTCAACGTGAGCTCGCCCGTGGCGCGGCGCGGCGGCACGAAGCGCGGCGTATAGGCGAGCACCAATGGGGCGTCGTCGAGACCCGCTATCTGATCCAGCCGAATCGTCGCCTGCTCCGCTGCCTTGCCGGCAGCGCGTCTTGCGCCATCATCGCGCCGATCCAAGGCATCTCTGATGGCGGTGTTCAGCCGGTCGGCCTCGGCAAAAGGCTGGTGACGAACCGCCGGCAGCCTGTCAAAGGCACGCTCCGCATCGGCATCGTACCTCGCGGCAAGGGCGTCGGTCAGAAGGCTGGCAACGCGAAAGGCCTGAAGCAAACCGACCCTCGCTTCGCCGTCGGCACGGGCCTGCAGGCTCGCGCGGTCGGCTCGAAGCGCTGCGAGCTTCTCGCCAATCGTCACGCCGTTCCCCGGCGCCTCACTGCGACCGAACATCACGAAAAGAGCGATGGCGACACACAGCACGCTCACCGCCGCACCGATCGTACGCAGGCGATTGCCGCTCTTGGTTTGTTTCGAGTCAGCCGACATCGGGCGGTTTTACCACAACCGCTGTCGGAGGCCCCGACGACAGATTGTCAGTACGAGAAAAGCACCGGCAGCGGCGAACTGAGGATGAGATGGCGGGTCATGCCGCCGAAGATCATCTGACGCAAGCGGCTCTGGGTGTAAGCCCCCTTCACGATCAAGTCGGCGCCTACCTCGACTGCCGTGTCGACGATCGTCTGTCCCGCCGACCGCGTTCCCGGCTTGACGTGCCGGCTGCCGACGTTGAGGCCATGGCTCTTCAACGACCCGGCGATCTCCGCCGACGTCGGCCCCGGCACCATCGCACCGTCGACACTCAGCACCACAATTTCTTCTGCACCGCTCAATACCGGCATTGCGAGAGAAATTGCACGGGCGCTTTCCGTCGACCCATTCCAGGCGAACAGGATCCGCTTGCCCACCAGCCCATCGGCACCCGCCGGCACGACCAGAACGGGCCTGCCCGAATCGAACAACGCCGTCTCGAAGACACTTTCCGGCATTTTCGGCAGCGCCCCCGGTTGGGGCAGGACGATCAGGTCGTAAGCGCGTCCGATGGTCCCGATCGCCGTCGGACCACTATCGTCAGCCGAGCGCCACTCGGAGCTGAGACCGGCGGCCCTCTGATCGAACGCCTGCTTCACTGCGGCAACGCGCTGTCTTTCCTCGGCGTCTTCCGCCAAGCCTCCGCCGATCGGTGCTCCCATGCCGGCGTCCGCCCACGCCATACTCATCACGCCATAGGACGGCGGTTCCAGCCCGACCAGCCGAGCGTCGAATTTTCGCGCCATCTTCGCCGCTAGATCAAATGCGGACGGATCTTCTGCCGTCCAGGCCATTGTCAGAATTGACTTCATGACACGCCCTCCCTGTCAGTGAACGATCGCATGAGCCCAAGGCGCACCACGCCCAAACTTCGACATTGGCCTGCCGATCCTGCCCGCCGGAGAAAGTAAGGCGGATCGGCCGTGCGAATGTTTCCTATAATGAACAGCTTAGACAACATACTTCAATCGGAGATCTGGGCCTGAAGCCCCCTCAGCGGCCGTGCTGCTCGGCCCGCTCTTCCCCTGAATCTCGACAGCCCGGCGATCAGATCGGCCGACCGGGCTCGTTTTTTCGATTGGAGATTACGTGTGCCGTACAGCCTGCAGGGTTCAATTTGCCACCCCCCGGGGTGCCCCGACCCGAGTCACAACTCCCCACTCTACACAAAAATCTACTCCAAACCTGCTGAACCTGCAAATTAAATAATTTGGGTCGCCTTGCCGACGATCCATGCGAACCGGTCCGAGAGTGCGGCAAGTGTAATCCGGTTGATCGCGTCCGCACCAATCGTGGCTCCTCCGGTGGCGTCAGGCAGGTCCCGCGTGGCCACGGAATCGGCGGCAATCGTGCTCATGAAGCCAAGGTCGGTAGCCGCCCGCACCGTCGCCGAAACGCACATGTGGGTCATGAATCCGCCGACGATCAGATTCTTGCGCGCGCTGGCGGCGAGGTGCTTGGCGAGTTCGGTGCCGGCGAAGGCATTGGGCAATCCCTTGTCGACGATCGTCTCGCCGGGGCGCGGCGTAAGCGGGGATACGATTTCGTAGCCGGTCGACGAGGGATTGAACGCCTTGCCCTTCGACTGGTGGCGCACATGCACGACGGGCGCACCGGCCTTGCGAGCCTTCTCGAGCAGCACGGCGAGCGCTTCGACTGCCCCTGCGACACCGGTAAGCGGCAGCAGGCCGTCGGTGTATTCCCGCTGTGCGTCAATGATCAACAAAACGCCGTCCGCCATCGTCGCCGGAGTGGGTGTGGCACCCGCCATCTGCAGCATGGTCATTGCCATAGTCTTCTCCCAGTTACACAAAAGTTTCGACGTTTGGGTTGCATAAGGTCCAAACACATCAACGCGCAGGTCGATGCGTTTGGCAAGGCCCACGATGTGACGCCGTGCCGGCGCCGGACACCGTCGTATCATGCACGGCCGCGATGACGACGAGATCAATCGCGCTGGTCCATCGATAGCGCACCTGCCCGACACTGATGCCGAACTCGCGCGCAAGGCGAGGCCACGACAGCCCGATCGCCCGCGCCCAGACAATTCGGCGGTCCGCGCCACCGAGCGTTCCCAGCCAGGGTAGCACCTGATCGAGCTCGGAAATTGCCCGCGCCCTGGGCGGATTTACGTGCGACTGCGGGTCCCGACTGCAGGTCTCGTTCGGATCATCCGGTATCGCTGGCCACGATGAACGTTCTCGTGCCGGCATGCCGTTTCGCGGCATCGGCAAGCGCTTCAAGGTATCGGCCGCCCGCTCCAGGGCCGCAATCACCACATTCCGGGCCTCGGCAAAAGTGAGTTCAGCGGCCATGCCGACCTCCCTTCTTGTCGATCTCGGCGAGCAGGTCGGCGAAGGTCCGGCCGGCGGACCGGCCGAGTGCTCGGGCGGCTTCCCGGGCCAGCGGCCTTGCCATCAACGGCAGGACGTCGACCGGGCGTAGGCCCATTTTGGCTGCAAGGAGCCGGGCAATCCGGACACCATGATAGTTGGCGGCGGCGGCGCGACCGCTGAAGGCGGTGGCGAAGCGCTGGGTGGGCAATTGATCGTATAATCTAGGATAGGACATCCGTACCTCCTGCCGACAGGAGTATAGGATTTTAAGTTCTTGTCAATCGTACAATTCCTAGTAGACGAAATCGTCGCGAGCTGGCAAAATGCAAGCACTATGGATGCACCCCGCAAAGTATTGGTCGACACCCTGGCGCGACGGCCGGATCTCGATCTCAAGAACCTCTCGCTGGCGATCGGTCGCAATCATGCGTACCTCCAGCAGTACCTCATGCGCGGCTCGCCGCGCGAATTGCCGGAGGCCGCGCGGCATGGCCTGGCTCCCCTGTTGGGGATTTCGCCGGACGATTTGCGCTCGACCGCTCCTCCACCCGGTGCTGGTGGCCGCCTCGAGGGCGACGTCCGCATGGCGGGACAGCTGCGGGCCGCGGATCGCGCCGATCTGCCGGTCTTTGCTTCGGCGGAAGGCGGTGGCGGAGCCATCGTCATCACCAGCGAGCCCATCGACTATGTGCGCCGGCCCGAGCCGTTGCTTTCGGTGCGTGACGGCTATGGCTGCTACGTCATCGGCGACAGCATGAGTCCAGCCTACGAGCAGGGTGATCTGCTGCTCGTGCATCCCGGACGACCCGTGCGACCCGGCGACGACTGCGTCTTCGTCCGTGACCAGGGCGACGGCACCCAGCAGGCCCTGGTCAAGCGCCTGCTGCGGATCAGCCCCGAGAAATGGCGCGTGCGCCAATTCAATCCGGCGAAGGATTTCGACCTCGACCGCAGCCAGTGGCAGAAGGTTCAGCTGATCGTCGGTAAATACTCTCGCTAGCCTATCCCTTGACTTCCATAGGATTATATCCTATCTACCCCTATCGTCCTAGAACGGAGGGTAGATGGAAAACACCTATTATCTCATCGTCGAGCAGCATATCGGGGATCGTCGCCTGAGAACGCTCGACGAATACGCCTCCACCGACCGGCTGATTGCCGATGCTGCCGACTACGAGTCTGGCGAATTTCCAGGACGGTGGGTCGGTGCGCTCGAATTGTCGTTCGACGGCTCGGGCCGCCTGATAGCTGCCTTCCCTCTGACCGATGTCGCGGCCAGCGTGCACGCCGAGCTTGCATCGCGTTCGGAGTGGCGCCGACACCAATGCGCGCTTGACCACGGGTCGGCACGGTAGGGCCGCAAAGGATACGATATGAAGGCGATCATCGTCGGTGGCGGCATCATGGGTCTCGGCGTGGCGTGGGCGCTTGCGCGCGACGGGCACGCCGTTGAACTGTTCGAGCAAGGTCCCTTGCCCAATCCGCTTGCCTCATCGATGGACGAGCATCGCCTCATCCGTCATCCCTACGGCGATCAGGTGGGATATGCCCGCCTGATCGACGATGCCTATGCTGCATGGGACCTGCTGTGGGGCGACCTCGGCCAGCGTCTCTACGCCGCCACCGGAACCCTGGCGCTCACCGGCAACGGTGCTGACTGGGCGGAGCGCTCAGCCGCAGCATTGGCCACCATCGGCAAACCGATGACAGAGCTGCCGGTCGCGACTTTGCGACATCGCTTTCCGCAGATTGAAGCCCGCGGTGTCGAGCGTGCCTTCTGGATGGAATCGGGTGGCGTCCTGTTCGCTCAGGATATTGTCGCCGCCCTTGCCCGATACCTCGCCGGCCAGCCACAGGTTCGCCTCCACCCACACACACCGGTCCGGTCGGTCGACCTCGAGCAGGGTCGCGTCGTCACCGATACCGGCGCCGTGCATGCAGCCGATGTCGTTGTCGTCGCGGCTGGCGCCTGGATCAACCGGCTGTTGCCCGGCTTCGGGCAACGCTTGGTTCCGTCGCGCCAGACCGTCATCTACTTCGATCTGCCGGCCGACGCCCGCGCCGCCTGGAGCAAGGGCCCGATGATCATCGAGAAGACCGGCGACGTCGGGCTCTACCTGGTGCCACCGATGGAAGGCCGCGGCCTCAAGGTCGGTGACCATGAATTCAGCCGTACCGGCGACCCGATGGATGAACGTACCGCCAGCGAGGACGACATCCGGCCCCTGCTGGCTCGTTGCCGCAGCCTCTTGCGCGGCTTCGACCAGTGGCGCACCGACCGGCTGAAAGTCTGCTTCTACACCGTGACGGACGACGAGCGGTTCGTCGTCGAAAAGCCGGCTACAAATGGTTGGATCATGTCCCCCTGCTCCGGCCATGGCTTCAAGTTCGGCGCGCTGATGGGACTAGAACTCGCCCGCACGCTCGTCTCGGGCCGCGATGCCGCGGCTCATGCAAGGTGGGCGGCTGGTCTGGAAGTGCCGGTCTGGAAGTGATTGCGCCGACCTGACAAAATGTCCTGAACACGGGAAAGAGAGAAATCGACATGGCAACCGCCAAGCGACGCGCGCCGGCCGCATCGAAGAAGGCAACCGGCCTGCGCCAAGGCCTCGCCACCTACGGCGACGCGGGCTTTTCGCTGTTCCTGCGCAAGGCCTTCATCAAGGCGGCAGGCTACACCGATGACGCGCTGGACCGGCCAATCGTCGGCATCACCAACACCTTCAGCGACTTCAATCCCTGCCACGGCAACGTCCCCGACCTGATCGAATCGGTGAAGCGCGGCGTCCTTCTGCAAGGCGCGCTGCCGATGGTGTTTCCCACCATCTCGATCCACGAGAGCTTCTCGCACCCGACAAGCATGTACCTGCGCAACCTGATGGCGATGGACACCGAGGAGATGGTGCGCGCGCAGCCGATGGACTCCGTCGTAATGATCGGCGGCTGCGACAAGACTTTGCCGGCCCAGCTCATGGCTGCCGCCAGCGCCGACCGTCCCGCCATCGTGCTGCCGGTCGGCCCCATGCTCGTGGGCCATTTCAAGGGCGAGGTCTTGGGCGCCTGCACCGACTGCCGCCGCCTGTGGGGCCAGTATCGCGCCGGTACCTTCTCCGAATCGGACATCCAGCAGGTGAGCGAGCGGCTGGCACCGACCAAGGGCACCTGCATGGTGATGGGCACCGCCAGCACCATGGGCTGCATGGTCGAGACACTGGGTATGGGCCTTCCCAGCAGCGGTTCGATCCCGGCCACGCATTCCGACCGCCTGCGCATCGCCGAAGCCACCGGCAAGCGCGCGGCCGAGATGGCGAAGAGCGGCGGGCCGAAGCCCAGCGAAATCATGACGAAGGCTGCCTTCCGCAATGCGCTTACCGTCATGCAGGCGATCGGCGGCTCGACCAATGCACTGGTCCATCTCACCGCCGTCGCGCGCCGCCTCGGCATCCAGATCGACTTGGAGGAGTTCGACACAATCGGCCAGAACGTGCCGGTGCTGGTCGACCTCAAACCGTCCGGCGACCACTACATGGAGCATTTCCACTGGGCCGGTGGCAATTCGCGCCTGATGAAAGAGATTCGCGGCAAACTCGACGAGACGGCGATGACGGTGAGCGGCCGCACGCTGAAGCAGGTGATCGACAAGGCCGAGATGGTGCCCAACCAGACAGTGATCCGGACGCCCAAGAACCCGATCAAGCCGACCGGCGGCATGGCCGTGTTGCGTGGCAATCTCGCACCGCGTGGTGCGGTCATCAAGCACTCGGCGGCATCGCCTGCGTTGCTGACCCACACCGGTCGCGCCGTTGTGTTCGATTCGCTCGAGGACCTCGCACTGCGCGGCGACGATCCGAAGCTCGATGTGACGGCCGACGACATCCTCGTCCTGCGCAATGCCGGGGCGAAGGGGGCGCCCGGCATGCCGGAGGCAGGGTCCTTCCCGATCCCGATGAAGCTTGCACGTGCCGGAGTGAAGGACATGATCCGCATCTCCGACGCCCGCATGAGCGGCACCGCCTTCGGCACCATCGTGCTGCACGTCTCGCCCGAGGCCGCGAACGGCGGACCGCTCGCCCTGGTGAAGAACGGCGACCGCATCACGCTCGATGTGCCCAAGCGCAGGCTCGAACTGCTCGTGTCAGCCACTGAACTTGCCAAGCGGCGCAAGGCCTGGAAGGCGCCGCCGCCGCATCCCGGCAGCCATCGCGGCTATGCGAGCCTTTACTTCGACACGGTCCTCGAGGCCGATGAAGGCGTAGACTTCGATTTCCTGGGATCGGCGGGCGCGAAGCGCTAGCGGATGGCCGACACCAAGCTTCCGAAAATCTCCGTCGTCGTCACGTGCTACAATTGCCGTGACTATATCGGCGACGCGATCCGCTCGGTGGCGCGCCAGACGCTGCATGATTTCGAATGCGTCGTCGTCGATGATGCCTCGACTGATGATTCGGCAGCGGCGATCCAGCAGACACTCGACGAGCTTGCCGACCCGCGCTTCTCGTTGCTGCGGCTGGAGAAAAATGTCGGCCAGACCGGTGCCACGCGCCGCGGACTTGCCGCTACGCGCGCGACCTTCGTGTGCTTCCTCGATTCCGACGACCTGTGGAACGACGATTTCCTCGAACGCCATCTCGCCGCCCACCTGAACGAGACCTACGCCGTCGGCTTCACCGCCTGCAACGCCCGGCTGATCGATGGCCAGGGGGCGCTGATCGCCGGCTGCCTCTACTGGTTCGGCAAGGATCGCGCCCGCGTCGACCGTGACCAGGCCTTCGCCCCGATCGATCCGGCACGCGTGCCCAAGGTCGATTCGGTGCGCGGCGCCAGCTGGCAGAGCCAGACGCCCTACCGCCTCTACACCAAGCGCGTCGTCCATTGGGTGTGGGTCAGCACCTCGTCGATGATGTTTCGCCGGTCGCTGATCGACCTCGTCTTCCCCGACGATGATGAGGCGTTCCGGTTGCACATGGATTTCTACATCGTCGTCATGGCCCAGATGGTCGCCGGCTCGCTGTTGATCGACGAAGCGCTCTACTCGTATCGGCTGCACGGCCGCAACGGCGCTGCCGACAATCCCGTGCTGGGCGGCCGCCTCCATCTCTCCAGCCGCAACTGGGGCGACACCCATGCCCGCATGCTTGATCGCATGCTCGCTGCAATGATTAGCCATCGCGAACGCTTCATCCTGGCGCTCGGTGACCGCCAGTATCGTCGCATGTTGCTGCGTATGCGGGCGGCGCGCATCGGGCCGCTTTTGGGATGGACCCTGATCGCCTGGAGCTGGCTGGTATAGGACTGATCTGGCTCAATTGGCGAGTGTACGGTACACTCCTGAGACCAGCGAATTCTCCGAGGCTGGTGGGGAGATTGGGAATCTTGCGTCAGAGTAAGCGGCTAATCCGCTGCTTGGCGTTCTTTGCGATTGTCGTCGGTGCACCGAGTATCGGGATGTCGATTGGCTACGCTCAGACGCCAGCACTGCCTGCTGTCGCGACAGAGAAGGAGCGCGCGTACGACGACGCCTTCCAGGAAATGCTGCGTCAGCCCTCCAATCTCGATGTGCTGTTCAAGTTCGCGACGGTGGCGGCACAGAACGGCGACATCGAAGGCGCCATCTCGGCGCTCGAGCGCATGCTTCTGGTCGATCCCGACTTGCCCCGCATCCGCCTCGAACTGGGCGTGCTCTACTACCGCCTAGGCTCCTACGAAGTTGCCCGCACTTACCTGGAGACGACGCTCCAGTCGGCCTCCACCCCGCCTGATGTGCGCAGCCGCGCGCAGCAGTTCCTGGCAGAGGTCGAGAAGCGTCAGAGCCCTTCGCGTTTCGAGGGCGAGGTCTTCGGTGGTTTTCGCTACCAGTCGAACGCCAATCTCGGTCCAGCGACGTCCAGCGTCCTGCTGTTCGGCCAGACGGCGAATCTCAACCAGGCGGCGATCGGCACGGCCGACTGGGGGACGGTGACGTCAGGCGCCGTACGACATATCTACGAGCTGGGCGGCCAGGACAAAGGGCAGCTCGAGACCCAGATTACCGCCTACGCCAATCGCCAGTTCCAGGTCCAGGCGGCCAATGTGTCGATCATCGATCTTACATCCGGTCCGCGCTTCCAGGCGTTCCAGGGCATCTTCCAGGATATCAGCGTCAAACCCTTCCTGACCGCCGGCTATATCTGGGTGAACGACACCAGCTTCTACGGTGCTTATGGATCCGGGCTGGAAGTGGGCTCTCTGCTTACCGACCGGCTGCGCAACACGACGATCGCCGTGGCGCGCCGGCAACTGCACCCCAATACCTGGTACCTGCCCACCAACGATCAATTCAACGGCTGGGAATATTCAGGCACGACGACCTTCCAGTACCAGATCGCGCCGACGATCGCGATCTTCGGCAATGCCAATATCCAGCGCTACGAGACCGACAGCACACCCTGGCAGAACTACGTGGTCGCCGGCACCGGCGGCAGCCTGCAGTTCCGCTTCGACGACCCGCTCTTCAAGAGCGATTTGCCCTGGATGATCGCGCTCACGGCCAACATCCAATGGTGGACCTACGATCAGGCGGACGCCACGGTTGACCCGACCGTCACCCGCCAGCAAAAGGACACAATCCTGAGCTTGGCTCTGACGGTGCCGTTCGACGATCGAACAACCATGACGATATCGGGCGGGCGTTTTGTGCGGACTGCGAATCTTTCGAACTATCAATTCACGAACAACAGCTTCCTGATGGGAGTAAGCTGGCGGTTCTGAGTGGGGCGGGGAAAATTGCCATGGCAAAGCTTGCGATTGTAAGTCCGTCACTGCCGCGCGCCGCACTCGCTGGCGCCGCAGCATTGCTGTTGCTGTGCTCTCCGATGATGATCGGCGCGGCGGCGGCAAAGGTCGGCGTCACGTCGGCGACCGACGGCGATCCGCTGGGCAAGCCGCCCACCGAGGCCGAGCGCGTGCTCCGCGTCGGCGTCGACGTACAGGCCAACGAAACCATCACCACCAAGGCCAACGACCGCGCTCACCTCATGTTTCTCGATGGCACATCGCTCACGGTCGGGCCGGACGCCAGCCTCGTGATCGACAAGTTCGTCTACGATCCCAACAGCAAGACCGGCGATCTCGCGATCACGGCCAGCAAGGGCGTGTTCCGCCTGGTCGGCGGCAAGATCAGCAAGACCAACGCGATCGTCGTCAACACGCCATCGGACACGATCGGTATCCGGGGCGGTATCGCCATGCTCGACGTCAACCAGGCGAAGACCCGTTCGATCTTCATTTTCGGTTTCAGCATGACGATCGGCGCCAATGGCCGCATCGAGACCATCACCCGCCCGGGTACGGAAGTAACGACCAGCTTCGGCGGCTTGCCCGGCAAGCCGTCACCGTTGACCCGGGGCCAATTGACCGCGCTGCTCAGCCAGTTCGAGGGCACCAAGAAGGGCGGCACGCCAGGCGGAAGCGGCAATGCCGATCAGACGGCAAAAAATTCCGGCTTCTCGGACGGAAACTCCAGCAAGGGTACCGGCGTCGACGGATCGAAGGGCGACAAGTTCGGCAGTGGCCCTGGCCCCAAAAACACCAACCCGAGTGACAAAATAGTTGTTGCCCTCACGGATGCAAACGGCGCCTCTCCCGAGTTTAAGCCTGTGCCGCTCAACAATCCCGTCCCCATCGCCAATACGATGACTTCGACGATCACCTACAAGGGTGGGATGGCAGGTCTCGTCAATAACAATGGCAATGTCTCCTTCAAGACCGGCATCTACACGAACGCTTGGGACGTCGGCCAACGAAAGGGCGCCGTGACCGCGACCTTCGATGGCGCCACCTATGGCAACGGCAGTCTAAACACCAGAGTCGTTGGCAACGGCCCAGCCTTTGTCACAACGGCACCTTTGCCGTCCGTGGCTGGCCCGGCAGGCCGCAGCCTCAACTTGGGCGGCGTTTTCACCGGATCCGGCGGTGTGCCGAGTTCCACGGCAAGTACAGGCAATCAGGTGGGCGTGTTTGCCATTACGGGCAACAACTACGGTGCCGCGGGCGTCTTCAACGGCAAGAAGCAGTAGCCCGCCCCGCTATCCGGCGCGGCTGGCGATGAAGCCGGCAATGCCGACAATATCGTCGCGGCGGAACCACGGCAGGTGCGTTTCCGCCGGCCGCATATCCGAGGCGATGGCGATGATGGAAGGATCCCTGGCGGCCAGGGACTCGACGTCTCCGGCACGCACCTCGATCTTGGGATGCGCTTCGCGCTTATAACCTTCGATCAGGATCAGGTCGGCTGGCGACAGCCGTTCCAGTACTTCCGCCAACGTGGGTTCGGCCTGTTCCCGCATAATCGCGTAGCGCAGGCCGCCGACCAGGGCCACCTCGGTGGCGCCGGCCACGCGGTGGCGAAAGGAATCGCGGCCCGGCTGGTCGATGTCGACGTCGTGATGGGCGTGCTTGATGGTCGACACGCGCCAGCCGCGCCGCACGAACTCCGCGACCAGACGCTCGACCAGGGTCGTCTTGCCGGCATTCTTCCAGCCGGTGACGCCGAAAATACGCTGCCCCGTCATGCCTCAGTGCTCACGAAACGATCCGCTCCGCGTGGGCGTACACGGTCAGGCGACCGTCGCGCACGAAGGCCACGAGCGCGATGCCCGCCTGCTCGGCCGTCTCGATCGCGAGCGAGGTCGGTGCCGAGACGGCGGCGATCGCCAGCGCGCCCAGAGCCGCGGCCTTCTGCACCATTTCGTAGGAACAGCGGCTGGTCACCACCACGAAGCCGCCGGGTTCCGCGACATTGGCCACCGCAAGCGCGCCGCCCAGCTTGTCGAGGGCGTTGTGCCGGCCGACGTCCTCGCGCACGACAACGAGGGTGCCATCGGCCGCTGCCCAGCCGGCGGCATGGGTAGCACCGTTCAGCTTGTTGATGCGCTGATGCGCGGGCAGTGATGCCATCGCCCGCTCGATCGCGGCACGCGAGACCAAGCCTATCGCCTGCGACACCGCCACAGGACGCAAGGCGGCATCGAGACTGTCGACACCGCACAGGCCGCAGCCGGTCCGTCCGGCAAGGCTGCGCCGTCTCTCCTGCAGTCCGGCCATCCGCTGCGCCGCGATCTCGAGGCGGACCTCGATCCCCCGCCCCCCCGACTCAACCTTGGTGTCCTCGACCTCGATATCGTAGATCTCCGACGGCTTCTCGACGATGCGCTCGGTGAGCGAGAAGCCGCGGGCAAAATCCTCGAGGTCGCAGGGCGTCGCCATCATCACGGCATGGCTGATGCCATTGTAGACCAGCGCCACCGCTACTTCCTCGGCGACGATCTCGTCGAGACTCTCGCTGCCGCCCGCCGTGAGCCGCTGCGCCGGACGGTGAACGGAGCCCGTATCGTCGTTCATCCGACGACCTGGTCGATCCGGAGATGGCGGCCCTCGCGGTCGAAAAACAGGCCGCGATTGAGCGCCAGCGGATCGGATTTCACATCTGCCTCGACGACCTTCAACTTGGTCGCGGCGACCGAATCGGGCAGCGGGCCGCCGTCATGCGCCAGGCCGACGAAGAAGGCGACGCCGTCCCACGGCGTCCGGGCCCCGTCGAGCAGGGCCCGCATGTCGGACCACGGCATGTCATCGCCGATCAGGTGGGCGTAGCTCGACTTCAAGGGAACGACCCGAGCGCCCCCGATGCCGACCAGCACGATGAAGGCCGTAAAGGCGCCGGTGTCCGCAAACTGCGCGGCCAGCCAGTGTTCGAAGTCGGTCTTCGTGCCCATTCTAGAATTCGACGACCGGCGTCGCCGGCATGTAGCGCTCATAGACCTGCAGAAACGGCGCGCCGCGCTCGGCCTCGTACCAGGCCTCGAAAGCCCGAAACGCCGCGATGGGATCGGCGAGTATGGGATCGCCGAGCGGTGCGTCGGCCGCCGCAGGCGCCTCGGTCTGGGCAGCACCGGCCGGAAGGGGGTGGGCTTCGGCATGCAGCGCCTCGGCGATCGGCCGCAGCCAGTCGACCAGCGGACGGGCGCCCTCGCCCAGTTCGGCCAGGCCGCCCTCGATCCAGCCGATCTCGCGGAACAGCGCCTCGAGCTGGCGCTCGACGGCAAGCTCGCGATCGGGTTCGAGGGCGGCAATGCGGGCCATATCCGACAGCGCGCTCAGCCGCCGCCAGGCGAAGGCGCGGGCCTGCTCGGCGGCCTTGATCTGCGCCTCGACACTGGCGCGCACCGACCGCTCGGCCGCTTCGGCGGCGGTGCAGTCGGCCTGCAGGCGGGCGATCAGGGTCTCGGCGGCAGTGGGCATGATGGGGTCAAGTTGACCCGACCGGCGGGCTGCCGGCAAGCGCCACGGCAGGCCGACGAACACGGCAGACCCCGAAACTGGCCCACGAAAAAGCCCGCCGGCAGACTGCCGGCGGGCCATAACGTATCGACGCGTCGCTTACTTGACGTACTGGAGCGCGACCTCGGCCAGGCCCGCGGCAACGTTCAGGCCCTTGCTGCCTTCGACGCTGACCGGCTGCAGGGTGATCTGCCCGCTGCCGCCACCGATCAGCACGTTGGCGCCCACGCCGACGCCGACCGTGGCCGACGCCGTGGCGCCGACATAGCCGCCGGTCAGGGCCCCCGGAGCAATGCTGCCGGGCGCGAACACCAGCCACACCATCTGCGCTTCCTTGGTGAAGCCGAGATCGACGCCGAATTTCTTGACGCTGCCGGTATACTTCTCGGCGACGCCGTCAGTACGGGTGAACAGGCAGCTCAGGTCCTTGGACGATCCGAAGATGAAACCCATGCCGCCCGCGACCGTGCAGGTCAGCGAGCCGACATTGGCACCGGACTTGCCGGCGGTCTGAGCCTGGGCCCCGCCTGCGGCGGCCACGAGCAAGAGTGCGGCACTTGCCGTCGCCAGAACTGATCGCAACATTGTCATTCCTCTCGGTTGTGCCCGGCGCGGCCGGGGATTTGGCGGGAGCCCAAACTTGCAGTCCCCGCCGAAGCGATTGAAACGGTCCACGGGTTCACTCGTTCCCGCCCAATCGGGGCGTTTGATACCCGCCAACCGGAACCAGATTATGGCAGGAGACGCATAAATATCGTGGCTTGAATTTGGGGACTAATCGGCTTTTTGGACATCAGATCGCGTTGAATCGCGCCAAATCGCATTTTTCAAAAACTGCCCTCTGAAAAAGCCCGCAATCGGGGCGTTTCAAGCACGCAAAAAAGACGCCCAATCGTCTTTGATTCTGTTCGTGTTCAAGTTGTACAGCGTTGTTCGCTACCGACCGTGCCGCCTTAGCTCTCGCTCGGTGCCTTCGCGGGCCCGGGCCTCTTGCTCTCTCCCTGGAGTTGCAATCTCGGTCAAAATCGCGCCCGACTTGACTTGAGATGCATCGGAGAGTGGAATTACGTCCCTGAAGTGTGGGCTTGGGGGCCTAGGTCAATGTCACGAGGGGACGCAGTCGGTAGTGACTTTGGCGAATTGCCGTTTGACGGGCCAAAGGGCTAGCGATGGGAATCATCAAACCGTCAGGTGATCCCGACATCGATGGACTTCAAGGGCCTGCTGAGAGTGCCGTTGACCGTCTTGCAGAGGCCGATGCTGCCGATGCCAGACATGCCGAAAGTTTGACCACACCCGATAGCGACATCTCCGTGTCCAATGTCGATAGCTTGTTAGACATCGTCAGCGCGCCACCGGTCTTTAATCAGTCGCAAATCATTTACCAACTTCGGACGCAGTGGGGTGGCTCTTTCGAAGGCACGACGTGGTCGTGGGGCGGAGCAGGAGCCATAAACTATTACATTGGCGGGACCCCTTATGCTTCCGGCAGCTTCGAGGCTTTTTATAAAACGACAATGACGTCGCTGCAGCAAAGCCGGGCCGCTCTCGCGTTCGAGCTTTGGGATGATTTGATCGCGCGCAGTCTCACCCAGACTGCCACTGCGGCGTACGGCCAAATTCAGTTCGAATATGCCACTGAGACAGATGGGGACGGAACGTACGCGGCGCCATCCCTCAGCTATGCCGGAACCGGCGTCTACGGAACAACCAACTACAATCTGACGCGGGATGAAATCTGGTTTAACAGCGGCTGGACGTCGCACGACCAGGACAGTGACATGTACTTCGGGGGCTACGGCTTCCAAACGTACATGCACGAGGTCGGCCATGCGCTCGGCCTTAGTCATCCCGGCAGTTACAACGCCAACGGCAATCCGATCACGTACATTCCGTACGCCGAATATGCCCAGGACAATCGTCAATACACGATCATGTCCTACTTTGGCGGATATCAGCTTGGCTCCGGCTGGCAGCAGGACGGCACTTTTCTCAGTCGCCTTTACTCTTCCACGCCGATGGTGGACGACATAGCGGCGATCCAAGCCATCTACGGCGCGGATATGACCACGCGCACCGCCAATACCATTTATGGCTATAACTGCAATCTGGCCGCGAACGATCCGGCAAAGGCCATCTATGATTTCTCCCTGAATGCGAATCCGATCTATTCCATTTGGGATGGCGGCGGAATCGACACGCTGGACTGCTCAGGTTACGGCGGCCCGCAAACGATCAATCTGACCCCCGGAAGTTATTCGTCCGTCAACGGGATGACGAGCAATGTTGGTATCGCCTTCAACTGCATCATTGAAAACGCGAAAGGCGGCTCGGGCTCCGACACAATCTTGGGGAACTCTGCCGACAACATCCTCGACGGCGGCGGCGGTGCAGATTCCATGGCCGGCGGCACCGGCAACGACACCTACATCGTCGACATTGCCAGCGACACCATCACGGAGAATGCAGGGGCAGGCGCCGACACGGTGCAGGTTTCGTTCAGCTATACTCTGGGCAACAATCTCGAAAACCTGACGCTGACCGGCTCGGCCAACATCGACGGCACGGGCAACAGTGCAGACAACACGATCGTCGGCAACTCCGGCAACAATGTCCTCGACGGCGGAGCCGGGGCAGACTCGATGGCGGGCGGCGCCGGCAACGACACCTATATCGTCGATAATCCCGGCGACACCGTCACGGAGAATGCCGGAGCAGGCACCGCCGATACGGTGCAGGCGTCGGCCAGTTACACTCTGGGCAACAATCTCGAGAACCTGACGCTGACCGGCGGCGCGAACATCAACGGTACCGGCAACAGCGCAGACAACACGATCACCGGCAACGCCGGCAATAATATCCTGGACGGCGGGCTCGGCGCCGACGCGATGGCCGGCGGCACCGGCAACGACACTTACCTCGTCGACAATGCTGGCGACGCAATTACGGAGAATGCCGGAGCAGGCACCGACACGGTGCAGATATCGTTCAGCTACACCCTAAACAGCAATCTCGAGAATCTGACCCTGACCGGCGGCTCGAATATCAACGGTACCGGCAACAGCGCAGACAATACGATCACCGGCAACTCTGGCAACAATATCCTGGACGGCGGGCTCGGCGCCGACGCGATGAGCGGCGGCACCGGCAACGACACCTATGTCGTCGACAATGTCGGCGACTCCATCGCGGAGAGCGCGGGAGCCGGCGCCGATATGGTGCAGGCATCGTTCAGCTACACTCTGAGCAACAATCTCGAGAGCCTGACGCTGACCGGCTCGGCCAACATCAACGGCACCGGCAACAGCGGTGACAATTCGATCGCCGGCAATACCGGCAACAATATCCTGGACGGCGGGCTCGGCGCCGACGCGATGGCGGGCGGCACCGGCAACGACACCTATGTGGTCGACAATGCCGGCGACGCCATAACGGAGAGCGCGGGGGCCGGCACAGATACGGTTCAGGCATCGTTCAGCTACACTCTGAGCAACAATCTCGAGAGCTTGACGCTGATCGGCTCGGGCAACATCAACGGCATCGGCAACAGCGGTGACAATTCGATCATCGGCAACGCCGGCAACAATATCCTGGACGGCGCCGCCGGGGCAGATTCGATGGCCGGCGGCACGGGCAACGACACCTATGTCATCGACAATGCCGGCGACACCGTCAGCGAGAATGCAGAATCCGGCACCGATATGGTGCAGGCATCGTTCAGCTACACTCTGAGCAACAATCTCGAGAGCCTGACGCTGACCGGCTCGGGCAATATCAACGGCAACGGCAACGGCGCAGACAACACGATCATCGGCAACACCGGCAACAATGCCCTCGATGGTGGCGCCGGGGCAGATTCGATGGCCGGCGGCGCCGGCAACGACAGCTATGTCGTCGACAACGCCGGCGACACCATTACAGAGAATGCCGGAGCTGGCACCGACACGGTGCAGGCATCGTTCACCTACACTCTGAGCAACAATCTCGAGAACCTGATGCTGACCGGCTCGGCCAACATCAACGGCACCGGCAACAGCGGTGACAATACGATCACCGGAAACGCCGGCAACAATGTCCTCGACGGCGCCGCCGGAGCTGACGCGATGGCCGGCGGTGCCGGCAACGACATCTACCTCGTCGATAATGCCGGCGACACCACCGCGGAGAGCGCAGGCGCCGGCACCGACACGGTGCAGGCGTCGGTCAGCTTCACCCTGGGCAACAATCTCGAGAACCTGACGCTGACCGGCAGCGTGGACCTCACCGGCACAGGCAACAGCGCAGGCAACACGATCACCGGCAACGCCGGCAACAACATCCTCAATGGTGGTGGCGGCGCCGACACGATGGCGGGCGGCGCCGGTAACGACACCTATGTCATCGACAACGCTGGCGACACCGCCACGGAGAGCGCCGGGGCTGGCACCGATACGGTCCAGGCGTCGATCAGCTTCACGCTGGGCAACAACCTGGAGAATCTGACCCTCGCCGGCTCGGGTAACATTAACGGCACCGGCAACTCGGGCGACAATACGATCACCGCCAACGCCGGCCATAACATCTTGGACGGCGGGCTCGGCGTCGACGCGATGGCAGGCGGCGCCGGCAACGACACCTATATCGTCGACAACGCCGGAGACACCGCCACCGAGAACGCTGGAGCCGGCACCGATACGGTCCAGGCATCGATCAGCTACATCTTAGGGAGCAATCTCGAGAACCTGACCCTGATCGGCAGTGCGGATCTCAATGCCACGGGCAGCAGTGTAAACAACACGATCACCGGCAATGCCGGCAACAATATCCTGGATGGCGGGCTTGGCGCCGACGCGATGGCTGGCGGCGCCGGCAACGACACCTATAACGTCGACAATGCCGGAGACACCGCTACAGAGAACACTGGGTCCGGTACCGACACGGTGCTGACGTCAATCAGCTTCACGCTGGGCAAAAACTTCGAGAACCTGACCCTGATCGGCAGCGCGGACCTCAATGGCACCGGCAGCAGTGAAAACAATACGATTACCGGCAACACCGGCAACAATGTCCTGGACGGTGGGCTCGGCGTTGACGCGATGGCGGGCGGCGCCGGCAACGACACCTACCTCGTCAACAATGCCGGCGACGCCATCACGGAGAATGCGGCTGCCGGGACCGACACGGTGCAGGCATCGATCAGCTACATCCTGGGCAGCAATCTCGAGAACCTGATCCTGACAGGTAGATCAACCCTCTATGGCACAGGCAATGGCGCTAACAACACAATCGCCGGCAACATCGGCAACAATGTCCTCGATGGTGGTGCTGGCGCCGACGCGATGGCAGGCGGCGCCGGCAAGGACACCTACATCGTCGACAACGCCGGAGACACCGTCGCGGAGAATGCAGATGCCGGCACCGACATGGTCCAGGCATCGGTCAGCTTCACGCTGGGCAACAACCTGGAGAATCTGACCCTCACCAGCTCGGGTAACATCAACGGCACCGGCAATTCGGGCAACAATACCGTCACCGGCAACACCGGCAACAATGTCCTCGATGGCGGCGCTGGTGCCGACGCGATGGCGGGCGGCATCGGCAACGACACCTATATCGTCGATAACGCCGGCGACGCCGTCATGGAGGTCGCAGGGGCCGGCACCGATACGGTCCAGGCGGCAATCAGCTTCATGCTGGGCAAGACTCTCGAGAACCTGACCCTGACCGGCAGCGCGGATATCAACGGCACAGGCAACAGCACAGGCAACGCGATCACCGGCAACGCCGGCAACAATGTCCTCGATGGTGGGGCCAGCGCCGACGCGATGGCGGGCGGCGCCGGCAACGACACTTACGTCATCGATAATGCCGGCGACACCATCACGGAAGGCACCGGCGCCGGCGCCGACACAGTGCAGACATCGATCAGCTACATCCTGGGCAGCAATCTCGAGAATCTCGCCCTGACGGGGAGTTCAAATGTCAACGGCACGGGAAACAGCGCGAACAACTCGATTACCGGCAACGCCGGCAACAATGTCCTCGATGGTGGGGCCGGCGCCGATGCGATGGCCGGCGGCTTGGGCAACGACACCTACCTCGTCGACAACGCCGGCGACACCGCCGCAGAGAACGCCGGAGCCGGCGCCGACACGGTGCAGGCGTCGGTCAGCTTCACGCTGGCGGGCAATCTCGAGAACCTGACCCTGACCGGCAGCACGAATATCAATGGTACGGGGAATAGTGCAAACAACACGCTCACCGGAAACGCCGGCAACAATGTGCTCGAGGGTGGACTCGGTGCCGACACCCTGATCGGCGGCAACGGCGACGACACCCTGCGGATCGACAGTTCCGATGTCGGCATCTCTGGCGGCGCCGGCTTCGATTCGGCATTCGTCCAGACCAGCACGGCCGTGACGCTCGACATGAGGACCACCTCCATCGAATGGGTCGAAGGCAACGCCGGAAACGATACGTTCGACGCCGCGCGCCAGAGCGTCGGAGTCTACATCTACGGCCTGGGCGGCGCCGACACGATCACCGGCTCGGGCTTGGTCGACTTCCTCGACGGCGGCGACGGCAACGACACGCTGACCGGCGGCGCCGGCGGCGACTCCCTGATCGCCGGCAATGGCGACGACAGCCTGCTGATCGACAGTTTCGATGTGAGCGTTAGCGGCGGTGCCGGCTTCGATTCGGCGATCGTCCAGACCCGCTTCGCGGTCAATCTCAACATGGGAGCGACCTCCGTCGAACGGGCCCAAGGGAACTCCGGCAATGATGTCTTCAATGCCGCCAGCCAAACTGTCGGCGTCCTCATCTACGGCCTGGGCGGCGCCGACACGATCACCGGCTCGGCTTTCGCCGATTCCCTCGACGGTGGCGACGGCGACGATGCGCTGAACGGCGGGCTCGGCGCCGACGCGATGGCCGGGGGCGCCGGCAACGACACCTACCTCGTCGACAACGCGGGCGACACCGCCACGGAGAATGCCGGAGCCGGCACCGACACCGTACTGGCATCGGTCAGCTTCACGCTAGGTGGCAATATCGAGAACCTGACCCTGACCGGCAGCGCGGATCTCAAAGGCACGGGCAATAGCGCGAACAACACGATCACCGGCAACGCCGGCAACAATGTCCTCGATGGCGGCGCCGGCGCCGACACGATGGCCGGCGGCACCGGCAACGACACCTACCTCGTCGACAACGTCGGCGACGCCGTCATGGAGGTCGCAGGGGCCGGCACCGACACGGCCCAGGCGTCGATCGGCTACACCCTGGGCAGCAATCTTGAGAACCTGATCCTGACCGGCAGCGCGGATATCAACGGCACCGGTAACAGCGCGAACAACACGATCACCGGCAACGCCGGCAACAATATCCTCGACGGTGGGGCCGGTGCCGACGCGATGGCGGGCGACGCCGGCAACGACACTTATGTCGTCAATAATGCCGGCGACACCATTACGGAGAATGCAGGGGCCGGCACTGACACGGTGCACGCATCGATCAATTACATCCTGGGCAACAATCTCGAAAACCTGATCCTGATAGGTAGCTCAACGCTCAATGGCACGGGCAATAGTGCGAACAACGCGATCACCGGCAACGCCGGCAATAATGTTTTGGACGGTGGGCTCGGCGCCGACGCGATGGCGGGCGGCGCCGGCAAGGACACCTACCTCGTCGACAATGCCGGAGACACCGCCACGGAGAACGCAGGGGCCGGCACCGACATGGTGCAGGCGTCCGTCAGCTTCACGCTGGGGAGCAATATCGAGAACCTGACCCTGACCGGCATCGCGAATATCAGCGGTACAGGCAATAGTGAAGACAACACGATCATCGGAAACGCCGGCAACAATGTCCTCGAGGGTGGACACGGCGACGACACCTTGATCGCCGGCGCGGGCGACGACACCCTGCGGATCGATAGCCAAGACATCGACATCTCTGGCGGCACCGGCTTCGATTCGGCATTCGTCCAGACCGGCACGGCCGTGACGCTCGACCTCAGGAGCACCTCCATTGAGTGGGCCCAGGGCAACGCCGGCAATGATGTCCTAGTCGCCGCGCGCCAGAGCGTCGGCGTCTACATCTACGGTCTGGGCGGCGCCGACACCATCACCGGCTCGGCCTTCGCCGACTTCCTCGACGGCGGCGACGGCAACGACACGCTGGCCGGTGGCGCCGGGAACGACAGCCTGATCGGCGGTAGTGGCGACGACAGCCTGTTGATCGACAGCTCCGACGTCGGCATTGCCGGCGGCGCCGGCTTCGATTCGGCGATCGTCCAGACCCGCTCCGCGGTCAATCTCAACCTGGGAGCGGCCTCCGTCGAATGGGCCCAGGGGAACTTCGAAGGCGATATCTTCAATGCCGCCAGCCAGAACGCCGGCGTCTTCATCTATGGCCTGGGCGGCGCCGACAAGATCACGGGCTCGGCCTTTGGCGACTTCCTCGACGGTGGCGACGGCAACGACACGATGGCAGGCGGCGACGGCAACGATATCCTGATGATCGACAGTTCCGATTTCAACATCAACGGCGGTGCCGGGTTCGACTCGCTCTTCGTCCGGACCGGCACGGGGGTCAATCTCAACTTGTGGCAGGCATCCATAGAATGGGCCCAAGGCAATACCGGCAACGACATAATCGGCGCGTCCAGTTTTGCCAGTGAGGGTCCGGCTGCTGCTGTCTACATCTACGGTATGGGAGGCGCCGACGACCTCGTCGGCTCGGCCCTCGGCGATTACCTGGACGGCGGTGACGGCAACGACCGTCTGGCCGGCGCCAACGGTGCGGACACGCTGATCGGCGGCAATGGCGACGACACCCTGCTGATCGACGGTTCCGATGTCACCATTGACGGCGGGGCTGGCTTCGATTCGGCCCTCGTCAATGAGTTTACCGCAGTCAGTCTCAACATGGGAACGAGTTCCATCGAATGGGCCCACGGCAGCCGCGACAATGATATCTTCGACGCCAGCAGCCAAAGCGTCGGCGTCTCCGTCTACGGCCTGGGCGGCCTGGATACGATCACCGGCTCGGCCTTCGCGGACGTCCTCGACGGCGGCGACGGCAACGACTCGCTGACCGGCGGCAGCGGCGCCGACACGCTGGCCGGTGGCAATGGCGATGACTATCTGGTGATCGACAGCCTAGACGTCAATATCTCGGGGGGCGCGGGCTTCGACTCGGCGGTCGTGCAGACCGTCACCGCGGTCAACCTGAACATGGGCACGGCGTCCGTCGAATGGGCCCGGGGCAATGCCGGCAATGATACATTCAATGCCGCCAGCCAGAGCACCGGTGTCTACATCTACGGCCTGGATGGCATCGACACCCTCACCGGCTCGGCCCTCATCGACTTCCTCGACGGTGGCGACGGCAACGACACGCTGGCTGGCGGTGGCGCCATCGACACGCTGATCGGCGGCAACGGCGACGATCTGTTGCTGGGTCAAAACGGCGACGATGCCCTCTACGGCGGCAGCGGCGCGGACAGGCTGACCGGCGGCACCGGCAACGACCTGATGATCGGCGAAGCGGGATTGGACCGGTACGTCTATGACGCCACCAGCTGGGGCGCCGACACGATCCACTCCTTCGACGCCAACGGGGAGAAGCTGGATTTCTCGACCGTCAGCGCGGTCCACTCCTTCTCCGACTTCACGACATTCGAGTGGGATCCCGGCAACCTGGGCTTCAACTCCACGACGCTGTTCTATTCGAACGGCGGCACGACCAGCACGATCACCCTGATCGGCGTGGTGACGTCCAGCCTCTCAAATGCAGACTTCCTCTTCGCCTAGACCCGTTCCGGTTCGGATATCGGACCAACTACGGGACGATCTCCAGTTGCCAATCGATCACGGATATTCCGATCTGGGCGAATGCCCCTTGGGGAGCGTAGATCTCCGGATTCAGATTGATATGGCGAATCTCGTAGTCCGCGGGATCGTCGGAGAACTTCGCCGCGAGGGCCGGATATCTCGACTTCATCAGGGAAATGGCCGCCCCCACTTGCGGTGCCCCTATCGCGAACGTGTAGGAGCGCCTGTCGGAAAACGGCTGTCCGGCGAATGCAGTGGTCGGGTAGAGGCGGTCGAGCAGGTTATTCGAGTGTGCCGCGGTTGCCTGGACGATCGGCCGGTTGGTTCCCTTGTCCCACATCACGCGCTCGAGACCATGGCTGCTTTGGTAGGACCAGCCACGCGAATCGAACACCACCATACCGAACCAGAAGCTCTGGTTGTGAACCCTGTCGCGAAGGCTGTAGTACGCCACGACCTGGGACACGCCCCGGTTGGTTTGCCCGGACCGCGGGATTCTTGCGGCGAAGGAGTATTTCGCCTTCTTGCCGGACGCGAAGGGCTGAACCGGTGCCGGCAAATTGGCGCCCAGCACGATGGTGCCGAGGTCAAACTTGCTGGCGAGATTGGAGGCGATGCTGGTGCTTTGGATGTTGATCCCGATCTCGCCGCCGTGGGCCTGGATACCCGTGGCCCCGGGCGAAGCCGGGGCCACCGAGAGCTGGTAGCTGGCCCTGGGGTCTGGTGGCGCGAAACCGGTGTTATTTTCGAGGGTCCGGTCCTCTGTGGGTTGCAGTTGGTAATGCGAGCCCCAGAGGGTGACGCCCACGGCTCCCTTGGGCGGGCCTGCGTTCACATGGGAGATTGACCGTACGTCGGTCACGTCTGCCGGCTGCTTTACAATGACCTGAGCGCTTGCCCCGGTAACAATGAGCAGGGCGAAGACGACGGGTAAACAGGCATTCAGCGGACAGACCCTCGAAGCCATGGGAACTTGCCGAGATATTCGATAGTTGTGGTCGGGTTCTTGCATGAAATCGTCCGCGCATGAGGGACAAGGATGAGATCATTACTCGCCTTACGACGTCATATGCTCAAGATGGGTCTTGCCGCGTCGGTGGCACCTGCTGCCGCGCGGGCTCAGGGAAAGTGGCCGCCCGCCAGCATCACCTGGATCAACCCCTTCCCGGCCGGCGGCGGCACGGATGTGTTTGCGCGGCCTTTGGCGGCCCAGGTCGGCGAGCAGCTCGGCTGCCAGATCGTCATCGACAATCGCGGCGGCGCCGGCGGTACCGTAGGGGCTTCCCAGGCCGCCAAGATGAAGCCGGATGGATCGGTATTCTTCGTCGGTGCCGTACATCACGCCATCGCCCCGAGTGTCTACAAGCAGCTCGACTATGACATCGAGAAGGACTTCGTGCCGATCACGATGATCGCCTCGGTGCCGCAGGTGATCTCGATCAATCCCAATCGCCTGCCGGTGAAGACGGTCGCCGAGCTGATCGCCCACGTGCGCGCCAATCCGGGCAAAGTGAATTTCGCCTCTTCTGGAATCGGAACCGCCCATCATCTTTCCGGCGAACTGTTCAAGATGGAGACCAGGACGGAGATGACGCATGTGCCCTATCGCGGTGCAGGCCCCGCCATGCAGGACCTGCTCGCCGGCAACGTCGACATGATGTTCGACGCAATGGGTACCTCGGCCTCGCAGATCCGTGCCGGCCGCCTCGTCGGCCTCGCGCTAGCGACCCCTGCCCGTTCTGCAGAGTTTCCCGACATTCCGACGTCCACTGAAGTCGGGCTCCCGTATTGGATCGTCTCCACCTGGTATGGCCTATGGGCGATCAAGGGGACGCCCCAACCGATCGTCGACCGGATGTACGCGGAAATCGCGAAGGCAATGTCACTCCCGAAACTTCAGACCATCTGGAAAGAACAGGCCGCCGAATTGGGCGGAGAGACACCCGCGCAATTCACCAGACGCATACGGACCGAAATCGAGAAATGGCAGAAGGTCGTCGATGCTGCCGGCGTAAAGCTCGACTGACCGGCCGTCTGCGGTGCGACACTACCGTGTCGCAAAGCTCGCGCGTGTGCTGCGCGAAGCCGACGCAATACCGCCGGCGACGCCTGACCGGAAAGGATGCGAAGTTTCCGCCGCTCAGATCATGAAAGTGTCGGTGTCGATGGTGCCGATGCTGCCGTAGAGCTGCACGACGATATCTGCACCGGCCTGATAGCCGGTCGTGTGGTTCATATCGACCACCAGGAACTTGGAGCCGTTGTACGAGCCGCCGGTCGCCGTGAACACCGCGGCATGGTTGTCCTGCAAACCCGCGAACGCCAACTCGAGAACCTGAGACATCGTCGAAGCCGAGAGAGCGCCGCCGGCGCCGGCATCGACCGTTACGGCGTGCCCGAAGTCGAACTTGTCGACGCCGGCATCGAACCCGGTGATCGTGTCGTGGCTGCCGAGAAGCGACTGTGACGCGGCCGTGTAGCGCGCAATGTCCATTCCGCTGCCCGCGATCACCGCGTCGCTATGGCTTCCACCGGTGAATGTGTTCGTGCCTGGGCCAGCGTAGAACTTGAACGATCCCGCGGTTTCAGCCGACCCATCGAAGCTCAGTGAATCCGAGGCACCCTGCTTCGTCGCGTACACGCCCAGCATGGCGCCGGCTGCACCGTTGGCGACGGACAAGTCATAATGCCCCGCACCGACCACGAGCTTTTCGATGCCCGACAGGCTGCCGGCCCCGAAGGTGAGCAAGTCCGCGTAATCGCCGACCAACGTCAGCGTGTCCGTCCCGTCGCCGCCCTCGACCTTGTCGTTGTCGGTAAAGGTCTGCCACGAGAAGGTGAATTTGTCGTTGCCGTCTGTGCCAACGATGGTCACGGCATCGTCGTCCGTCAGGAGAACCTTGCCCAGCGCGTTGAACTCGGCGAGGTCGAGCGACCAGGGGTCGTCGCCGGTGGCATCGATCCGGTCGATACCCCTGCCAGCCAGCGGTCCGAAGTCGTCCAGTCCAGTGAGGTTGGCGGCATCGTCGGCCAGTGTCACCACGTCTGCCGCTGTCAGCGCCACCCCGCCAAGGTCCTGGTACTGCTGCACCGTCAGCGACAATCCGCCGGTGGCATCGATCCTGTCGATGCCCCGGTCGTCCAGCGAGGCGAAGTCCACCCCTGCGAAGTTGGCGCCATTATCGGCCAGCGTCACGACGTCCGACGCTTCGAGCGCAATCGACGTCGGATCGAACGCCTGATACTGCGCCACCGTCAGCGACATCACATTCTTCGACGCATCGATCACAATAATGCCGGCGGCGGCCATGGCAGCGAAGTCCAGCCCGGCGAGAACCGACCCGGCGTCGTGCAGCCTCACCACGTCGGAGGAGCTGAGCGCGACACCGTTCAGCGCGTTGTATTGCGCCATCGACAGGGTCAGCTGGTCGTCGTCCGCATCGATCCTGTCGATGCCCGCGGCCGCCAGGCGGCCGAGCGCGCGGGTATTGAGAGCCTGGAGGGATGCACCCATGTCGGTCAGCGTCACCGTGTCGGCGTCCGTCAGGAGAACCCTGCCGAGGGCATTGAACTGGCCGAGAGTGATCGACAAGGTGTCGTCGCCGGTGGCATCGATCCGGTCGATACCCCAGCCAGCCAGCAGTCCCAAGTCCTCTCCAACGAAGCTGGTGCCATAATCGGCCAGCGTCACCATGTCCGCCGACGTCAGCGTCACCGCGCCTACCCCGGAGTACTGATCCATCGTCAGCGACAGGACGTTGTCCGTGGCATCGAGTTTGTCGATGCCGGCCGCTTCCAGTGCGAGGAGGTCCAACCCTGCGAAGCTGGCGCCAACATCAGCCAGCGTCACAACGTCCCCCGACGTGAGCTCGAGCGACGCTGCACTCAGCGCCTCATACTGCGACACGGTCAGCGACAACGCATCCTTCGAAGCATCGAGCACATCAATGCCGGCGTCGGCCGCGGCAGCGAAGTCCAGCCCGGCGAGGAGCGACCCGGAGTCGCGCAGCGTCACCTCATCGGAGTCGGTGAGCTCGATACCGTTCAGTGCGTTGTATTGCGCCACCGTCAGGACCAGGCGGTCGTCGACCTCATCGATAATGTCGATGCCCGAAGCCGCAAAGCGTTCGAACATGCGGGAACTGAGAGACTCGAAGCTTGCACTCTGGTCGGCCAGCGTCACCGTGTCGTCATCCGCAAACACCACCCCGCCGAGGAGCTGATACTGCGACACCAAGAGCGACAGGCTGTCGTCGTCCGCATCGATCCTGTCGACGCCCGCGGGGGCGAGGCTGGAAAGGTCCAGACTCACCCAGATCAAGTCGTCCTGTGTACCGGTCAGTGTCACAACGTCCGAATTCGTCAGCGACGGCCCACCGTCAAGCACCGACAAGACCTGGTCCACCGTCAGCGACAGCACGTTGTCCGTGGCATCGAGCCTGTCGATGCCGCCGACCAGTGCGCCATCCAAAGCGGCAAAGTTGGCCCCGATATCACGCAACGTCACGGTGTCGGTCTCAGTCACATCGACCGTTCCCAAGGCGTCGTACTGGGCCATCGTCAGCGCCAGCGAACCCGACGTGGAGCGTATCGATGTCACGCCGGCCGGACCGAAGGTTGCGATTTCTTCGGCCGTCAGCGACGCGAATCCCGCGGCGTTGTTCTCCAGAATCACTTCCGCGAAATCCGACAGCTGATCGGCCGCGTCCGGGCCCAGCGACCGGAAAAAGTTGATCGAAATCGAGAGCGGCCCCGCCGTATGGATCAGCGACGTGCTTCCGACAATGTCCACCGAGTTGCCGGCCGTATCGACAATCGTCAGCACCGAGGTGATGGGGCCATCGACCAAGTCCGACAGGCCGACCGTGAAGGTGCCGTTGCCGGTGATGTACTCCGGAGGGTGACTGTTCCCGAGACTGTCGGTGAAGACGATGAAACCTGTCATCAGGTCATCATCGACGCCGGCAATCGTGTAGCTAACGGCGCCGAGTTCGTCTCCGCTGATCAGGCGATCGACCGTCAGGGTGGCGGCATCGTCGGCGTCCGCCGTGGTGTTCATGTTGAGCGGCTGCCCGCTGATGGCATATCCCGTATTGCCCACCGCATCGGTCACGAAGAGTTCCGCGGTGAAGGGACCGTCGACGAAGGACGACAGGTCGGCCACGGTCGTTGTCAGGGCGTCGGTGACCGTGAATTCCGTTCCCATGCGGTCCGTAAAGACCACCCGCGCCGCGACCACGTCGGTGTCCTGACCCGTGAACGAGAACTCCACCGCGGCCTTGGTGGCCGCGCTGATGTCCGGGTTTCCCGTGATCGTCAGTATCAGGTCGTGGTCGGCGTCCGCCGAGGCATCGATCGTGAGGGTGGGGCCAGGAACGGTCGTCGTGTTGCCCGCCCGGTCCGTGACGGTGAGGCTCGTGTTGACCGAACTGAAGAACGACAGGTCGATGGGACCGTTAGAGACGGGCCAATCATACGACCCAAATTCGTGAGAGATTGTGATGTACGCATCGATGACGTCGTCATCCAGGCCGTCGACCGTGAACGGCACCGTGTATACCTCGGCGCCGCCGATGACCGTATGGGCAAAAACCAGCGCCAGGTCGCCGCCCGCATCCACCGTCGTGTCGACCGTGATGTCGAGTGGCATCGAGTTCTCGCTCGTATTGCCCGCCGCATCGGTCTGGAACGCCACGATGCGATGCGTGCCCTCCCCCAGCGAGATGTCGGCCGAGAAGCTGCCGCCGACCGTCGGCACCGTCGCGAGCACCGTCTCGTCGCCGTCCATCACGCCGTTGCTGTCGCTATCCTCGAACAACGAGACCGTCGTCCCGTCGTCGGACGCACCGCTGATCGTCAGGTTCGACGTGTTTTGCGTGATGCCATCGGAATCGAACAAACCCGAGTCATCTTCAGGCGCGAGCTGCAACGGCCCCGGCCTGGACGGCACCGACGTGTCGAGGGTGAAGGATGAGCCGAAGGCGATCGCGTGGTTGCCCACCCCGTCGGTCACGCCGAGCATCGTGCTGATGTCCCCGTCGATCAGGCTCGACAGGTCGGCGAAGCCGACGCCGTTTGCCGTCACATGCACGACGTACGGATCGCCGCCGCCGTTGCTGCTGAAGGTGATATCGGCCGTGGCATCGTCATCGAGGCCCAGCACCTCGAACATTACGGACGTGTTCTGGGAAGCGTTGATCGTGGTTTCGAATATCGTGAGCGCCACGTCGCCATCGACATCGCCCGTCGTGTCGATCGACTCGTTGGGAAAATTGAACGGGAAGCCGGCGGTGCTCACCGGCTCAAGGTCGGCGTTCGACAGGACGGTGCCGATCAGCTCCGCCACCGCCAGCTCGGCGGTATCCTGTCCGGAACCGGTATCGCCCACCGTATAGGTGAAGGTCAGGGTCGAGGTGCCGCTGCCGTCAAAGTAACTTGCGACCCCGCCATTGTTCAGCGTGAGGGTCGGCACATCCGTTACGTCCACGATCTCCGAAAAATTGACCGTGAAGGTGATTTCCTGCCAGGGGCCGAATGTTCCCGTGCCGACATTGGTTTCGATCGATGAGACGACAACTGCCATCGTATTCCCCTGACCATCGCGGGATCGACGGCATGAACTACGCTAAGCTACCCGGAAGGCCTCTTTTAACCATTCATCGCTCGGATTTGCACCAAAGACTTGAGCGTGAAATCGACGTTTTTGAACACAAAATCGCAACGAATCGCGTTTTTATCAAAGGGCGCTCGAAGAAACGCCGATAAAACAGGCCTTTCAGGTATGTCAAAAAGGACACCAACGCGTCTTCGATTCTGTTCGTGTTCAAATTGTTCGGAGTTGTTCGTCGCCGGCCGCAGGCGGAGTCGTGGCCGATGCCGCTTGAGGTGACGCAATAAACGAAAGCGGACACTGGCAACTCCTGGGCAAAACGGGAGACACAAACGGGACATGAAAAAGCCCGCTACAGCGCCTGGGCGGGGCGCGGACGGGCCTGGATCAGCGGAAGCGCACTCCCGCCAAGATAGTCAATTTCTTACCATTTTCCTATTGAACCTGCAAATCGGCGTTCGCATGCCGGGTATGCAATAGCCAGCTGGCAGAGGTCCCTATCGGAGGAGTTGGCGGAAGAGAGTGGGAAGCACATAGCGCGCCTAAGCCATTGCTTAGTCTCACTCTACCAATTCATTGTGGGCGAGATACCCCCAGACCTACCCCAAACGTTAGCGTTGGAAGCACCAACTCTCAAAAAGCCGTTTATGCCGTTTCCTGTCGTGGGTCTCTGCGAGTGGTCGCGGGCCTAGTTGTAGCAAATTCCGAGAGCATGTTTACAAGAGTCAACATGTCTGCGGGGACTTCTTCGATAATCAATGCGTCAATGATTGCTGTCGGGCTGATCGTTACGCGATACTTCTCCTGCAACCAACTATTGACCGCGCTGAGCGCTTCTTTTCCAGGGATCAGTTGGAGCCTCGTTGCCTCATCCGACCAAATTCTTTCGAGTGTCTCAAGTGAAGATTCCGCCAGTGTGGTTTCATGCACGTGCGACAAGGCTGATCGTTCGAACAGTCGGCGGGCTGTGAGCATTTGGGACGCGACATACGATTTCTTGCTGGCAGCAAACTCAGCAAGGATACGGCCGGCTTCATTCTCATACTTGGCAGCAACTCCTGTGCGACTGACACGATCTGCTACTCTAATAGCGGCTGCCCGATCGATCGCAGCTGGAATTAGCGTGAAGTTCTCGATTTCTTTACGCTCTAGGATCTGCACAAATTCACAAAACTGCCCGCACTTCTCAGCAATCGAAGAGCACTCCGCCTCTGATCTGTAGTCTCTATCCAACACAACTGCGGCGATTATTGGCCCACCAAGAGACTCCTCCATGCCCATCTTCAGGCTCCTTGCTCGCTCCGGGTTGAAGCCTTCGATTGGAATTACAGCAAAGGCTTCTCGGTTGCCGATTGCGGGACGGTCAAGTCGTTGTGCGAACCTGCCAATAATCTGGAAGTCTTTCCCTTCGACAAACAGGACTCGCCTAGTCTTGGCTACTTGCGTGAGAATCGGATTGATGCTGGATCCAAGTATTCGGAACACTTCCCGAAGTTGGGAAGGCTCTCGAATGCGGCGGGCACGGGTTGCATCCTTGGACACCAAAACAATATCGTCTGCTTCGGCTTCGGTGATGATTTCCGTCGAATGAGTCGCAATAAGGATATCAGGACCGAGATTGCGGAGTTGGCTGAGTAGCAACCGTTGCAGCTCCGAATGCAGGTAGATATCTGGCTCATCAATGAGAAATAGGGACTTCTCGCTGGCGTGGATTAGATGTGTGAGCATCTGTGCCCAGACTTGGAAGCCGAATCCGGCCCAGAAAATTTCGCGCGGAATGCGATTCTCCAGACAGAACATTACTAGTCGAGCTTCCCCATGTGATGTCTCCACACGAGGTTTCTCAATATCCATTCCAGGCCAAGTACGCTGCAGTATGTCACGAAAAGTGTCGAAGTCCTGATTGTAGTGGAACCAAATATTTCTGAAGTTGCGGGCTGCGTTGTAAGTAAATAGTGCTCGTTTTGCGGTGGCCTCGGTCCGCATGCGCTCGTGGTGTTCGACGGGGCCTAAAATGGGCACGAAACCAATTGGGCAATCGAAGTGAGATCGAAAGGCCACGGCACTAGCAACGGTCGTTCCCGCGACCTTCGCGAAGAGGATGCAGGTACCCCGCTCCGGAAAGTGGAGCGTAAGAGTATTCTGGTTGGACAAGTGAAACACTACGGTCGCGGGTTCGCTTTCATCATAGTCATGAAAGATATTTTCCTCAGCGACCGATATGGCCCTGATGTCGACGTAGTAACCTGGAACGCGTCCGGCACCACTAGGCACGTTGTGTGGTTGTTGGCGGCGAGCTTGACGCATCGCGGCTTCGAGGATTCTGAACGCGGCTAGAACGGTTGATTTGCCAGCGTTGTTCGGACCAACAAGAATATTGAACTGCTTGAGTTCAAGGGAAAAATTGCGAAACGCTTTGAACCGCGAGAACTCCACCCGGGTAAATCGATGAAGAGGCATTAGGTTCTCGTTTCGCGAAAGCGCGTTTGTTCACACAACGAGACCAAAGCAGCACGGTTTAGTGTAATGTTCGGAATCATCCCAAGATCACCGCTAAGCCACTGCTAGAAGGCGTGACACCTGCACGGGCTGCCACTGGGTGCGCCCCCTGCCGGGCGTTCTTACGCCTCTCGCCTCCAGCGTACGCGCGATGCCTGCCAGAGAGACCACGCCGCTCTTCTGAACCTTCCGAACGACGGCCAAGTTGGTTGCATTTGCCTTCGCCGCATAGGCCGATCGCGCCGCCATGACCTCGGTCGAGGTTGGCGTCACAGCTTCGGCTTGCCCTTAATGACAACAACATCGGAAAGAGGCGTCATGCCATTCATTTGGAAATCGGCACCTACTTGCTTGTTCTTGTTGGGAGCAAGCGCGCCACCAAAGGTACCCCCTTTAAAGCATTTCTCTCTTAAAACGCACGTAAGGTCAGAAGGAGCACACGGGCACTCGGCCCATGCAGACGTGGCCGGCAGGCTAATGAGCAGAATGGCCAGTAGCTTCATGGTTTGCCTCCAGTCGAGGTAGCGTTTGGCAACGTCGCCTTGGCTGGCGCGGGACAAGGTTTCTCGACGTCGGGTGGTTCAGGTGGTCGTTGATCAAGGGCGATGGACACTGAACGGAAACCGAAGACGAGAGGCCGCTGAAAGACTCCTTTCAAGCCCATTTGCGTCTTGTCGGAGGAAAAGGTCGAAAGTCTGCCCGATGCCGCGTCGGTGTCTTCAAGCGGTGGGACGCTCCCCGTCGCAGTGGGCGATGGATCGGCCGTCCCGGTGGCCGGCGGAAGCTTCGATGCGGGCTTGGCGCTCAGGTCGAGACGCGCGCCTCGGGAACCCACGAGCCAGCGCTGCGAATCGATCTCTCGTGTCATGAAGACACGCGAAATCATGATCAGTTCGATGCGAGAGGTATATTTGCAATCCTTCACTTCGAGCACATTCGCCTGCGAGGGAAGCGCAAGGGACAAGAACTGCCTTGCAATCTTGTCATCCGCGCATATGTCCTTGCCGTCTCCAAAACACCATCCTGTTAAACGTTTAAGAGCCTCCCACGCTGGCGCACCGTAGGTCTCCACTTCGTTAACCATGACTTGTTCGACCTCCCCCGCCTTTCGATCGCCACCGAAGAGCATGTTGGCTATTCCCCAACTGGCGGACGAGCGCTTGACGTGGTTAATGGAAAAACCTGGGAAAGCAGTAATTGACGTCGCAATGAACTGCTCTGCCTTTGCTTTCTCGTCTTTCGCCTTTTCTTGTTTTTCCTCTTCTACATTTTTCGCCTTGTCTTCGGATGGTTTCTGGTTGGCGGGCTGCCGAACGATAGGTCCAACCTCTCTCCGAGAGAGAGTGCGAAATTCGTTGTCCTTGTCCTTCTTAACCGTGTCAGAGAAAATGGGTCGAAAACGGTCGCCGTTGAATATCTCGGACCGTAGATCGAGGGTTTCGAGACGCACCGCCTTACTCAAGACGGGGACGTTGTCGCTTGTGCCGCTGATGATCACCCAGATGTCGCCAACCCTCAAATCCTCCTGCGGCGGATAGATGGGTCGGATGCCAAGTCTCGCGATACCGTTTGTCCAGGCAAGACCTATATCGTCCTCTTTGAGGACGGCGTAAGAGTCGTCGACGAGGATGTCGTAAACATAGTCTGCCACATAGAGAAAGGCAGCCAGAGAGACAACGCCCAACCAAAATGGTCCGCGTTTCACGCAACTCCATGCCCACGCGGCAGACTTAGTCGCCGCCTTCCTTAGCAGGGGAAGAAGAGCAGCAGAGCGCGCCGTCGCCTTGCGCAAACGCAGCACCAACCCCTCGCGCGCCGTAGGCACCGTCCCGTCGGGTGCCAAAACTCCGTCTGCCCCCTCAGTCACAACACCCTCCTATAACGCCCTAAGAAATTCTATCGAAGTATGCACGTTGCGCAACCTTCGATAGAACAGAGCGAGCTGGTACGAGCAAAGATTACTCGACCAACAGAGGTGCGTGTCACGGCGATACTACCGGGCTGTAGTAAAGATGGATGGCCACCCCCCGGTACTTGGCCACCAGGGCCGCCATTCGGATTTTATTGGTCTTCCTTAGATCACATCGGATGAGGAGTTGGCGGAAGAGAGTGGGAGTCGAACCCACTAAGAACCGTCTGGCGGCCCTCTCTGGCTTTGAAGGCCAGCCGCCCCACCGGGAGCGCTTCCCCTCCACTTCCGATCATTCCCCAGAAGCCGGGCGCTGTCACCTATGAGCGTGCGCTCTCACGCGGCCGGAGGCGGACCGTATTGCTCGAGCTTCTGCGGCGCCGTCCGGCGCAGGTCGCCGCGGCGGATCGTGACGCCATGACGATCAAAGAACTCCAGGATCAGGATCGCCAGCTTGCGGCCGTTGTCGAGCTTGTCGCGGAACTCCGCGGCGGTGAAGTCGCGGCCGAAGGCGTGGGCGATGCCGATCATTTCGGCCACCACCGGCCGCAGGAAGTATTGATCCGGCGCCACCTCGACGACCCGGCCGATTTTGGCCATGCGCTGCAGCAGCCGCCGCATATCCGGCTCCGGCACGCTGTAGGCCTGGGCGAAGTCGCGCACGCGCGGCGGCTTGAAGCGCTCGCGCTGCAGCTCCGCGGCAACCTTGTTCCACAGCGCCTCGTCCTTCGGCCCGAGCGTGAGCGAGTGCCCGGGGATCCGCAGGAACGGCCCATCCACCGTCACCTTCTTGGCGTGCACTTCGCGGTCGAGCAGGGCGCGGAAGACCTGTATCGGCCAGCGCTTCTTCAGCGTCACGCGCAAACGTTCGGGCTGAAGCCCGGCCACGTCGGGCTTGGCGACATGGAATTCTTTCAGCGTATCGACGATATCCAGCCGGGCGGCGGCCAGCGTTTCGGAGAGAAAGCCGAAGCCTTCGAGACTCTCGCCACCGGCCGCACGCAACAGGCCCTCCACTTCGGCCGACCGCAGATTGCGCGACTGTCCAAAGCGGGCCAGTTCGATGAAGCCCGATTCCAGCCGCAGGAGCTTCGGCAGCACTTCGGCATCCGCGTTGTCCAGCGCGCCGAGTTCCGACCGGCGGCGTTCGGACCGGCGGTTGCGCGGCGGGCCGAAGGGATCGATCACCGCGGCGCCGGCGAGCGTGCGCGTCGCCGAGGGATCGCGCAGGATGATGCGGTCGCCCGCAAGCGCGCCCACTTTTTCGTCGAGCACGAGCTGCGCCAGTCCCGACGCGCCGGGCGCAAGCTTGTCGTCCTCGATCAGCGCCACCCGTCCCATGACGTGGGCCGCGCCCAAATGGATATGGACCGGCGACCAGTGCTTCAGCGGCTGGCCCTCCGAGGCGAGCAGTTTCAGGCGGACGTCGATCCGGTCGGTCGGTGCATGCAATTCCGGACTGACGACCCAGTCGCCACGCCGCACGGAATCCTTGGAGAGACGTGGTCCGGTGAGGTTCAGCGCGCAACGCTCGCCCGCGCGTCCGATCTCGGCCGGCCGGTTCTGGGCATGCAGCGAGCGCACGCGCGCCTCCAGTCCCGAGGGCGTGAGCACCAGCCGGTCGTCGACCTTGATCTCGCCGGCATGGATCGTCCCCGTCACGACGACGCCCGTGCCCGACAGCACGAAGCAGCGGTCGACCGCCAGCCGTGCGAAGCCGGTGGCGCCCTTGCCGCTCTCGCCCAGGGTCAGCAGCTTGGCCTTCAGCTCGTCGACGCCCTGCCCGGTGAGCGCGGAGACCGGCATGATCTCCGCCCCGGCCAGCGACGTCGAGGAAAGCAGGGTCTCGACCTCCGCCATGCGCTCCAGGATCTGGTCGTCGTCGGCCAGGTCGGCCTTGGTGAGGGCCACGATGCCGCGGTCGAGGCCGAGCAGGTCGACGATCTGCAGGTGCTCGACGGTCTGCGGCTTGATGCCTTCCACCGCCGAGACGACGAGCAGCGCTGCATCGATGCCCGTGGCGCCGGCCAGCATGTTGTGCACGAAGCGCTCGTGGCCGGGCACATCGACAAAGCCGAGCTGGCGGCCGTCGCCGAGATCGCTGTAGGCATAGCCGAGATCGATGGTGATGCCGCGCGCCTTCTCTTCCTTCAGGCGATCGGCATCGACGCCGGTCAATGCCTTCACCAGCGCGGTCTTGCCGTGGTCGATGTGGCCTGCGGTTCCGACGATCATGGAGTCATCTCATGTGGACCGCGGGCGTCCTCAGCGCGGAGATTACTCCGCGCGACCCGGCTCATGCTCATGAGGCGGGCGGGACGCCCGCGGTCCGGAAGAGTCATGAAAGAGGCTCCGCTGCCCGGCGCGCCGCTTCGGCACGCTGCGACGGTTTGGTGTGGGCCTGGGCCTCGCGCAGGAAACCCGTCGCGAGTTCGCCGGCGCCGCCCGCTTCGGCGCGCAGAAGCCAGTGCAATGCTTCGAGGGGGTCGCGCGACACGCCCTTGCCGGCCAGGTAGGCCGCGCCCAGCATCGCCTGGGCCTCCGCCATGCCGAGGCGTGCGGCCCTGCCCCACCATTCGGCGGACCGGACGGGATCGCGCTCGACGCCCAGCGCGTTGTGATAGATGTCGCCCAGCCGCGCCATCGCAGCCGCCCGGCCTTGGGCCGCGGCCTTCTCCGCCCATTGCCGGGCGCCGACGTAATCCTGCGGGCAGCCGCCGCCGACCAGCATCATCCACGACAGCATGTCCTGGGCGTCGGCATCGCCCTGCAGGGCTGCCTTCTCATACCATTTGGCCGACTCGACTTGATCTTGCGGCACACCCCAGCCTTCGTAGTAGCAAAGCGCGAGGTTGCGCTGCCCACCGGCGTCGCCCTGCTCGGCCGCCTGCCGCAACCAGGCCGCTGCCTTTTCAAGGTCGCGCTCGACGCCGCGGCCTTCCAGGAAAGCCGCGCCCATGTTGCTCTGTGCGCGCGCCACGCCCTCGTGGGCAAGTGGCGCCCAGAGATCGAGCGCCACGCCATACTCGCCGGCGGTCCACGCCGCGAGCGCATCGGCCATGCGCTCGTCGACAGGAGGCGTACGGTCGAAGAGCTTAGCCAGCCACGACATCGAGCTGGTCCAATTGCGCTGCGAAGGCCGCCTCGTCGTCGAGCGTGCGCAGATCGAAGTAGAGCGTGTCGTCGGCGATGCGGCCGATGACGGGAATCGGCAGGCGCCGGAACGCATCGGCCAGGCCATCAAGTCCTTTGCCGCGTATCGCCAACGCGAACGAGGCCAACAGATCGACCGGCAAGGCGCCCGAACCGATCTGGCCGCGCACTGATTCAATTCCCGCTTCGGCGGCATTCCCCAGCGCCTTGCGCAGGCCCGGCAGCAAACGCTCGGCCTGGGCGCGAATATCTTCCGCGGGTCGCGCCAGCGACCGGATGGTGGGCAGACGCTCAGCCAGGCGTCCCGGATCGGCGTAGAGCCGCAGCGTTGCCTCGAGGGCTGCCAGCCGGACCTTGTCGAGGCGAAGGGCACGCTTCATCGGGTTGCGCGCGATGCGTTCGATCAGGTCCTTTCGACCGACTATGAGACCCGCCTGCGGGCCGCCCAAAAGCTTGTCGCCTGAAAAGGTGACGACATCGATTCCTGCTTCGATCGCCTCACGCGCCGTCGGCTCGTGCGGCAGGCCCCAGGTTTCGAGATCGGCCAGCGTGCCGCTGCCGAGGTCCTCGATCAGCGGCAGGCCCTTCTCACGCGCCAGCGCCACCAGCTCGGCCGCCGGCACCGACTTGGTAAAGCCTTCGATGGCGTAGTTCGACGGATGGACCTTCATGATCGCGGCGGTGTCGGGGCCGATGGCGGCCGCGTAGTCCTTCAGGTGCGTGCGGTTGGTGGTGCCGACTTCGACGAGGCGGCAGCCGGCGCGGGCCATGATGTCGGGGATGCGAAAGGCGCCACCGATCTCGATCAACTCGCCGCGCGAGACGATCACCTCGCGGCCGGCGGCGAGCGCATTGAGAACGAGCAGCACGGCGGCGGCGTTGTTGTTGACAGCCGTCGCCGCCTCGGCCCCGGTCAGGCGGCGAAGCCATGGCGAGATATGGTCGTCGCGCTCGCCGCGCGCGCCACCCGAGAGATCGTATTCGAGCGTTGTCGGCGAACGCATGGCGGCAACCGCCGCTTCGATCGCCTCCTCGGCAAGCAGGGCGCGGCCGAGATTGGTATGCAGCACGGTGCCGGTAAGATTGAAGACGCGCCTCTGGGACGGCGTCACCAGGCTGCTGAGCCGCGCCGTGCACCAGCGCACGCAGGCGGGCTCGTCGGCGACGTCGGGCTTGCCACGATGGGCCTCGGCCCAGGCGCGCAACGCCTCGATGACGAGCGGTCGGCCAGCACGCTCGATCAGCGGAGCCAGCGCCGGCCAGTTGGCCATGCGATCGACGGACGGTGGGCGGAAAGCGGAGGCGCCTTCGGCGCGGTCGGCACGCGACACGGATATTTCTCCACGAGAATCTTGCCGGATGAGACGGCAAGTGTGACGGCAGGATGACTCAGCCGTGCCCTACGATCAATCGAAAGCCCTAACTCCCGGAAGGCTCCATGACCCCCAGCACAAAGGGGTTGGGAACACGGGAGAAGCCCTCCTCACCGACCAGGACGTCGAGGCCGAGCGAGGCAAGGTCGTCGGCGAGAGGTTCCAGCATCCGCGCATTGTCGAGATAGAAGACCTTCGAATAGCCGTGGCAGACCTCGCAGCATTCGGCGCGAAGGTAGGATGTGCCGGCCAGATTGCGGAACGAGACCTTGTCGGTGCTGCCGCAATGGACGCAGCGCACGCGCACGTAGCGCCACGACGCGGCGCACAGCGAGCAGTGAAGGTGCCGGTGGCCGAACTTGGTGCCGCCGGGCGAGATGAGGCCGGACACCGGTGGCGAGCCGCAAACGGGACATTGCCCGCCGTCCACCTCGCGCGTGGCGAAGTCGGCGCTGTCCAGGAGCGCCGCCATACGCGTCCACGCGACCTGCAGCGCCGCCGCCACGAAGATCGCCTGCGCAGCCTCGCCCGCAGCAACATTGCCGCCGAGGTAGCGGTCGGCCAGCGCTTCGAGGTCAGCCGGGCTTGCCCGGCCGAGCGCCGCGCGGGCCTCTCGCGCCGGCTCCGGCAGGACATCGACATCGATCGTCTCCAGGATGCGCGAGAGGGCCACGCGCCAGCTCTCGTCGCGCCGCCAAAACGATGGGTCGAGCGGCGCCCGATGAACCAGTTGTGCCTTGGCGATCTCCGACGCCCCCGGCAGGACGCCCGGCGGCAGGTTCGCCAGCGCAGCATGCTGGGCCGTCACCAAGGCCGCGATCAGCCGCAGGAATCCTTCCAGCTCGTGCCCGGGCGCCAACGCCTGCAGGCGCGACGCGCGACGCGAAAAGACCGTCGCGAGATCAGGCAGGCGAACGGGATCGCTCTCGGCCGCCTCGCCGAGAATGTTTTCGCCGAAACCGGTGGACGGGTTGTTGGGGCCGTCGCTCAGGGCTTGCCGACTTCCTGGCGGAACCACTTGCGATGGTGCTTCCAGGCCCAGCCGCCGGTGACGGAGCCCTGGGTCATGGCGCGCAGCGTGCCCTTGACCCAGATGGCGGCATAGACGTGCACGATCCAGATCAGGATGGCGCCGATCGCGCACAAGGCGTGGATCACCGCCGACCACCGCTTCTGGTCGATCGTCGTATAGGACGCGAAATAGGTGTCCCACAGCACGAAGCCGCTGCCGAGCAGCAGAAGGATCAGGATCGACTGGCCCCAGAAGACCAGCTTCTGGCCGGCATTGTATTTGCCCAGCTCGGGCAGCCCCTCTTCCTTGTTGTTGATCACCGCACCGAGATTCTTCATCCAGATCGTGTCGTCGCGGTTCCAGAAGTTGAGCGCGAAGAAGCGGATGAAGAGGCCGAGGAAGCTGATGCCGAGGACGACGCCGATCCAGGGGTGGATGGCGCGCGTGATCTGGCCGCCGCCGAACAGGTAGGTGAGGAAGTACAGCGAGGGATGGAACAGCGCCATGCCGCTCAGCGCCAGGAGGATCAGCGATACCGCGGTGATCCAATGGTTGATGCGGGCGGCTGTCGTGTAGCGGCTTACCGGTTTCGTATGCTCGGTCATGCCTTGTCACTCCCGGCCCTATCAGTTCCCGCAAGCTCCGCCGCCTTCTCCTCGTCATGCTCGGTGACCGTGTTGGGTCCCTTGGTGACGTAGTGCAGGAAGCCGAAGGCGCCGGCGAAGGCGATGGCGGCCAGCGACAGGGGCTTCATCACGCCCTTCCAGATCCCGACCAGCGGGCTGATGTGCGGATCGTCGGGCAAGCCGGCGTAGAGCGACGGCTTGTCGGCATGCTGCAGCACGTACATGACGTGCGTGCCGTTCACACCCGCCGGATTGTACAGGCCGGCGTTCTGGTAGCCGCGCGACTTCAGGTCGACGATGCGCTTGCCGGCGTGGGCGATCATCTCTTCCTTGGTGCCGAAGTAGATCGCCTGCGTCGGGCAGGCCTTGGCGCAGGCCGGCGCTTGGCCCACCACGACACGGTCGGAGCACAGCGTGCACTTGTAGGCCTTGCTGGTGGTCTGGGAGATGCGCGGGATGTTGAAGGGGCAGCCCTTCACGCAATAGCCGCAGCCGATGCAGTTGTCGGAGATGAAGTCGACGATGCCGTTGGTGTACTGCACGATGGCGCCCGGCGCCGGGCATGCTTTCAGGCAGCCCGGATCGTCGCAATGCATGCAGCCGTCCTTGCGGATCAGCCATTCCAGATCGTCGCCGTGCTCGTATTCCGTGAAGCGCATCACGGTCCACGAGGCCGTCGTGAGGTCGGTCGGATTGTCGTAGCTACCGTCGGTGTAGCCGATCGGCTGGTCGAGCTGGTTCCACTCCAGACACGCGGTCTGGCAGGCCTTGCAGCCGATGCACTTGCTGACGTCGATCAGCTTGGCGACGGCAACTGCGGCCGGCTTGCCGGCAGGAAGCGGCGGCACGCTGGAAGCGGAGCGGCGGCGGAGGTCGAGGGCTTGAAGAACGGACATGTCGGCCTCCCCCTATACCGTCGCCGGCTGTGAAGCCGGTGGTGTGGTTTTCTTCACATCGACCAGGAACGCCTTGTATTCCGGCGTATTGACGCTGGCGTCGCCGACCGGCGGCGTCAGGTTATTGATCGGGTAGGACTTCCGGGTGAGGCCGACGAAGCCATAGTGGATGGGCAAGCCGATGACGTCGCACGGTTTGCCGTCGACCATGATCGGGCGGAAGCGCTTTGAGACCGACGCCTTGGCCTTGATCATGCCGCGCTGGCTCGAGACCTCTACCCAGTCGCCGTTCTTGATGCCCTTGGCCTTGGCCAGCCGCTCGCCCATCTCGACGAACATCTCCGGCTGCAGCACGGCATTGTCGTGGACGTTCTTGGTCCAGTAGTGGAAGTGCTCGGCGAGGCGA
>CAMDOT010000017.1 GCA_945903635.1 Rhizobium sp. Q54 | reverse complement strand
CTCGGCCTGCTGCTGCTGGTTTCGTTCCGCGCCGCGACCATGAGCGTCGGCGCGATCCAGGCGGTCTACTGGGCGGTCACGGCCCTGATGGGCGTCAGCCTGTCGGTGCTGCTCTTCACCTACACCGGCGCCTCGGTTGCCCGCACCTTCTTCGTGACGGCCGCCGCCTTCGGCGCGCTCAGCCTCTATGGCTACACGACCATGCGTGACCTGACGGCAATGGGCAAGTTCCTGTTCATGGGTGTGATCGGCCTGATCTTGGCAAGCATCGTCAACATGATCTGGCCGTCGGGCACGATGAGCTTCGTCATCTCCGCCGCCGGCGTGCTGATCTTCTCGGGGCTGATCGCCTACGACACTCAGAAGATCAAGGACCAGTATGCCGCGGCTTGGGGCACGGACACGGCCGAGAAGGTCGCCATCTTCGGCGCCCTCAGCCTCTACCTCGACTTCGTGAACCTGTTCCAGTTCCTCATGATGTTCCTGGGCCAAAGACGCTGACAGGCCTCCGCCACTAACGCCGACGCCCGGATCGTAAGATCCGGGCGTTTTATTTTGGCGGGAGAGGACGGAATCTAGGTGGTTTTGGCGTCCCGGCTGCCGCCACGCCCCGGCATGGCAAGAGCCGCCGCAAATTCACGCTTGAGCTCGGGCAGGGTCATCATGCCCGGCCGCGGCGGAAACTTGGACACTGCCGCGTTGCGCCTGTTTTCGTCCGGCCACAGCGCCTGGCGCGCCCGAGTGCGTGCCTCGTTGGTCTTGCCGCCACGCAGGCTGGTGATCGCCGCCGCCAGGCACCGGCGCTCCCAGTCGCCCAGCGGGCAGACACCGCTTTCGATGGCCATGAGGATTTTGGCGATGGCCCCGTGGGCCAGTTGCTTTGCGGTCTCCGGTGCCAGCCCTTCGGCGGCGGGCTCGGCGGCGAGGGATTTGCGAAGAGCGACGAGTTTGGGCGAATCGGACATGGCGCCAGCATAGCGTGAACGGCTTGCCGCGTCGTCCACTCTCTCTCGCAGTAGGCCGGCAGGTTTAGCGCGCAGGTTTAGCGCGACCGGCGCTCAGTCGATGACGTCGGCCGTCACGTCGAGCGGGGCCGCGACGACGTCGCCTGCCACCGGCACTACCTTGACGACGGCGCTGCTGACACGGACTGGCGCCGCGACCACGCCGCAGCCGGCCAGGCTCGCGGCGGTCGTCAGGATCAGCATCGCGCCCAACAGGCGGCCGTGTCGGCAGAAGTGGGTCACTTTGTCTAATCCTTTCTTGCATGGTGGGTGCGGTCGTGGGGCCGAATCCATCGTCGTTCAAACGCCAGGAATACTCGAGAGTTGCCATCTTCCGCGGAGCGGCATCATGCTGCATCCAATTACGTCGACAGGCGTTGTGTCGTCATCATAAGGGTCAACTACCGGACAGAACGGGAGGTGCCGTGCGGTTTGCCGTCCCTGTAGTTGTTCTGTTGGTAGTCGCGCTCTTTTCAGGGTCCATTCAGGCCCGGACGGCGAAGATCGTCCTCGCCGTGACGGGGGATGAAGCGATGAGCGCCGATCTCACCCAGCTCGTCGAAACCTTCGAGAAGGAGCAGCCGCTCACGGGCGACAGCCTGTCGTTGCTCCAGGGCGCGCAGGCCCTGTCGTCGAGGGTCAATACAGCCCTCCGTTCGCGCGGCTTCTATGACGCGACCGTCGGTGCCGGCGTTGACGGCCGGCCGATCGCCGATCCCGCGGCGCTGGATGCCCTGGAGGCACAGCCGGACTCCGCGCAGGTATCCATCGCGATGACTGTCGACACCGGACCGAGGTACCAGATCGGCACGGTGGCGATCCGCCCCTCGGGGACGATGGCGTCGCTGCCCGATGTCGATCGCGGCAAGATCGGCCTTGCCCCCGGCGATCCCGCCGACGCCGCGGCAATCATTTCGGCCCAGGACAAGGTGGTCGCCGAACTGCGCAAGGAGGGCCATGCGCTGGCGAGCGCCAAGCGTGAGGTCGTGGTCGACCATGCCACGCGGCAGGCAGAGGTCACCTACATCGTCGAACCTGGACCCTTGGCGAAGATGGGCAAGGTGCGGTTCTCGGGCACCGAAAAGGTCGACACGACCTATCTGCAACGGCGGGTGCCCTTCACTGAGGGTGAGCCCTACGATCCCGCCAAGGTCGACCTGCTGCGCGGCAAGCTCACCTCGCTCGGCACCTTCAACGCAGTGCGCATCAAGCCCGCGACCACCCTCGATCCGAACGGCGAGCTGCCGATCGACGTCGAGCTCACCGACCGGCCGCAGCGCTCCATCGGCTTCGGCGTGAGCTACGAGACCCAGCTCGGCGCTGCCGTCAACGGCTTCTGGGTCCATCGCAATCTCTTCGGCGAGGCCGAGAGCCTGCGCCTGTCGGCCGAGATCAACCATATCGGCCAGGGCCTGGCGATCGTCGATACCGGCTTCGCCTTTCAGGCCGCCTTTCGTAAACCCGACTGGTGGCGCGCCGGGCAGGACATGCGCCTGGAGGCCGCGGTGCTGCGCGAAGTGCTGGATGCCTACACGCGCAATGCCATCACGGCCTACGCCGGCATCGACCGCACGATCTCGCCGTCCTGGCAGGCGCGGGCCGGGCTTGCCGGCGAGTATGCTCGCATCACCCGCAACGGCATCACCCAGCTCTACACCATGATCGGCGTGCCGATGACCGCGCTGCTGAACAAGGCCGACAGCGACCTCGACCCGACCCGGGGCTACAGGCTCCAGCTCGACGTCGCGCCGTGGGTCGACTTCGGCGGCGGCGGCGATTTCTTCACCATCATGCGGCTCACCGGCCGCAGCTACTTCGACTTGAGCCATTTCGCGCAGGGCGAACCCGGCCGCACCGTTCTGGCGACGCGCGCCTCGTTCGGCACCGAGCCCGCTCTCAGCATCGGCGGCATCCCGCCCGACAAGCTCTTCTATGCCGGCGGCGGCGGTTCGGTGCGCGGCTTCGTCTATCAAAGCGCCGGTCCGCGCGATGCGTTCAACAATCCGCTGGGCGGCGCCAGCGTCGTCGAGGCGAGCGTGGAACTGCGCCAGCGCATCGCCAAGTCGTTCGGGGTCGTCGGTTTCGTCGACGCCGGCAGCGCCTATCCTGGCTTCCTGCCCGACTTCTCGCTGTTTGCGCCCCGCGTCGGCGCCGGCGGCGGCATCCGCTACTACACCGACTTCGGCCCGATCCGGCTCGATGTCGGTCTGCCGCTCAACAGGCGCAGCGGCGATCCGCCGTTTGGTGTTTATGTGAGCCTGGGGCAGGCCTTCTGATGCGCGCCCGTCGCTTCCTGCTGTTCTCGACTGGTGCCGTGGTGCTGCTGCTCGCGCTCGCGTTCGGCGTTCTGCAGACGTCTCCGGGCCAGCGCATGCTCGCGTCGGCAGTGTCGGCCGCCGCCTCGACACCGGACCGCCGCGTCGAGCTGGGCGGCGTCACGGGCTTCTTCCCGACCGACCTGCGCGTGGCGCGGATTGAGCTTGCCGACCGGAACGGCCCGTGGCTCACGGTGGCTGACGCACAACTGCGGTGGTCGTTCGCGTCGCTGCTGTCGGGCCGGGTGCGCATCGAAACCCTGTCGGCGGCCCGCGTCGATCTCCTGCGCGCGCCCGCGCCGGCGAAGGCGGCCGATACGGCACCGACAGAAGAGGGGCCGCTGCGGCTACCGGTCGGTATCGACCTGCAGGCGCTATCGATCGACGACCTGCATATCGCTAACGCATTGGCACGCACCGACGCGCGCTGGCGGCTCCAAGGCAGCATGTTCCTGCCGGCTGATCTGGCGGAAGGCAGGCTGCGCCTCTCCGGCGATCGCACCGACGGCAGGTCCGGCCACCTCGCCGCGGACATTCGTTTCGACTTGGGTAGGCGCACCGTCGCCGGCCAGATCGCGCTCGACGAAGGGCAGGGTGGCGTGATCGCGGCCCTGCTGGAGCGGCCGGAGCTGGACCGCGTCGGCCTGCGGCTCGCGGCACGTGGTGATGCGATGGAAGGCAGTGCCGACGTCAGCCTGTCGGCGGGCGACGCCGCCACGGCGCACGGCGCGGCGACATGGAAGCCGCAAGGTAACACGACAGCCGTCTCCGTCCGGCTGGAAGCCGCCGGTCCCGGCCTGCCGCGTGGCCCGCTGGCCGACGCCGCTCGTGGACCGATCTCGCTCGCCGCCGATGCGACCGTCGACAATGCGCTGGTTACCTTCAGCGACGCTCGGCTGAGCGCCGGCCCGCTCGGCATCGTGGCCTCGGGCCGCTACGACCGCGTCGGCGATCGGCTGGAAGCCACGGTCACGCTCGACGCTGCCGAGCCGGGCGCCTTCGCGGCACTTCTCGGCGGCGCGAATTGGCGCGGCCTTCGTCTGAAAGCCAGCGCCGATCTCAGCGCGCTTGCGACGCGGCCGGCCGGCACGATCGTGCTGGACGGCGGCGCCGACGATCTCGCGCTGCCGACGCTCGATCCACGCCTGCCGCAGCCGGGAAAGGTCACTGCCGCCGCGCGGCTCGCGCTGCGCGACGGCGCTATCGGGATCGAGTCGCTCGATCTCGGTGCGCCGCTCGCGTCGGTGAAGGGCACCGGCTCCTACGTCATCGCGACAAGGATCGGCGAGGCGAAGGCCACCGTCACGCTGCCGAGCGTTGCGCCATTGTCGGCGTTTGCCCAGCAAGCGCTGACCGGCAGCGCGATCGTCGACCTCACGGTGCGCAGCGAGGCCGGCGACCTCGCGCTCGGCTGGCAGGGCACGCTCAGGGATTTTGGCGCCCCCGCGGTGCCGCGCGATCTCGTGGCATCCACCGTCGACCTTGCCGGCTCGGCGACGTTGAAGCGCGACGAGTCGTGGTCGCTTGCCGATGTGCGTGTCGCGAGCGAAGGCGGCACCTTCACTTTGGCGGGTCGTGGCCGCGACTCTGCCGGCACGCTCGACCTCGCGCTCGACCTGCCCAGGATCGCCGCGCTGCGGCCCGGCGTGGACGGTGCCATGACCGCGACCGCCACCGTAAAGTTCGACAAGGAGATCGAGCTCGCGCTGAAGGCAGAGGCGCGCGACCTCAAGCACGAGGGCCTCGCCTCACGACGCCTGTCGCTTGCCGCCACGACGACCTTCGACGAGACCGGCGCGGCACGCGGCACCGTCGAGGCGAGCGGCGATCTTTTAAGCCAGCCCCTGTCGCTCAGCGGGCGTTTCGCGCGCGATGCATCGGGCGGCATCGTAGTGCCGGTCTTCCAGGGCAACTGGGCAAGTGCGGTCCTGGATGTCGCCAACCTCGCCGTCACCGAGGCCCGCACGACGGGCCACGCCCGCCTGCGCATGGCGCGCCTGCAGGAACTCGCGCCCTTGATCGGCACCGACCTTGCGGGATCGATCGATGCCGAGGTGACCGCCGATCCCGTCTCGTCGGTGGGGCGCCTCGACGTGAAGGTGCAAGGCGCCGACCTGCGGAGCGGCGGCGTCGCGATCGGCACGCTCGATCTCGCCGGCACCATCGACGATCCCGCCGGCATCGCAAAGACGGACGCCACGCTGAAAACCAGCCGCGTCGCCGGCGCCGCCGGCGTCAGCGGCCTCACCGGCACCATCAAGGGCGACCGCACCGACCTCGACATCGCGCTGCAGGCGACGGGCGCACGGACGAACGGCACCGTCGTCGCCAAGGTCGCCCTCGAAGGCGACCAGATCCGCATCGCGCTGTCGCGCCTCGATGCCCGCCACGAAGGCATTCCCGTCGCCCTTGCCGGACCAACCCGCGTAACGATCGCCGGCGCGCGCGTGGCGATCGATCCGACGAACCTGCGGCTGGGCGGCGGCCGGCTCAGCGTGCGCGGCACGCTCGGCCCTGACGCGAGCGACCTGCAGCTCGAGCTGGCGGCGCTGCCGCTGTCCCTGCTCGATGCCCTGGCACCCGGAACGGGACTCGACGGCGCGCTGCAGGCCAAGCTGCGCGTGCAAGGCCCGCTCGATGCGCCGCGCATCGAGGCCACCTATGCCGCAACCAATCTCCGGCTGCGCCGCAAGGATGCCGCCCTGCTGCCGTCGCTGTCGCTGCAAGGCAAGGGCACGCTGGTCGGTCGTCAGGCGACGATCGACGCCACCCTCGGCGCCGGCGGCGCCACGCGGCTCGCGCTGAAGGGGAGCGCGACATTGCCTCAGGGCACAGGGCCGATCGCCGCCACCGCCGCGCTCTCCGGCACGCTCGACGCGGCACCCTTCGCGCCGCTGCTGGGCAACGACATCCGCGGCATCGCCGGCACCATCCGCCCCAACGTCACGCTCGAAATCCGCGGCGGAAAAGTCACCGGCACCGGCACCGTCGATTTTTCGGGCGGCACTGTGGCTCTTCCCGAAACAGGCCTGCGGCTGAGCAGCGGCGAGGGCCGCCTCGTCCTCCAGGGCGACACGCTGCAGATCCAGAGGCTCGCCTTCCAGACCGGCGGCAACGGCAGCGTGACGACAACGGGCAACCTGCGGCTCGATGCGACGGCCGGGCTGGGCCTCGATCTCGCCGTCGCCATCCGCCGCGCGCTGCTGGTCAATCGCGCCGATCTCATCGCGACAGTGTCGGGCGATCTCAAGGTCACCGGCTCGACCGCGGCCGGCATCGACGTCGCGGGGCCGCTCACCATCGACCGCGCCGACATCGCTGTCGGTGCCGCGCAATCGGTCGACTATCCCGTCCTCGAAGTGCGCGAGATCAACAAGCCCGGCGTGCCGGCAGCGGTCGTGCCGCCGCCGCCGGGCCAGAAGCGCAAAGCCCCGCCGCCGCCAGATGCGACGCCGATCCGCCTCGCGCTCACCATCGACGCGCCGCGCGCGGTCTTCGTGCGCGGCCGCGGGCTCGATGCCGAGGTCGGCGGGCGCCTGCAGGTGAGCGGCGCGCCGTCGGCGCCCGCGGTCGTGGGCGGCCTCACGCTGCGGCGCGGCGAGTTCACCCTGGGCAGCCGCCGCCTCGTCTTCACGCGCGGCATCGTCACCCTCGACAATGTCGACGAGATCGATCCCAGGCTCGACTTCCTCGCCAGCACCAGCGTGCAGTCGACCACCATCGGCGTCGCCATCACCGGCACGCCGCGCGCGCCTCTCATCGCCATCACCTCGGCGCCGGCCCTGCCGCCCGACGAGGCGATGGCGCTGCTGATCTTCGGCAAGCCGGCGTCGAGTCTCAGCGGCTTCGAGCTGGTGCAGGTGGGCCAGGCGCTGGCCGAACTCACCGGCAACTCGCCCGGCGACAGCGTGATCGGCCGCCTCAGGCGCGGGCTGGGCCTCGACCGCCTGAGCGTCGGCTCGAGTGGTTCAAGTGGCGGCTCAAGCGGCTCGGCTCAGCAGACCGGCGCCAGCTCCGTGTCCGTCGAGGCCGGCCGCTACGTGGCGCCCGGCGTCTATGTCGGCGCGAAGCAGGGCGCCGCCGGCAACTCGAGCCGCGGCGTCGTCGAGGTCGATGTCCTCGACAATGTGAAGGTCGAGGGCGACGTCGGCGCCGACTCGCGCGGCCGCGTCGGCGTCAAGATGGAGTGGGATTATTAGAGTGAGATGACACCCGTCGTCCCGACCGAAGCGCGTAGCGCGTAGCGGAGGGACCTTCTCTCCACGACTAGCTATCACCGGTAGAGAGGAGGCCCCTCGGCTCAGCGCGGAGGTTACTCCGCGCGACTCGGGGCGACGGGTGTAGGAATCGCCTGCTACTCGGAATCGACCGCGCTCCTCAGATCAGCTCGACGACTTCGTGCTGCATTCCTTCTCGGTCGCGATGACGGCGGCGGCGCGGTTGCGCTGGCGGAAGCAGCCGTCGGTCCACAGGCCGGCATAGGCGACGCCGACGGACGCATCGTAGGTGCCGAAGCCGTTGGGCTTGCCGTTCTCGAACTCGCCCTCGTAGCGGCCGCCGGCCGCCGTCGTGAAGACGCCCCAGCCGGCGGGCTTGCCGCCGCGCAGGTCGCCGTCATAGGCGCTGCCGTCGGGATACTTCACCTTGCCGCGGACCGGCTGGCCGTCGCTGAACAGGCCCTTGTAGTTCTTGAGGCTGTCACCTGACGCCTCGCCCTGGACCGGGCTGCCGTTGCGCACCAGCCCGCTGTAGCGGTTGCCGTTCGCCGCCCGGAAGGCGGCGCGCCCGTTCGGCTTGTCGTCGCGGAACTCGCCCTCGTAGACATCGCCGTTGGGAAATTCGAAGACGCCGCGGCCGTTCATGCGGCCGTCGGCGTATTCGCCGATGTAGCGGCCGCTCGGAATGCCGTTGGTGAACCACTGCATGACCCCACGCCCGCGCGCGAAATTGCTCTCGCAGCCCCCCGACCAGTTGAAGCTCCTGTTGGGCTCCCCGCTGGAGTTCCAGACATGGCAATTCCTCGCCGTGCTGCGCACCCACCCGCCGGGTCCGTCGGATCCCTGGGCCCCGGCCGCGAGCGGTGCCGCGACAAGCGCCGCCGCCAGAATGAGCCCTCTTAGGCTCCTGCCATTACGAAAAACCAGCATTTTAGACCTTCCCGGCGCCCCCAAGTTCTTGCGCCTTCGCTGCGATAATTAGCGGGGAGGTCGGCGTGAATCAAGCACTTTGACTGCAATAATCTTGCAGACTTCAGCGAGTTTGTGGACAGTTCCGCTGTAAGGAAGTTGTCAGCTTGGAATTGGGGGGGGATCGGCGGAGTGGGCTGGGCGCGTTCGCTCTTCCCCAGGCCGACGAATAGTCGCGTGTCCACACTCGGCATGTGCAACCTGTGATAGGCTGAACAGAGGGCGATTGGGGGAGTACGTCGCATGTCGGGCTTGCGGTCGATGATGTTGGGGCTGTCGATCTTGCTGGCCAGCGCGGGCCTGGCGAATGCGCAAGGTTCAGGGCCGTATCTGCACGACCTGTTCAAGAAGCCGCCGTTCAAGAGTTCATTCCAGGCGATGTTCAGGAATGAGCAGAACGTCGATGGCTGGCTGCCTGACCCGACCGGCCCGGCCTCGCCCAGCAAGACCTACCAGACGGACGGCAAACCAGGCATCGGAGGCATGGTGTGCAAGGCGCACGACTGCGGCGCCAACACATTCTTCTACCTGTTTTCCCAGGATGGCAGCCGGGCGGTCGGCATTCTCATCAAGGGTAAGGCCCAGCGTTGGTTCGGAAATCCCAGTCCCGCCGAAAAGAATACGCTGCTTCAAGTCGCCAAGAGCAGCTGAAGACTACGGACGGATTTGCCCGTCCATCTGATTCAGCCGGAAAGACCCTGGGCGCTTTCCGGCGCCGCCACGCGGCTCAGCCACTTGCGCGCCGGTCCGAGGGTGGCGAAGACGCGCATCGGCCGGTCGGCAACGGCCAGCATGCCCAGCACGCGACCGACCGCATCGGCAAAATCATCCGGCACGACGACCGCCAGCGCGCCGATCGGCCCGGTCGCGTGGGCCGCCCGCATGCGCACGCCCAGCGCCAGGATGTCTTCCGGCGGCATGCGCGTACTTCCGCGCCCGCCGTCGAACAACTTGCGGTAGCCGTGCGCGTCCGCCGCGTCGAGCGTGTCGAGATAGGTCTCGAACTCGGCGCGCGTGACGTCCCCCTCGGCGACAGCGGTCAGCATTCTCTGATGGGGATCGATCGTCCAGTGCAGCGGCATGCATTTATATGTAGCCCGTGCCGCCGGATGGCCAGTGCCGGGATTGTCGCGGGCCCCTGGACGGTGTTCGCGCGGTGATTGAAAATCGGCCCGGAAGTGGGGCGGCTGCCGCAGACCGAGGCCGCGGCCACGTGGCGGGAGTTCAGCTTCCTCATCGACGGCAAGAAGTTCGACCCCGGCCGCATCGACCACCGCGTCAGGCTCGGCGCCGTCGAGGAATGGACGATCGTCAACATGCACGTCGATGACCATGTCTTCCACATCCACACCAGCCCGTTCCAGGTCGTGCAGGTGAACGGCCTGCCGGCGCCGAACCTGCCGTGGCGCGACACCGTCGTCGTGCCGCGGCACGGCAGCGTCGTCATCCGCTCGCGCTTCCTCGACTACACCGGGATCTTCATGCTGCACTGTCACACGATGAACCACGAGGTGCTGGACATGATGCAGACCGTGGAAGTCTATAGGGATTGACCGGGGACTCCGGGCGCCGCCTCTCGGCCGACACGCCGGGCGGGCACTTATCATGTGCCCCTCATCTGCACACCCTGAAGCTATTCGACCTATCGCAGAAGCTGAGCTGATCGCTGCCGCGGCATGCAAGTCCCGGCCGGCGAGAGAGGTCCGGGTGGAGCGTGAATCAGCGAGGCGTGACCGACGGAGAACATATAGGCGCACGGAAGATAACTAACGGACTTTGTCGCCACTACACGCTAAAATCCTCCGCTGGGGGTAGAATGCAAAGTCAGAAAGATCAGAGCAATTTGCTGAGCTGGGTCCTGATGCTTCCAATTCTGCAAGCGGTCGATGGCTGACAAAGTTCCGACTGGGTGGGTAACGACGGCGCTTGGACGCTTGGTGGAGCCATCGCGACTGCGTGCTCTCCCGGAAGACCATCCAACAATGCCCTATGTTGGATTGGAACACATCGAGCCACACTCGATGAAGCTTCTTGGGCAGGGCAATGCGTATGAAGTGCGCAGCTCATGCATGAGGTTTTCCAAAGGCGACGTGCTCTACAGTCGAATGCGGCCCTACCTCAATAAGGTATGGGTAGCGGATTTCGATGGCATCTGCTCGGCAGAGTTCTTGGTATTCTCAGCACTGGGTGGATTGAACAAAAGATTTCTAGCGTTGCGATTGAACGCCGAAGATTTTGTCGCTTTTGCTAATCGGCAAGTAAGTGGAGAACGTCCTCGGATCAGTTTTGAGAAGCTATCTCACTTTTCTGTCGATCTTCCGCCTGGTGAAGAACAACGTCGGATCGTCGAAAAGCTAGACGATGTGTTGTCGCGTCTCAGTCGGGCCCAAGTAGCTACGCAACGCGCAAGTGACCGCCTTCACCGATATCGTGCGGCAACAATTGAGGCCGGTCTTTCCGGTGAATTAACTCGCACTTGGCGAGAAAAGAGAATCGAAGAACTGCTATCGCAAAGAGACAAATTGGCGCTTAGCGACATCCTTGGGCGTCGTCGTATTGTCTGGGAGACCAAAGAGCTGGAGCGCTCTCGAAGCACTGGAAGGAAATTGAAGGACAGTTGGCGATCTCGTTACCCGGAGCCGGAGAGTCCGTCGAAGGCCGATTTGCCAACATTGCCCTCCACTTGGCTATGGCTTGGTTGGGACCAAGTCGGTTTCTCTCAAAATGGAAGAGCGGTATCTAGTCAGCTATATTCCAAGACGGGAATTAAGCTGCTTCGCCCCGGCAATCTCTACGCCGATGGTACGGTCCAGTGGAATAGTAAGAACACTCGATATGTACCAACTCGACTGGAACGCGAGCATGCTGAGCATGTAGTTCGCGGCGACGAGTTGGTGATCAATCTGACCGCACAGTCGTTGAAAGATGACTTCCTTGGTCGCGTATGCCTTACTTCAACAGATGAACACTGCTTCTTGAACCAGCGAATTGCACGGCTCACGCCTGTGCTGGGCACTCCGAAGTTTTTTCTTTACGTACTCAAGTCTTCGCGTTTCCGACAATTCGTGGCTCACCTAAATTCGGGGAGCCTTATACAACACATGTTCACCTCTCAGCTGGCTACGTTCTCTCTTCCTTTTCCGCCAACTGAGGAACAGGTGGAGATTGTGAACGAGGTTGAACGACGGCTATCTAGTGCAGATCGCCTAGACGCTGCTTTGCAACAGCAATCCGAGCGTTCAGGCAACGCACGGCAAACGATCCTGCGAGAGGCATTCTTAGGAAAGTTGGTACCTCAAGACCCACAAGACGAAAGCGCGACCATCTTGTTTGCGCGCATTCAAGCTGCCCGAGAGGCACCAGTGGAGAAGGCAACAGGAGAGCGCATGCCGAAGAATATTTCTGGCAAAAGACCTGAAGCTCGAAGGAGCTTGCTCACTGTTCTCCGAGAAAATGGACGCCCGATGACGCCGGAGGAATTATTTCAAGCGGCGGGCTACATCCAAGAGACAGTTGATGATTTCTTTGCTGAACTACGAGAGTTGACTGCGTCTCCAGTCCAGGTCTTGGAGGAGCGTCGGCAAGGAAAGATCCTTCTTAGGATCGCATCATGAGACTGACTTATCTTAAGATAGATCATTTTAAGAATTTGAATCAATTCGAGGTCGATTTCGACGCGAGTTCTCACGAGCCAGTAACCATCGTCCTGGGTCGGAATGGATCGGGGAAGAGCAATCTATTCGAAGCTCTCGTCATCATTTTTCGTGATCTCATCCAGGAAAAGGTAACGACAGAGTTCGGCTATGACCTTCGGTACACACTGCGCGAAGGGAATATCTCTGTACGCATATTCAATCCTAATACGACAAAGGAATCTGAGGTTGAGACTTCTACTGTTGGCATGACTTCCAAAGAAGGAGATCAAATATCCTCATTTGCATTCGTGGTGACAGATACTGTCGGAGAGCGACGTATAACTAGAAAGGAAATTCGAGAATTTCTGCCGCGGTATGTGGTGACTTACTATTCGGGTGTAAGCAATCGAATGGAACATCACTTTTTCCAGCCGCAACTCGAGTTCCGAGATCAATTGCTCAAGGGCAACGTAATTCCCTTGCGCCCTTTATTCTATGCAAAACCAATTCATTCGCAGTTTGCGTTGCTCGCCTTCTTCATGACAGAAGACAAAGAGATTGAAGAATTTCTTCGCGATTACCCTTGGATAGAAGAGCTGGAGAGCGCGCTATTTGTGCTTCGACGGCCTCACTGGGCGAAGGGTCAGAAGCGACGCAAGGATGGCGACCCTCGTTTTTGGTACGCAGGAGGAGTGGTAAAAGACTTTCTGTCATGCGTCTATGATTGCGCAACAGCTCCACTGCGATTGCGTGGCCGTATACAACATAGCTTCGATCAAATCGAGAATACTGAATTTTTGTACTTGTTCTTGCGGGATCTCAAGCAATTGAGAACGTTGGCCCGCGATTCAGTGCTCGCTATGCGTCAAAAGGATGATCGAGCATCGGACGCAATCGAATTCAGCGCCGCTGATTTCTTTAAGCTGCTCGAGAGTACGTTTATGTCCGATTTGATTCATGAGACACGCATTCGGGTCAAGGTGCGACACGCTGGAGCGCTTACCTTTCGCGAGCTGAGTGAAGGTGAGCAACAATTGTTGACAGTGGTGGGCATGCTTAGGTTTACCCGAGACGATGACTGTCTATTTCTTCTCGATGAGCCAGACACACACCTGAATCCTGCTTGGGGAATGGAATATCTAAATATTCTGAGCAAACACGCTCATACGGGTAAGAACAGTCATCTACTGGTTGCTACTCACGATCCTCTTGTTCTCACCAATCTCCGTCGGAATCAGGTTGCGATTCTGGAACGAGATATGAAAAGCGGCAAGGTTGTGCATTCAGCGCCTGAGGAAGATCCATTGGGAATGGGTGTTCAGGGAATTCTGAGAAATATGTTCGGCCTAAGAAGCGCCGTCGGAACAGAAATTCAGGCTAAATTGGACGAAAGAGGACGCCTATTGGCATTGGGAGAACAGCGAGATGCGGCCCAAGAGGTCACCCTAAATAGTCTGTCTGAGGAGTTGGTAGCTCTTGGCTTCGGCCGCGAATTTAGAGACCCGGACTATGCTCAGTTTGTCCGCGCTATGGCTAGGCGGCCCGAGTATCGGAAACCGGTGTTGTCAGTAAGCGAACAGGAAAAGCAGGAAGAGATTGCGGATCAGATTCTAGACGACATCTTGACTGAGGATGAGAAGAAGTGAGGTTCATTGATCTCGAAGGGCAAAAGCCTGCCAAAGCTTGGCTAGAGAGAGCTGAAGCCTTAACCAAATCATTGAATGATGCTCAGACCAAGGCCGAGCGGGATGCCATTATCGATGCCAACAGCAGTGTCTGGGGTGAGTTAAAGGATTGGTTAGGTCAGTTTTCCAAACAGAAGTGCTGGTTCTCGGAGGCTCGTGACACTTATAGCCATAGGGATATCGAGCATTTCCGCCCCAAGAAAATTGCCAGGAACTTTGATGGCAGTGAACGCGAAGGTTATTGGTGGCTTGCGTTTGATTGGCAAAATTTCCGCCTCTGCGGAAATGTAGGTAACCGCAAGAAAGGTGGCTATTTTCCACTTCGCGCAGGTACTCATCAGGCGACTTTTGCGGATCGCAATATAGACGATGAAGTTCCTTACCTGTTGGATCCTACGCGTCCAGAGGATCCTCTCCTCTTCTCTTTCGATGAAGACGGAGACGTAACGCCACTCGCAGATTTGGACGACTGGAGCAAGGCTCGCGTCGAAGAATCGATAAAGCGATACAAGCTTCGCGAGCATGAGCTGCTTAAGGAGGCGCGTCGCGATGTGTGGACGAAGTGTATCCGCGAAGTGAATCTCTGTCAGAACCTAATGAAGAAGATGGACGTGCAGCCGAGCGCTTCGAAGAGAGAGGCCGTTCGTCAGCAAATGATGAAGTTACGGGAGATGCTTAAGTCGGAGGCAGAGTTCTCATCCACGGCTGCTGAGTGCCTTCGAACCCGTCCCGAACAGTGGGCGCAACGGCTTGCGGCCGCCTCCGCGACAATGTGATCCTGAGCGGATAATGGAACAAAGAAGTAGCAGTCTTATTCAGAAAGTATGGAACTACGCCCATGTCCTTAAGGACGATGGGTTGGCGTTCATGGATTACACGGAGCAAATCACTTATTTGCTCTTTCTAAAAATGGCTTGGGAGCAAAGAGGAAAAGGCCTGAGCGAAATACCTTCTCGCTATTCTTGGGGAACCCTGAGAAGTCTCGACGATGCGAGTTGCTTGCATCGTTATCATCAAGGCCTACGTAAGCTGAGTGAATTCTCTGGTCTGATCGGCCTGATTTTCGCTAAGCCACAAAGCAAAATAAACGATCCGGCAAAGCTTCGTTTGCTCATTCAGATGATTGATGGTGAGGAATGGTCTCGGCTGGATTTGGATGTAAAAGGTGACGTGTATGAAGGATTACTAGCCCGTAACGCCGACGATGTCCGCGGCGGGGCAGGGCAATATTTTACACCGCGACCCGTCACGCGCGCTATTGTTGAAGTCATGCGTCCAAATCTTGGAATGAAGATTTGTGATCCGGCATGCGGGACTGGTGGCTTCTTGCTAGCGGCATTTGAGTATTTGCAAGCTAAAGCGCTAACCGCGCGTCAGAGGACTCACCTTCGCAACAACGCTCTTAGCGGAACCGATCTCGTCCCCAATGTAGCACGCCTGTGCGCAATGAATCTCTTTCTTCGCGGCATAGGAAGTGATCCCAAGCGCCCCCCAATCTCAATACGAGACAGCTTGGCGAAGAAATCGGATCCTGCAGATATGGTTCTTACGAACCCGCCTTTTGGCAAGAAGAGCAGCTTCACTATCGTTGGTGCTGATGGGAAGCCGCAAGCCGACAAGCTCTCTTATGCTCGCCCTGACTTTTGGGTAACGACTAGGAACAAGCAGCTAAATTTTGTTCAGCATGTCTACTCAATGCTGAAGGAACTCGGCCGCGCCGCAATTGTTGTTCCTGACAACGTATTGTTCGAAGGAGGGGCGGGAGAACAGATACGACGCAATTTACTTCGACGCTGTAATGTCCACACTCTTTTGCGCTTACCTACAGGTATTTGGTATTCACCGAGCGTTAAGGCGAATGTTCTGTTCTTTGACAAAGCTCAACACTCTGCGACGAGTATGTGGGTTTACGATCTAAGATCGAATCAGAATTTCTCACTTCGTCAGCGACCCATTGTATCGGCCGACCTAGCCGATTTTGTAAAGTCGTACAGTCCAGATGATCTCACTCTACGTAAAGAGACGGATCGGTTTCGCCAATTCGAGTATTCAGAAGTTCTCCAGCGAGATAAAGCGAACCTTGATATTCAATGGCATATTTCTGCAGAGAGAGGCCAAACAACAAGCTCAGCTGAACTCATGAGAGAGATTTTGCGGGATTTAGACGAGGCGAGAGCAGAATTCGCAATCGCCGAGCTCGAAGTTAGTCGTAAGAAATAGTGCTAGCGTTCAAGCCCGCCCACAATTCACGCGGGAGCGCCGGCCAACCCATGGAGACAACAGTGACCGTCTTCACCCGCCGCCGCACGGTCGCTCTTGGCCTCAGCGCCGCCGCTCTCCCGTCATCGCTCCGCGCCCAACCCGCCTGGCCCACCGGCACGGTCACCTTCGTCGTCGGCTACGCCCCGGGCGGCAGCAACGACATCAACGCGCGCGAGCTGGCGGCGTTGATGTCGCCGATCCTCGGCCAGCAGATCATCGTCGACAACAAGGGCGGCGCCAACGGCAGCCTGGGCCTGCGCAACGTCGCCGCCGCCCGGCCGGATGGCTACACGCTGTCCTACACCTCGGCGCAGACCATCGTGGTCAATCCGTGGGTCCAGAAAGGCATGATCGACACCCTCACCACGCTCCTGCCGATCTGCCAGACGACGGATTATCAGTATGTGCTGGTCGCCAACCCGAAGGTGCCGGCCAACACGGCCGCGGAGTTGGTGGCGCTGGCCCGGCGGGAGCCCGGGAAGCTTACATATTCTTCCGCGGGCATCGGCAGCGGCAACCATCTGGCGGGCGCGCTGTTCACCGAGGCCGCCGGCATCGACGTCACGCACGTGCCCTACAAGGGCACTGGCCCGGCGCTGGCCGACGTGATGAGCGGCATCGTCACCATGAATTTCTCCTCGCTGCCGCCGGCCGTGCCCCAGGTGAAGGTGGGCAACCTGAAAGCCCTCGCCGTGACCGGCGATCACCGGCTCTCCTCGCTGCCCGACGTGCCGACGTTGAAGGAACAGGGCATCGACACGGTGATCAACGGCTGGCACGGCCTGTTCGCGCCGGCCAACACGCCCGATGCCCTCCTCGACACGATTGCCCGCAACGCCAAGCGCGCCATGATGGAGCCCAAGTGGGCCGCCGCCCTGGCCAGGGACGGCGTCGAGATGCCCCCCGAACGCACCCGCGCCGAGTGGGCCCGCTATATCGCCGACGAGCACGCCTTCTGGGGCAAGAAACTGAAGGCGCTCAAGATCGATCTGGATTAGCGGGTCAGCTTAAAGATCCTTCGCTGCGCTCAGGATGACATCAATAGTGTCATCTCGGGCGGGGTAATCCCCGCCCTGGAGTGCAGCGAAGGATCTTTCTCGGCCCCTCAGAACAGAAGGACGCGCTGCCGATGAGCGAGCTCACGATCTGGACCCTGGACTGGGTTCCCGAAGGCCCGCGCGGGTTCGTGCGCGACCTCCGGCTGAGATGGGCGTGCGAGGAAGCCGGTCTCCGCTATGCCGTCCGCACGGTCGCCTTCGAGGATCGCGAGACTAATCACCTGGCGCAGCAGCCCTTCGGCCAGGTCCCGTTCCTGAAGGACGAAGGCATAGAAATCTTCGAAAGCGGCGCCTGTTTGCTGCATCTCGCGCGGAAGAACGACAGGCTGTTGCCGCGTGATCCGGCGGGAGCGGCGGCAACCGTGCAATGGACGATCGCCGCGCTCAACTCGATCGAGATGGTGACCGTCCCGTGGTGGTTCCTGAAGGTGACCGGCGGCGAGAACGACGATCTGACCGGATGGATGGGCAAGCGCCTCGACCAGCTTGAAAGAGTCCTGGGCGAGCGGGAATGGCTCGCCGCCGGGCGCTTCACCGTCGCGGACCTGTTGATGGCGGATGTGCTGCGCGTCGCGAAGGTCCGCGCGTTCGGCCACCGGCCGGCGACCGAGGCCTACGTGAGGCGCGTAACGGAACGGCCCGCCTTCAAGAAGGCCCGAGCCGACCAGATCGGTCATTTCGCGGCAGCCGACCGGAAGAGGGCAGGAGAAGGGTCAAACTGACGTGCGGGCACTGCCAGCAGCCCGGCGAAAAACGCGCGGCAGGAATGTGATAGGATATTTGCAGATTTAGCCGGAATCGTCCTATATTTCTGCTATCCTCGCACGAGGCCTGCGTCGCACGAGGCCTGCGTCGCACGAGGCCTGTCTTAGGCCGGGTCATTTGCGGAAGCTCAAAGTATAGATTTGGCTCCAGCGGCAGGCGCCAAGTAACGCGGCCTGCCTCAACTCGTCGCGCAAAGAGCGCATAGTGGCAACTCTTTGCGGCGGCAGAAGTCTAAAGTACGGAAATCTTCCGGGTAATCATGGTCGGCTTCCTTTCACGCGTCGTCTTCTTCTATGGAAACTATATAGGGTCAAATCGCTCCGAATTCAACGCGCGGGGCTAGCGTCCTTGGCCCCGACAGGCGTCCATTCGGCTATCAGTGCCAGCCCTGGGAGATTCCATCCACGGAGGCTGCCCGTGACCATTCTGCCCTGCGTTTTCCTGATTTCGACCATATCCTTGTCCTTCGCATAGGCGCTCGCGGACACTGTCGGTTGCCTCACGGCCCAAGTGGGGAGACCTTCCAGCGAGATGGAAAATTGCAGTCCTTTTGTCGGGTGCCGCAAGGCCAAGGCGTAGCACCTGTCCTGATCGGAAATATAGCTGTGCTCGTAAATCGAGACGGGCGTGCTGTCTCGTACGATCGGGCACTCCAAGTCGATAGCCATCGACAGCCAGATGCCATCGTAGGCTATGCGCACGCCGTCATGATTCACGTTGAAAACCTTGTCCTGTATTTCCTGGGCGTGTGCTTTGCGCCACTCTTTGAAATTGACATATTCAGTTGGACCGATGCGCAAGCTGTACTCCAAATTATCAAGCGCGTTCTGGATGATCTCCGGGCCCACCTGCCAGGAATTCTCGATCTTGATCGGAATATTGCCACTCCCGGCCGGGCATACGACCGTGTATTTCTTCGTCTCCTCCCACTCGAAATGATTGGGGACCGGCGATTCCCTGATCATGATGTTTATGCTCAGATTCTCCCAAGTGTGCGCTTTTGCGTGAGCTGAGCTCTCGAGGATCTCATCCAGGACGAAGTGCAGGATGTTGTCTTCATCGTCCAGGTGATCGCCGTAAAACGCCTTGAGAGAAGACACTCCGATCAGGCGCCTCTCTTCCGGAGCGCCTCGTCCGTTCTCGACCCAGATCTTGACGGCCTCGAACGACATATCAACCAGACTGCGCGTGAACTTCCCCAAGCCGTCCGCCAAAACGTTCGATATATCGGTCACACCCTTCCGTATTTCCTCCTGGAGTTTGCTCGTCCAAATGAACTCCAATATGTCCGAGAAAACGGCGTACACGAGCCCCGCGAGCAGGACCACATAGGAAACCTTGTCCAGGCTGCCGAATGCCCCCGCGATGACGACTTGCCACCATTCCTTCGGGGAGTCCTTGAAGGGGAGGGGAATCAGGCTGATCAACCACAAGACGGCGCCAATCGCGAAGTAAGCACGTGCGCGCCAAGCGACCGCGAATGGCTTGAACCAAGTCTCCATCGAAAACGCCATCTTTGCTCTCCCCTTGTGAAGCACCAAGGAATTCTCAATGGCGCATCGGTGCTTGGTTAAGATGAAGGGTAGTAAAGAACAACAACCTATACAACCGAATTGCGGCCGTTCCGGGTGTTCGGAGAAAGAGCCCAGGAGCTGCGGCACGCGGGTTGCACCTTGTTCTGCGCTCGACTGCGGCTGGATCCGATGATGTAGTGAACGAGACACCGGCGGTGTCGATCGGGGGACGAATGCTCAGCAGACTTCAAAGGAGGGCTGAGGCCCTGGATGAGGCGTGCTTGCGGGCGCAGGGCTTTCCGAACGACCACAAGGCGCAGCAGGAGCTGTTGGTCGCCCTGGAATGGGACGCCACGCACCATCCCCATCATGCGCATCCGGTGATCCGCGATCTGTTCAAGCAAGTCCACGATCACTCGGCCGAGCTGTGGCACCGCCTGCAATCTGCCGCGGACGAGTCCAATGCCCCGGCCTATCGGATCGACGAGATCAACAGCCTGCGCCAAAGGCTGGCGGAGTTGCAGAAGGTTCTGGCCGCGCGTCAGAGCGGGCCGCGCACGACCTAGAATTATTGCCCGACGCGCCCGATCGGCCGGCCCAGGAAGGCGGCGGCGATCACGCCCGCGACCACGAACAGGAGGGCGATGACGATCATGAGCCGCAGCAGCATCCGGCTGCGGCGCGCGAGGACGAGTTGCAGGCCGCCCTGGACGATCGACGCTGCGGCAAACACGAGAAGGCAGAAGACGATGGCGGCCTGTCCGGCCTTTTGAAGATCCGACGGCCCCTCGCTCGCCGGGCCGCGCTCGATCCTGGTGCCCGCCGGCAGCCAGTGCGCGGGGATCGGGAGATCGAGCACCACCCAGCCCAGCGCCGTGGTACCGGCCATGATGAAAAGCCCCAGGACCACCATGAGGCCGCCGCCCCAGCGCAGCTCCTTCGGTGTCTGCGGGCGACTGATGCGAAAGATCGAGAAGTCGAACATCGGGAGGAGGGTGGCACGCGCTTGAGTTCCGGGACAGGTCCGCGATTCGGGGCTGTCTCCGAAGTGCGGTGGCGCTGTGCCGCGGGGTGTTGCCAAGCCTTTGAAACGGCCGGTGAATTGCGGGTGCGCGGCACACGCTGCGGCACACCTGCCGCCGCCTTGCGGCACAGATCGTGTGCCGCTGCTGCGTCAGGCCGGAGTCAGGTCCGGAGTCAGGAAGTCGCGCGCTGCCGCAACGCCCAGGCCAGCGACGCCGTCAGCACCAGTCCCACGGCCGCCATCGCCAGCACGGCGCCACGGGGCCCTAGCGGTGCAGCCAGCAGGCCCGCCGCCAGGATGCCGAGCGGGCCGGTGCCGATGCCGACCGTGACCAGGCCCATCAGCCTCGAGCGCATCTCGGGCGGCGCCTCGGTCAGCATCAGGGTCGATTGCATGTTGCCGAAGCCCGCGGTGCCGAAGCCGCCCAGGATCAGCACCGTGAGCGCCAGCCAGTAGGAGGGCGAGACCGCCATGACGATGAGGGCGACCATGAAGAACGCGGCCCCACCGGTGAAAGCGAGGCGGCGGTCCATGCGCAAGAAGCCGGCGGCGATCAGCGCGCCGCCGATCAGCGCGCCGGTCGGCTCGGCGGCGGCGAGCACGCCCACCAGCGCCGGCGAGACATGGAATTCGCCCAAGCCCAGCGGCGCCACCAAGCCGGAGTAGCAGAAGGCGAAGAGGTTGGTGACGACGGTGATGGCGAACACCAGCAGGATGGTGGGCTTGGTCCGGGCATAGCGCAGGCCTTCAACGATCTCGGCGGGAATGCGCGCGATCGCGAGCTTGCGCGTGACCTGGGGGTGGACGAGGCCGGCCAGCGCAAAGGCGCCGGCGAACTGCACGAGCGCCGTGAGGCTGTAGGCGCCCTTCATGCCCAGCCACTGGAAGGCGAGTCCGCCCAAGAGGGGACCGACCATGCGGGTGAGCGCATTGGTGGCACTGTCGAGCGCGATCGCCGGCACGATGCGATGCGGCCCCGCCGCCTCGCCCACCATGCGGCGGCGGGTCGACATCTCGGTCGTCCACATGGTGCCGCTCACGAGGTTGCCCACGGCGACGTGCCAGAGTTCGAGGTGGCCTGTCGTGGCCAAGGTGGCGAGGATCGTCGAGGTGGCGGCCGCCACCATGAGGGCGGTCATCAGGATCAGCTTGCGGTTGATCGCCTCGGAGATGGCGCCGGCGAAGGCGCCGAGGAAGAGCAGCGGCAGCTGGCGCACCGCCACCACGACGGCCACGGCCAGCGCCGAGCCCGTGATCTCGTAGGCGAACAGGCCCGACGCCAGCATCTCCAGCCAACGCATGGCGTTGGCGAAGGCGCCGACCAGCCACAGCCGCAGGAAATCTGGCGAGCGTAAGAGTTCGCGCACCGGACCTTTAGCCGGTTCCTCCGTTGCATTCATTGTGCAGCACGCTAACGTCGCGCCCAACGGTCGCAAAGGCCAAAAGACATCGAGGAAACGCTATGCTGCGACGTCATATTATCAGGAGACGCGCGCTTCTGGCTGTCGCGAGTGGTGCGGTCTTGGCACCTTCGGTGGTGAGGGCGCAGGCCGCCTGGCCGACCAAGCCCATCAAGTTCATCTGCCCCTTCGCGCCGGGCGGCGGGACCGACACGGTGAGCCGGCTGATCAGCGACCAGCTCTCGCGGATCCTGGGCCAGACCGTCGTGGTCGAGAACAAGGGCGGGGCGGGCGGCAACATCGGCACGGTCGAAATCGCCCGCGCGACGCCCGACGGCTACACCATCGGGCTGATTTCGGTGGCCAGCCACACCATCAATCCGCAGCTCTACACCAAGCTGCCCTACGATCCGGACAAGGACATCGTGGGCATTTCGCGGCTGGCGGTGCTGGCCAACCTGCTGGGCGTCACGGCTTCACTGCCGGCCAACTCGGTGGCCGAGCTGATCGCGCTCTGCAAGGCCTCGCCGGGCAAGTATTCCTTCGCCTCGTCCGGGCCGGGCTCGTCGCTACATCTCAGCGGCGAATTGTTCAAGGTGATGGCGGGCGTCGACATCCTGCACATCCCCTACAAGGGCGCGGGGCCGGCCTACAACGACGTGATCTCGGGCACCGTCACCATGATGTTCGCCAACATGCCGTCGATGCTGCCGCAGGTGAAAAGCGGCAAGCTGAAGGGGCTGGGCGTGACCTCGACCGAGCGCTTCCGGGGCGCGCCGGAAATTCCCGCCATCGCCGAGACCCTGCCGGGCTATGTCGCCACCTCGTGGTATGGGCTGGGGGCGCCGGCCGGCACGCCGGAGCCGATCCTGGCCCGGCTGGAAGCCGCCGTCACCGAGGCCCTGAAGGCGCCGGAAATCCAGAAGCGCTGGGCCGACGACCTCGGTCTCGATATGCCACCGCCCGGCCGCCAGGGTTTTGGCCAGTTCGTGACCGAGGACCGCAAGCTCTGGGCCCCGGCGCTAAAAGCCTCCGGGGTGAAACTGGACTGACGCCGGAATTCCTGGGGACTGCCACGGAACGGTCTAAATTGCCTCCCACGTCGTGAGGCATGGCAACGCGCGCCCTCTCAACTCTCGGACGATCCGGCCTGGCGGCGCTGGCGCTGTCGGCCGTCCTTGCCGGCACCAGCCTGGCGACGACGGCGGGTGGCTGGCGCCTCGAGGAGGGCGTGAGCGCGCCCAGCTATGCCTTCGCCGAACCCGCTTCCAGCAACCTCAACATCGACGTCGTGGCACTGGTCTGCGAGGAGGCCGGCACCGAGCGTGGCCTGCAGCTCCAGCTTTATCTCTCGACGCCGGGGCCGCTGCTGCCCAACGGCGCGTCGCCGCAGCACCTGAAGGACAAGGCGCGCGCGGAGATCGCCATCGACGGGCAGGCGTTCCCCACCGACATCCTGTTCGCCGGAGATCGCGTGGTGCTTGCCGACTCGCAGCGCCAGCAGGCGCCGGTCCTGTCGAAGCCTCTCATCGAGGCGATGCAGGCGGGCCAGACGATGTCGTTGCGTTTCGACCTCGTGAGCGAACAGCCCGGCGCGCCCGCCGCCTTCCCCACAGCATTTGATGGCGAGGCCACGGTCGATCTTCGCGCCGGCGCCGGCAGCCAGGCGGTCATCGCCGTGCGGCGCTGCGCCGAGCCGGCCAGCGATCACCTGGCCAGCACCGGCGGTGCGTCTCGTTGAGTTGAGGCGCCAGGCTCAGACGAACTGCCGGACCGCCGCGATCACCACCAACGCGCCGAACGCCATCACCGCGCTGCCCAGCGAGATCACCAGCAGTGCGCGGCCGGGCGAGAGTTTGGCCATCGAGGCCGCAATCCAGAAGAACGGATCGTTCACATGGCACACTGCCATCGAACCCGCGCCCACGGCCGCGGCGGCAAGCGCGCGGCCTGTCGCGCTGTCGAGGCCGAGCGCCGGCAACATCGGCTCGACCATGCCCGAGGCGGTGAGCACGGCGGTCAGTGAATTGCCCTGCATGGTCTTTACGACCGCGGCGGCCAGAAACGGCGTCAGCACGCCGTAGCGCGGGTGCAGCACGTACTCGGCCAAAAGCTCGGCCATGCCGGTCTCGTCGAATACGCGGGCGAGGCCGCCCGACGCGCCGACCGCCAGCAGCAGCGGCGCCCAGCTGCGGCCGACCAGCGTCGACGGCTCCCAGCGCCGGGCCAGCACGACCGCCAGCGTGATCGCAAGCGCGGTCAGGATCAGCGGCTTGGAGACGCCGGTGTAGAACTCGCGCGCGCCCCCTTTGCCCAGCGGCTCGCTCGGCATCTGGGCGACCGATTGCACGATCAGCAGCGCGATCGGAATGGCGATGCAGAGCCACGCCCACCCGAGCCGCCCCGGCGCCTGCGTCGCGGGCTCCAGTCGAGCCACATGCCACCAGCCGAGGGCGGCGGCGGCGGCGGCCACCGGCCCCGCGATCATCAGCATGGTGCGGAGGTCGGCCTTGAGCACCGAGGCTGCCGCGACGGCGAGCGGCGAGGGTGCCACCAGGGCCGCCACGGCCAGAAGCGTGAGCGCCATGCCGAGCGCGCGGCGCGGCGCGTCCTGGCCGGCCGGTTGCAGCAGCGCGAGACCGCCCGCCGCCGAGCCGCCGAGGCCCGCGAGCGCGCCGGCGGCGGCGGCGGTGCCGGTGCCGAGCGGCGTCCGCAGCAGGACCGAACTTACGAGCGCGCCGGCCATGACCAGCAGGCCCACCTGCTCGATCGCCGCCGTGAAGCCCAGGCCAAAGGCCTTGCCGATCGACTGGAAGGTCATGTCGGCCGCGATGCCATAGACCACCACCGTGGCCATGATCGCGAGGAAGGCGGGCAGGCGGATCCGCTGGACCAGAAGCACGATCATCGCGATGGCGATCGGCACGAGAAGGGAGGCAAGAAGCATGGGCCGGAGCTTAGTCGGCTGTTACAGTGGCGTCATGCGTCTGCTGGTCGCCCTGCTGTTGATGCCCTTGCTTTTAGTCCTGGGTCTCGCCGTGCCCGCGGGCGCGGACACGCTCGTGCGCATCGAGGGCAGGAACTTCGTGGCCCCCGACGGAAGCACGATCCATCTCAAGGGTATCAGCCTCGGCAACTGGCTGATGCCCGAGGGCTATATGTTCAAGTTCGAGGTGGCGAAATCGCCGCGCCTGATTTTTGCCGCCTTCGAGCGCTTGCTGGGATCGGAGCGCGCTGCCGCCTTCTGGAAACAGTACCGCGACACCTACGTCACCCAGGACGACATCCGCTTCATCAAGTCGGTCGGCTTCAACATGGTGCGCGTGCCGCTGCACTGGCGGCTGTTCATGACCGAGGACGGTGCTGTGTCGGGCGAAGGCTGGGCGCTGCTCGACCGCGTCGTCGGCTGGGCCGCGGCGGCGGGGCTCTATGTGATTCCCGACCTGCACGCCGCTCCGGGCGGCCAGACCGGCATCAACCACGACGACGGGCCGGGCTATCCGCTGATGTTCTACGTGCCGCGCGACCGCGACCTCACGGTGAAGCTGTGGCGGGCGGTGGCCGAGCGCTACAGCGGCAACTCCACGATCCTGGGCTACGACATCCTGAACGAGCCGATCGCGCCCTACCATGAGGTGGCGACGCTGAACGCGCGACTGGAACCTTTCTACAAGCGGACGACAGCGGCGATCCGCGCCGTCGATCCCGGCCGGATCGTGTTCCTGGCCGGCGGCCAGTGGAGTTCCAGCTTCGCCATGTTCGGCCCGCCCTTCGCGAAGAACCTCGCCTACACCTATCACTCGTTCTGGGCCTCGACGAAGCGCGACTCGATCCAGCGCCACCTGAACTTCGCCAACCTGCACGACGTGCCGCTGTTCCTCGGCGAAACAGGCGAACTAACCGACGAATGGAACGAGCGGTTTCGCCGTTTGCACGAGACCCATGGTATCGGATGGTCGTTCTGGACGTTCAAGAACCTCGACACGCCTTCGACCGTGGTCTCGATCCCGCGACCGCAGGGCTGGGACCAGATCGTGGCCTATGCCGACGGTACGCGCGCCGACAGGCCGGCCGCCGAACTGATCGACCGGGCGATCGGCGAATATCTCGACGGTATCCTGTTCCGGAACGGCGTGGTTCGCTGGAGTTACCTGGCGTCTTTGGGCCTGAAGGGGGCGCCGTAGACTGCGGCTGGCGATAGATGGTAGCTGGACGCGCCGGAACACCGCTCGGGGTGCCCCGGAACCGACCGATGAGGGGAAACAGGCCGTGGCGATGAAGGCGCGGACCCAGTCGATGCCCGGAGCGCCGCCGCGCACGGAGCTGGCGGCGGCTCTGGCGGCCTGCCGCAGCTCCTATCTGGGGGTGGCGGTCTTCACGGGCATCCTGAATATTCTTTACCTCACCGGCTCGTTCTTCATGTTGCAGGTTTATGACCGTGTGCTGCCGAGCCGCAGCATCCCGACACTGGTCGCCCTCTGCGTCCTTGCTGTGACCCTCTACGGTTTCCAGGCGGTTCTCGACATCGTGCGCAACCGCGTGCTGATCCGTATCGCCGGCGGGCTCGCCGAGACGCTCGACCGGCGCGTCTACGAACTCGTGGTCAAGCTCCCGCTGCGGGCGCCGACGATGGGCGGCTTCGAGCCGGTGCGCGACCTCGACCAGATCCGATCCTTCATGTCCGGCGGCGGCCCGGCGGCGCTGTTCGACCTGCCGTGGATGCCGCTCTACCTCGGCATCTGCTATATCTTCCATCCGATGCTCGGCCTCACCGCGACGATCGGCGCGATCATCCTTGTGATCATCACGACCATCACCGAATTCAAGATACGCTAACCGTCGATCGAGGTGTCGGCAATGGGCAGCCGGCGCAACAGCCTGGCTGAGATGAGCCGGCGCAACTCGGAGGTCCTCCATGCCATGGGCATGGTCGGGCGGTTTGCCGCCGTGTGGGCGGAGCATGGCCGAAACTACCTCGCCGCACACCAGCGCGCCGGCGACATCACCGGCGGACTGGGCGGGCTGTCGCGAGCGTTGCGCATGATGCTGCAGTCGGCGGTCCTCGCCGTCGGCGCCTATCTCGTCATCAACCAGCAGGCCACGGCCGGCATCATCATCGCGGGTTCGATCCTGTCGGCGCGGGCGCTGGCGCCGGTCGAGCTGGTCATTGCGCAGTGGCGCAGCTTCGTCGCGGCACGCCAGAGCTGGCACCGCCTCAACAATCTCCTGGCCCGGCTTCCGGCCGAGGAGCACCCCATGGAGCTGCCGAAGCCGAAGAGTACGCTTTCCGTCGAGCAGATCAGCGTGGCGCCACCGGGGTCGAACAACGTCGTCGTGCAGGATGTGGTGTTCAACCTGAAGGCGGGCCAGGGCCTCGGCATCGTTGGCCCCAGTGCGTCCGGCAAGTCGTCGCTCGTGCGGGCCATCGTCGGCGTCTGGATCACGGTGCGCGGCAAGGTTCGTATCGACGGTGCGACGCTGGACCAGTGGTCGTCGGAGATGCTGGGTGAACACATCGGTTATCTGCCGCAGGACATGGAGCTGTTCGCCGGCACCATCGCGCAGAACATCGCCCGCCTGGAGCCATCGCCCGCATCGGAAAAAGTGATTGCTGCGGCCAAGGCCGCCGGCGTCCATGAGTTGGTCCTGGGCCTGCCCAACGGATACGAGACGCAGATGGGTGAGGGCGGCACGGCCCTGTCGGCGGGGCAACGACAGCGTGTCGGGCTGGCGCGAGCGCTCTATGGCGATCCGTTCCTCATCGTGCTCGATGAACCGAATTCCAGCCTCGACCAGGAGGGTGACGAGGCCTTGACGCGGGCCATCCTCGGCGTTCGCGCGCGTGGCGGCATCGTTGTCGTGGTTGCCCATCGTCCGAGTGCCATAGCGGGCGTGGACTATCTGCTGGTGATGCGGAATGGCCGCCAGCACGCGTTCGGTCCAAAGGATGCCGTCCTCAAAGAGATGATGAAGGCGGCGCAGACCGCCAAGCCAGCTGTGGCGGCCGCAGCGGCTCCGGTTGCAGCCACTGTCGCGGCGGCGCTGCGTGGTCCCACCCGCGGACAGGACGTGCCGTCATGAGCGATCCGGTAACGACGCACCATTCGACGCGGCAGCCCCTCCTGGTGGGCGGCATAGCCGTCGTGCTTCTCGTTGTCGGAATCGGTGGCTGGGCGACGACAACGCAGCTCTCCGGCGCGGTCATAGCGTCGGGCAAGCTGGTCGTGGATACGAACGTCAAGAAGGTTCAGCACCCGACTGGCGGCATCGTCGGTGAGCTGCTCGTCAAGGAAGGCGATAAGGTCAAACAGGGCGACGTTGTCCTCCGCCTCGATGGCACGCAGACCCGCTCGAGCCTCGGCATCGTGAACAAGGCGCTCGATGAGCTTCGTGCCCGGCAGGCGCGCAACGAGACGGAGCTCAACGGCGCGGCATCGGTCACCTTTCCGGCAGTGCTCACTTCCCGCGGCGATGACCCCGAGGTTGCTCGCCTGATGTCGGGCGAGAAGAAACTGTTCGAGATGCGCCGGACGGCGCGCGACGGTCAGAAGGCTCAGCTCCGCGAGCAGATCCAGCAGCTTCAGCTTCAGATCCAGGGCAATCAGGCGCAGGAAGCCGCCAAGGCCAAGGAAATCCAGCTGGTCGCCCAGGAACTGGAGGGCGTGCGCGTGCTGTGGAAACAGAACCTGGTCCCGATCAGCCGCGTGACGGCGCTCGAGCGTGATTCCGCCCGGTTGGAGGGCGAGCGCGCCGCCCTGACCGCCAACGTCGCCCAGAACCGCGGCCGGATCGCCGAACTCGAGCTCAAGATTCACCAGATCGACCAGGATCTCAGCACCGAGGTCGGCAAGGAGATGGCCGAGAACCGCGCCAAGATGTCCGAGATGACCGAGCGGCGCATCGCGGCCGATGACCAGCTCAAGCGCATCGACCTCATCTCGCCGCAGGACGGAAGGGTCTTCCAGCGCAGCGTCCATACGGTCGGCGGCGTCATCCAGGCCGGCGAGCAGGTCATGCTGATCGTGCCCGAATCGGATTCTCTGATCGTCGAGGCCAAGGTAGCGCCGCACGACATCGACCAAGTCCATGTCGGCCAGCTTGCGGTCCTGCGCTTCGCCGCCTTCAACCAGCGCACGACACCGGAGGTCGACGGCGAAGTCATCCATATCGGCGCAGATGTCGCGCAGGACGACAGGGCGAGCGAACCCTACTACTCGGTGCGGATACGCGTCCTCGACGGCGAATACGCCCGCCTCGAGGGACTGCAGTTCCTCGCCGGCATGCCGGTCGAGGCCTTCATCCAGACGACGCCGCGCACGGTTGCGTCGTTCCTCGTCAAGCCGCTGACCGACCAGCTCGCCCGGGCCTTCCGCGGCAGGTAGGGCCTATCCTCGCAACATCATGTCCGCCGCCTTTTCGCCGATCATGATCGAAGGTGCGTTGGTGTTGCCCGAGGTGAGCGTCGGCATGATCGAGGCGTCGGCAACGCGCAGTCCGTCGATACCATGGACGCGGAGCTGGGCGTCGACGACGGCCATCGTATCGGGGCCCATCTTGCAGGTGCCGACCGGGTGGTAGGTCGTCTCGGCCACGGCCTTGACCCAGTCCAGTATTTCATCGTCCGTATTCCGGTCCGCGCCGGGTGCCATCTCCGTCACCTGCAGCGGCGCCATCGCGGGCGCAGTCATGATGGCGCGGGCGATTCGGACGGCGCGCACGGTGAGCTCCGAATCGACCGGTGACGACAGGAAGTTGAAGTTGATCGCGGGCGGCTTGCTCGGATCGGCGGAGACCACATGGATGTGCCCCTTGCTCTCCGGCCGCATCGGATGGGCGTAACAGGTGACGCCGGACTGGCGGGCGATCTTTGGCCCCTTGGGACCTGGCTCCATCAGCATCGGCACCCAGCCCAGCAGCAGGTCGGGCGCGGCGAGCCCGTCGCGGGAACGGACGAAGGCACGCATTGGCGCCCCCACGCTGCCGAGCAATCCTCGTCCGGTGAGCGCGTAGCGCAGCGCCTGGCCGACGAGACCGAAGCCGCGGGCCGTGTCGTTATAGGTGATGCCCTTGGTACCGATCGCCCATCGCGTCCGCGGTGCATAGTGATCGCGTAAGTTCTCGCCGACGCCTGGCAAGGCCTGGCGCACGTCGATGCCGAGTTCCTTCAGACGCTCAGGCTGGCCGATGCCCGACAGCTCGAGCAGTTGTGGCGAGTTGACCGTACCGCCGCACACCACGACTTCGCGTGCTGCCCGGGCTTCGTTCTTCCCGGCGCCAACGGAATAGCGGACCCCGATGCAACGCTTACCCTCGAACAGCAATGCCTCCGCGATCGCGCCCGTTTCAATCCGGAGGTTCGGGCGCTTTCGGACCGGGTCGAGGTAGCAGCGCGCCGTGCTCATCCGCCGGCCCCTGGCGATCGTAGCCTGGCTCATGGCGATGCCATCCTGCCCCGCACCGTTGTAGTCGGGATTGTGCGCGATCCCGACCTCGCCCGCCGCCTTGATCACCGCGGCGAAGAAGGGCTCGCGCGGTTCGGGGTTGGTGACGCGGAGCGGCCCGTCACGGCCGCGAAAGCGGTCGTCGCCGCCGCCTTCATAGCTTTCCAGACGCTTGAAGAACGGCAGCACGTCTTCATAGGCCCAGCCCTGGTTGCCCATCTGCGCCCAGGTGTCGAAATCCTGTGCTTGGCCGCGCACGAACGCCATGCCGTTGAGCGCGCTGGAGCCGCCCAGCATCCGGCCGCGCGGCACTGGAATCCGGCGGCCGTTGGTGTTTGCCTCCGGTTCCGAACTGTAGAGCCAGTTGACGGCAGGGTTGATGATCATCCGGGCGGAGCCGACCGGGACGCGGGTCCAGCGATAATCGGCGGGGCCTGCTTCCAGCAACAGCACGCTGTTGCGCGGATTGGCCGAAAGCCGGTTGGCGACGACGGCGCCGGCCGATCCGGCGCCCACAACGATGTAATCGTATTGCATTCCAAACCTTATCCCAGCGTACGTACATCGGTGAGCCGGCCGGCCACCGCGGCGGCGGCGGCCATGGCCGGCGAAACCAGGTGTGTGCGCCCGCCCGGCCCCTGGCGCCCCTCGAAGTTGCGGTTCGACGTGCTGGCGCAGCGCTGTCCGGCGGAAAGCCTGTCCGGGTTCATGCCCAGGCACATGGAACAGCCCGGCTCGCGCCATTCGAAGCCTGCTTCGATCAGCAGACGATCGAGTCCTTCTTCTTCAGCCTGCCGCTTCACGAGGCCGGATCCCGGCACGACGAGCGCCCGCACGCCGGCCGCGACCTTGCGGCCGCGGGCGACAGCGGCCGCGGCGCGGATGTCTTCGATGCGCCCGTTGGTGCAGGAGCCGATGAAGACGACGTCGATTGCGAGGCCCGCCATCCGCTGGCCGGGCACGAGCCCCATGTAGTCCAGCATGCGGCGGCGATTCAGGCGCGTGGATTCGTTGGGTGCGTCCTTGGGATCGGGGACGATCCCGTCGATCGGCACGACCGCCTCGGGATTGGTGCCCCAGGTCACCATCGGCGCGATCGCCGAAGCATCCAGCGAGGCCGACCGGTCGTAGGTGGCGCCGGGATCGGAGGCGAGCGTGCACCATCCGGCGACAGCGCGATCGAAGTCTTCGCCCTTGGGTGTGAAGTCGCGGCCGCGCACATAGTCGAAGGTCGTCTGATCAGGTGCGATCAGGCCGGCCCGCGCGCCCGCTTCGATCGACATGTTGGCGACGGTCATGCGCCCTGCCATGTCGAGGCCGCGGATGGCATCGCCGCAGAACTCGATCATGTGGCCGTTGGCGCCCGAAGCGCCGAGCGTGCCCACGATCGTCAGTGCCACGTCCTTGGCTGTCGTGCCGAAGGGCAGGGTGCCAGTCACCTCGACCTTCATATTGCGCGGCTTCTTCTGCACCAGCGTCTGCGTTGCCAGCACATGCTCGACTTCCGAGGCGCCGACGCCGAAGGCGAGTGCGCCCAGCGCGCCGTGGGTGGAGGCGTGGGAATCGCCGCTCACGACCGTCTGGCCCGGCAGCGAGAAGCCCAGCTCCGGCCCGACGACATGGACGATGCCCTGGCGTGCGTCGAGCACCGGGATATAGGGCACACCGAAGGCGGCGACGTTGGCTTCCAGGGTCGCCACCTGCAGGCGCGAACCCTTTTCCTTGATGCCGTTTCGTCGGTCGTCGGTCGGGATGTTGTGATCGACCATGGCAAGCGTCGACTCCGGACGGCGCACGGGACGGCCGGCCTGGCGCAGGCCCTCGAAGGCCTGTGGGCTATGGAGCTCGTCCAGGAGATGGCGGTCGATGTAGAGGACGCAGGTCTCGTCGCCCAGCCGTTCCACGACGTGCGCATCCCAGATCTTGTCGAACAGCGTGCGCCGCGTCGCCCCGGTCATTCATCGTCCCTTTGCATCAGTTTACGGAGATTGCCGTCCTGATCTCAAGGCGAGCACCCCTGCCTTCGCGCTCTTGATATCGCAGTCCGGACTCGCCACAGTGCCGCCACTTCGAGGGAAATTTCGAAATGGATCAGCGCTAACTCACTTCTCTTTCGGTCTCCCGTCGCCTGACGGGAAAGGCACGGCATGGCCGTGCGAGTGCGCTGTTTTCCGGAGTCCCTCTTGTCCCATCCTCTTTTGACTGCGCCCATCGGGCAGAGCCTGCTGCGCCTGGCCGGCCCCACCACCGGTCTCATGGTGGTGCAGATCTTCGTCGCCATCGCCGAGACCTGGTTCATTGCTCGGCTGGGTGCCGACGCGCTGGCCGGGTTTGCGCTGGTCCTGCCCTTCCTGGTGCTGATGCACAACATGGCCAACGGCGGCATGGGCGGCGGTGTTGCCTCCGCGCTCGCACGTGCGTTGGGCGGCGGACGCCTCGAGGATGCACGTGCCCTGGTGCTGCACGCGCTGGTCCTGGCGGCAGCTCTCGCCTTCGTCTTCGCGGTCTTCGCCTGGACCGTGGCCCCCACCTTCTATCGCGCGATGGGCGGCCGCGGCCTGGCGCTGGAGAGCGCGCGTGCCTTCAGCGACATCGTCTTCAGCGGCGCGATCGTGGTGTGGACGAGCGCCTTCCTGGCGGCGCTCCTGCGCGGCGCCGGCGATGCCGCGACGCCCAGCCGTTACGGGCTGCTGATGTCGATCGCCTACGTGCCGCTGGCGGGTGTGCTGACGCTGGGTATTGCCGACTGGCCGGGCCTCGGCATGGCGGGCCCCGGGGTCGCCGGCATCGTGACCATGGGGGGAGCTACTCTCCTGCTGGCGCGCGCCATATGGCGCGGCAAGCTTGGCGTCGTACTGCGGCCAGGCAGCATGAAGCTGCAACGCCGGCTGTTCGGCGAGATCCTGCGCGTGGGCATCATGAGCTGCTTCACGACGGTGATCGCCAGCCTCGCCGCGCTGCTGATGACCGGCCTGGTCGGACGCTTCGGCACGGACGCACTGGCGGGTTACGGCGTCGGCCTGCGGCTCGAATACATGGTGGCGCCGCTCGCCTACGGTGTCGGCACGGGGCTTACGACGATGGTCGGCGTGGCGTCTGGAGCCCAGGACTGGAAGCGTGCGTTGCGGGTCGCCTGGGCTGGCGGGCTCGCGGCCTTCGTCCTGATCGGCGCGATCGGCTGGGCGGCGGCGCTGCTGCCCGAAACCTGGTCGCGCCTGTTCACCTCGGACCCGCAGGTGATCGCCGCCAGCGTCGCCTACCTCACCCGCGTCGCGCCGTTCTATTGCCTGTTCGGTTTGGGCCTCGCGCTCTACTTCGCAGGCCAGGGGGCGGGACGCATGACGGTGCCGGTCGCGGCGGGTCTGGTGAGGGTGGCGGTTGCGACAGCCGGTGGCTGGTTCGCCGTCGAGAAGCTGGGGATGGGCCTGGACGGCGTGTTCGCGGCGATGGCGGTCGGCATGGCGGTCTATGGCTGCCTGATTGCCGGCTCGCTTCTCGTCGCGCCGTGGCGGTCTTCTCCTTCATAAGAAGCCGGTGCCCCTTTGCGAAGCCGGCGGCGTCATGTCAGCATCGGCGGATCAACCCGGGTGATGACCATGACCGACGTCACGACGGTATTCGGCTCCCTGCGCGACCATCAGAAGGGCCGCATAGAGATCATCAGCGACGATCCCAAGAACTACGTCTTCTCCAACGTGTTCGAGGTCGCCGGCAAATCGAAGCCCTACGAACGCGTCGCCGTCGGCAAGAATTTCGAATACGTCATCGAATGCCTGCGCGCCGAGGGTACGTCGCCCTGGTACGTCTGCGCCCACGACGAGTTCGCCCTCGTGATGGACGGCAAGGTCGAGGTCCGCCTGCTGAAGATCGACGATCGGATGGTTCCGCCGCCCGAGCAGAATGGCGCCGTGCTGATCGTTGGCGAGCCCGGTGGCCGCAGGATGGGGACGATCATTGCCGGGCGTGGCCATATGGCCCTGCTGCCCAGGGGTGCTGCGTACCAGTTCCATGCCGACCAGCCCGGTGTCCTCACCATCCAGACCATCCAAGGCGATCTCACGATCGAGCGGTGGGCTGATATCTGCCTGAAGTGATGGAGCCCATGATGCACAAGTTCGAGATGAGCGAGCCGGACAACTACTACGGTTATCGCAGCTTCGCGAAGGGTGCGTTCGAGTTCAGCCGCGACGAATACTTCGTGCATATCCGTTGGCCCAAGGGCACGCATGTGATGCAGGCCGATGCCTTTCTGCGGGCACTGCAGCGCGACGTGGCGTGGAATTTCTTCTACGGAACGGTCAACTTCGACGCCGTGTTCGGCACGATGAACCACTACGGCACCGTCGACATGTTTGCCGGTCGTTACAACGACGCCTATCGCAAAGCCGGTGTCGACTACCAGGAGACCTACGACGGCGGTGAACTGATGGCGCTGTTCAAGGCCATGCTGCACGACTGGACCAACCGGGGTTACGACCCGTTCGCCGCGCCGGGAGAAACCGGCCAGGCCTATGGCCGCAAGAACGGCGACAACGAGGCGGCGATCACCCGCCAGCGCATCATGGCGCAGCGCATGGTCGGCTGCCCGGGCGACACGCCGATCCGTACCGATGCGAACGGCTATCCGATGAACCGGCAGTTCGCCGACGTGCCGCAGGACCAGCCGGTCATCAAAGCCGAGCCCGGGTTCGAGGGCGAGGTTTGCGCCTTCAACCTGTTCGCCTATTTGTCACGTTCCGACGTCACCTGGAATCCCAGTGTCTGCTCGGTGGTCAAGGAAAGCCTGTACTGCCCGACTTCGGAGGAGTTCGTTCTGCCGGTCGAGCACGGCAACGATCGGGTAGAATGGTTCCTGCAGATGTCCGACGAAATCACCTGGGTGGTAAAGGACAAGATCACCGGCGCGCCGCGTGCCACGGTGGTCATGAAGGCGGGCGACATCGCCGCCATGCCGGCCGATATTCGCCATACCGGCTACTCGGCCAAGCGCTCGATGCTGTTGGTCTGGGAGAACAACTCGTCGACGATTCCGGACTTGATCCAGCAGGGCAAGGCACCTGTCACGCCAGTCAGGTTCTGATCTCTCGGTGACGGCGAACGACATTGCGGTCTTGCTTTGGTCGCCCGTGGCTATGCGATAACGTGGCACCGTCGACACAATCAATATCGATCCGGGGGAAGAAATGGACCTGAAAGGTAAAGTCGCCGTCGTCACCGGCGGCAATGGTGGCCTCGGCCAGCGCATCTGCCACGCGCTCGCAGCACAAGGCTGTCAGATCGCCGTCGTGTATGCGCAGAGCAAGGACCAGGCCGAGGGCGTCGTGCGCGATCTCGGGAAGCATCAGGTCGCCGCCGCCGCTTTCGCCTGCAACGTGACCCAGCGCGACCAGGTGCAGGCCCTGGTCGACGATGTCGTGAAACGCTTCGGCCGGCTCGATATCCTGATCAACGACGCCGCCTACAACAAATCGATCCCCTTCACCGACCTCGACGGCCTCACCTACGAGGAATGGACGAAGATCATCGACATCAACCTCACCGGGCCGATGCTCCTGACGAAGGCCGTGGGACCGGTGATGAAGCGACAAGGCAGCGGGCGGATCGTCAACATCTCCTCGGTCGCGGGGCTTGGGCCCACGGGATCATCCATCGCCTATGCCGTCTCCAAGGCCGGCCTGATCCATCTCACCAAGTGCATGGCCGTGGCGCTGGCGCCCGAGGTGCTGGTGAATTGCGTGGCCCCCGGCCTGCTCGAAGGCACGCGGGCGACAGCCAATCTCAGGCCGGAGGTGGTCGCGAGGGGCCGCCAGGCATCGCTTCTCGGCACGGCCGCCGACAAGGACGATTGCGCCGACCAGGTCGTCACGATGTGCCGGACCAACACCATGACCGGCCAGACGATCGTGATCGACGCGGGTCGTACCTTTCACTGAGGGCGCGGCCGCGTATCTACCCGGTCATCACTTCCTTGAAGCGCCGCAGGGTCTCGATCTGCTGATCGAGGTCCGGCATCCGGTACATGGGATAGAGCATCACCATCTGGGCGCCGAGACGCTTCCAGCCGTGCGCGGCGGCCGCCCAGAGCTGCGGATCGGCCTCGTCCATGCGCAGCCATCCTTCCAGCCCGAAGGTGGCGGGATCGCGTCCGAATGACTTCAGATGGTCGCGCAGCATTGCGAGCTTCGGCTCGGCCACCTCGGGCGTCATGATCGGCATCCAGCCATCGCCGATGCGGGCGGCCCGCTTGACGACGGCGTCCGACGATCCGCCGAACCAGATCGGGATCGGCCGCTGCACCGGGACGGGCAGCAGGTTGACGTCGACCAGGTTGTGAAACCGGCCTGAGAATGTGACCAGATCCTCGGTCCACAAGCGCCGCATCACCTCGATTTGCTCGGCCTGCCGCGCGCCGCGTGTCTTCCACTCGGTGCCGAGCGCCTCGTACTCGACGTGGTTCCAGCCGACGCCGACGCCCAGGCGCAGCCGTCCGCCGCTCAGGATGTCGACCTCGGCCGCCTGCTTGGCGACGACCCCGGTTTGTCGCTGCGGCAGGATGAGCACGCCGCTGCAGAGCTGGATCGTCTTGGTGACGGCGGCGAGGAAGGCCATCGTCGTGAAAGTTTCGTGGAAGGGATCGTTCTCGCTGTAGGTCGGCTTCCAGTCGCCGCGCGGTGCCGCCCCGAAGACGTGATCGGCGACTTCGATACAGTGGTAGCCGAGGCCTTCGGCGGCCTGCGCCCAATCCCGGATCTTTGCCGGGTCGGTGCCGATATCTCGCGTCGGGAAGAGGGCGTTCAGCAACATCGAAGACTCCTTATTTGGAAGTGAGTGCCGCCAACTCCATTGCCGCGGCTCGTGCACGGATGACGCCGTCGCGCGCCATCTCCGCGCACAGGCCAGTATAGGCGGTGGGGTCGAGCAGCTTCTCGATCGCCTGACGATCCATGTGAGCCGTCAAGCGCGTGTCCGCCGCCAGCAGATCGGAGAACGACTTGCCTTCCACGAAGGCGGCCTGCGCCGCGTCATAGACGACGTCATGTGCATGCTGGCGGCCGATGGCGCCGCCCAGGTCCAGCATCACGGCTTCGGCCATGATCAGTCCGCTGCCGAGATCGAGGTTCGCCCGCATCCGCTTGGGGTCGACGCGCAAGCCGCGCATGATCTCGGCGAGCCGGCTTAGAATATCGCCGGTGGCGATGCAGGCGCGGGACTCGGCGCTGTCCATCATCAGGCTGGTGGTGCGGTCGGCCTCGTGCTCGGTCGTCATGGCTTCCAGCGCCAGCGGCACCAGAGAGCGCACCTCCGCGGCGGCGGCGATGATGTCCTGGCAGAGTTTCGGATTGCGCTTCTGCGGCATGGTGGAACTGCCGACGGTGCCAGGCGGCACGGGCTCCTCGACCTCGCCGAACTCGGTCTTCATCAGCGTATAGACTTCGCGGCCGATCTTGCCGCAGGTGGCGGCGAGCAGACCCAGGATGCAGATGTTCTCGGCCAGATGGTCGCCTATCGCGCGCGACGGCACGGTCATGGAACCGAAACCGAGGAGCCGCCCGATGCCCTGCTGCACCGGCGGCCCCTGCGAGCCCAGCGAGGCATAGGTGCCGGCACCGCCGCCCAGCATGGCCACGAACAGGCGTGGGGCTGCCTGGTGCAGGCGCTCGAGGTGGCGCAACAACTCGTCGATCCAGACCGCAACCTTGTAGCCGAAGGTGGCGGGCACCGCGTGTTGGCCGTGGGTGCGCCCGGCCATCGGCATGTCCGCCGTCCGTTCCGCCAGATCGGCCATGGCCGACAGCACCTCGCCGATCTGGCGCAGGAAGATAGCGTGCGCCTGTCGCAGCACCAAAAGATCGCCGGTCTGGGTGATGTTCTGCGTGGTGGCGCCCCAATGCACCCAGCCGCCATGCGGTTCACCCACGATACGGCCGAGTTCCCAGACCAGCGGGACGAGCGTGTGTCCGGTGCGAGCGAAGCCTTCGTCGATGCGCGCGCGGTCCATCAGCTCGAACTTCGCCTTGGCGGCAATGGCTTCGGCCGCTTCAGAGGGAATGATGCCGAGCTCGGCCTGGGCGCGGGCCAGGGCGGCCTCGACATCCAGCCAGGCCTGCCAACGATTTTCCAGTCGATAGAGCGCGCGAATGCCAGGATCCGAGACGCGGGTGGCCGTCGGCAGGGTGTCATTGTTGGCGGCCATTCTGAGCAGGCTCCATCTCGGGTGATCTCTTGTCGCCACGTTAGACCGGCGACCCGTACCGAGGCGACTCCAGGATGGAGGCGTTGTAGGCTCGTGAACGACAAGGCACAGCGGAGGGACGGAAATGCTGACAAGCGGCAATGCGCTCACCACACCTCAAGCCGGCATTGCCTTCACCGGCTGCGCGATGATGGGAACGGCTTCCGCCTCAGGTTCGCGACCGTCCGGGCATGGACACGCCCATGTGCACACCGAGGCGCGGCGGCGCGAGGTCGTGGTCAACGGCAAGAGGATCAAGACCGTCGACGTGCACGCCCATTGCTGCGTGCCAAAGGCGATGGCGGTGATCGATCATCCGCTCGAGGCGCCGGGCCTGCTGATGGACGATACCAGTGTGCGCATCGCGGCGATGGACAGCCAGGGCATCGATGTCGAGGCGCTCAGCATCAATCCCTTCTGGTACCGCGCCGGGCGCGATGCCGCGGCGGAGCTGATCCGGATCCAGAACGAGACTCTGGTCGAATTCTGCGCCGCCAATCCCGAACGCTTCGTGGCCTATGCGACGGCCGCCCTGCAACACCCCGATCTCGCGGCGGAGCAGGTCGAACATGCGGTGAAGAAGCTCGGGTTCCGCGGCGTCAGCGTCGGCGGCAGCGTGGCCGGTGAGGAACTGGCCAATCCGAAGTTCCATCCGTTCTGGAAGAAGTGCGAGGAACTGGGCGTCCTCGTCTTCATGCACCCCACCGGCACGCGGGAATTGGAGCCGAGCGGCCGACTCGGCGGCAATGGCCTTCTGACCAACACGATCGGCAACCCGCTCGAAACCACGATCGCGCTCTCGCACATGATCTTCGAAGGTACGCTCGACCGCTTTCCCGGGCTAAAAATCTGTGCGGCGCATGGCGGCGGCTTCCTGCCGTCCTACGCCAATCGTTCCGACGCGGTGATCAGGACCTTTCCCAACCGGGTGGGCCCAGTTCCGAAGAAAAATCCGACCGCCTATCTCAGGGACGGCCAGCTCTTCTTCGACACCATCGTGTTCACACCCGAGGCGATGCGCCATCTGATCGCGGAGACCGGCGCCAGCCAAATCATGATCGGGACCGACTATCCGTTTCCCTGGACCAGCACGGAGGTCGACCTCGTGCTCAACACACCGGGGCTGAGCGACGACGAGCGCATCGCCATCCTGGGCGGCACCGCGGCGCGTCTCCTGGGCATCAAGCCCTGAGCCGCTAGACGTGCTGGATCACGTTGTCGGTGCCGATGATGTGGCGGCCGACCATCTCGATGTGCGGCAGCATTGCTTGTAGGTGCTGGCTGCAGCTCATGGCGTCGCGAAAGCGGCGCTCGAAGGGGCCGGCATTCATAATCGCGATGGTGCCGGCGGAGCGGTAGGCCGCGATGGCGACGTCGGTCGCTTCGTTCATGCCATGGGTGGTGGCGAGCCGCAGCCGCAAACGTAGATCGACGTCGAGCTTGCCCGCTGCGGCCGCCTCATAAGCCTGGCCAGCCGCCTCGTGCAGGAAGGCGCGGGCGGCAGAGAGGCGGGCTTCCATCAGGCCGACTTCACGCTGCACGGCATTGTTGATGGCCATGGCATTGGGGGAGGCCCTGGAATGCTTGGCGCGGGCGAGTTCGACGTAGGTTTCGAACATCCGCCGTGCCACGCCAAGTGTCACCCCGCAGAAGCCGGTGGCGTAGAGCAATGTCGACATGATGGTGTAGATCGGTCCGCTCTCCCGCCGTTCCTCCATCGCATCGCGCGCCGGCGCACGATCGTCCGGCACGAAAAGATCTTCGAGCGTATAGCTGTCGCTGCCGGTGCCTCGGAGACCGAGCACGTACCAGTCGTCGGTGATTTTCGCGTCCTTGCGAAGAAAGACGAAGCTGCGGTCGTCCGGCTTTCCGTAACGGATGTGCGGCGTGCCGTCGGGATTCTGTACCGCGCTGTGGGCGCCGAGCCACCTGGTGTGGCGGCCGCCGCTGGCAAAGCTCCAGGTGCCGCTCAGGCGATAGCCACCCTCGACGCGGATGGCCTTGCTCTTGCTGTGCCGGGCGCCCCAGGCAAGGCCGTCGCGCGGATCGCCGAACACTGCGGCAGCTGCTTCGTGCGGCATGGCGGCGGCCGACGTCGCTGACGAGACATTGGACTGGTTGATGAACCAGCCGACGCTGGCATCGGCCCAGGCGAGCGCCTCGGTGGTCTTGGCATACTCCAGGAGGTGAAGCTCCTGACCACCCAAGCTTTTGGGCAGCAGCAGCCGCAGCATGTCCTGGCCGACCAGGGCCTCGACCACCTCCGGCGTGAGTTCGCGGCGACGATCCATCTCGGCACCATGTGCGTCCAGCAAAGGCTGCAGGGCGCGAGCCCGTTCCGAAGGGTTGATCGCGGCCGTCGGCTGAACGCGGGTGTCCATAAGGATGTCGGTCTCCTGATCCTGTGACGTATACTGGCCGGGTTACGACAGGCGTCAATCCGTTGAGCCTCACCCAGCGGAAGGCGTCGCTCGGGCCGCACGCGCCTCTGCATCAGAGTCCCTCGAGCACCGCCATGGCGACCGGATAGATGTCGGCAGTGACGATGAAACTAACTGACGGGCCAGACTCTAGTGGCGGACCCTCCAGGACGTTCGGGCGCAAGCCTTTGACGTTTCCGGGCGGGATGGCCTGCATGTTGAGGCTTGTCCGACGCCGACTGATGCATGTGTGCAACGTACAAGCGGGAAATTGACCTGGCACAACGTGCCAAAGCCTTGGACGTGTCAAAAGCCTTGGAGGCTTACTGAAAATTGCGCATCATGCGCGCGGGGTCATAGCGCCTTTGCGTCCTGTATCGGACGCTGTAGCCCTGGAGTGTTCGCGTGGGCGTGTCCACTCGCATGTTGGGCCTGCGTCGAAAGTAAAATTCTCTTTTGAAGAGGGGAGTCGTCATGTTTCAAGCAAATCGCCGTACGGCACTGAAGTTGTTGGGAGGCGCCGCGCTCACGGCGACCGCTGTGCCCGCCCTGTCGCTTCCGGCGGCAGCGCAGAACCTGGATCTCGTGGTGCCGAACAGCCTGCAGAATTTCAAGCGTGGCACGATCCACAGCATGCATCCCGAAGTGCGCAGCTTCACCATCATCTGGGAGGATCTCGGCCGGGTGAAGATGAAGGCCGCGGACCTTGTCGTTAACTACCCGTCGCTCAAGATCGGCAATATCGTCGACGTCCATTGGTACGACTACATGGACTTCCTGATCGCCCCGAAGACGCCCGAGAGCTCGGCGCGTGCCAAGGCGATGATGGCCCAGGGCGCGCGGCTCGAAGGCATTCCGGACGCCCAGCAGCGCATCAGGCTATGGGAAATGGACGGCATGTCCACGAAGATCGACCCGGCGACCAACACGGTTTTTCTCATCAATGCCTCCGGCGGCGAGCCCGACAAGCCCTCTCCCGACAGCGGCGAGGTCATCCAGATGCCGCAGATCGTCACGGCGAACGGCAAGGCGGCACTGGCCAAGCTCGGACCGGGCCAGAACCTCGTCACGGTGTGGAGCCAGCAGACCGCCATCAAGGCCACGGTCATCCGCTAGCTGCGGCTAACCTTCGAGACGACTCCGGGACCCGCGTGGTCCCGGAGTTCGTTTGGAGCCGGAACGAGTTCGTTGTCGTCCCGGTGGCGCGTCTGTTGATGATCGCCGCTTCGTTCTGTGCAATTATCGGCTGAATGATCTCGCGCAGAAATTTGTTGGGGGGCTTGGCCGGTCTGACCGTGCCCGCCCTGGCTGGTTGCGGTGGAAATCCGCCCACGGGCTCCGGCTTCGATCACACCACCGCGACATCCCGGCACTCGGTGCCCGGGCTGGATGCAGTGATCGACATCAGCCACAACGTTACCGTCACCGATTTTGCCGCGGTACGCCGCAGCAACATCCTTGCCGTCATTCACAAGGTGACCGAAGGCGGCGATTGGTTCGATCCTTCCTACGGCCAGCGGCGGCGCCAGGCCGAGGCGGCCGGGCTGCTGTGGGGCGGCTATCATTTCGGCACCCGCCAGTATTCGGGGGAGAAGCAGGCCGCCGCATTCCTGTCGGCCTGCCAACCGGGGCCGGCGACGGTCATGGCCCTCGATCTCGAGCCGAACGAAGGCAACCCACGCAATACCATGACGCTTCCGCAGGCCGAGGAATTCGTGCTGGCCGTGCAGCGTGCAACCGGACGCCTGCCGATGCTCTACACTCATCCGGCCTGGGCCAATGGCGAGGTGTATGGCCGCCGCCGTCTCAAGCTGGGCGCGGCCGTCGTGCCGGGCTCCATCTTGGCGCGCTGCGACCTGTGGCTGGCCGACTATCGCGAACAGCCCCAGATCCCTTACGCTTGGACCACCAAGGGTTGGCGTCTCTGGCAGTATGTCGCCGACGAGACAGCGGCCAATTTTGCCCATGGCAGCGAACCACGCGCGGTGGCCGGCGTCGGCCATTGCGATCGCAATCTGTTCAACGGCGATGTGGCGGCACTCAACCGCTTCTGGAAGAGCGGCGGCCGGACGTCGTGAGTTGGACCAACCTGCGCTATTCTAGAGTTTAGTATTCTCGTTGAGCCATTTCCGGGCGTCGTGGATGCTGTGAAACGTCTTCACGGGCCGTTCGCCTTCGGTCATCTTGATGAACTGCTCGATGACTTCCCCGCGGGTCGGATCGATCACGAACGCCGTCGGGCCGCGTGTCGCCTCCCCGGCCTTGTTGCGCGCCAGCGCCCCCAGCATCTCCAGGCCCTTCTCGTCGATGAGCGCTTTGCCGATCGAGACGTCGATGATCTTGCGGTACTGCCACGTCCCGGTCGCGGCGAACTGCTGGATCACGCCAACGATGTCCTCGCCGCTCACGGTTCCGTGGACGACTGCGACCACCAATCGGTCAGGATGGGAGATGTCGAGATAGATAGGCACCGCTGCGACTTTACCTGAACTTAAGCATTGCCCTAACCATATTGCTTGACGGTGCCCTCAGCGAGACGATGCCAACGCCTTGAAGCCCGCCCGCGTCGCCTCGAGGGCGAAATCGATGTCGACCTCGGTGTGTGCCGTCGACAGGAACATGTTGTGGCGTGGATGTAGATAGGCGCCGTGCTTCAGCGCCTCCAGCGTGAAGCGGTTGCCCTTGTCGCAGTCGGGATCGTCGTCGAACAGCACCGTCGGCATCTGTGGCGGCCCGCTCTGGCGCACGCCGATGCCGAACTCGGTCGCCTGCGTGGCGATGCCGTCGCGCAGGCGCTGGCCCATCGCCCGCATGCGCGCGGGCCCATCGACGCTTTCCAGCACATCGAGCGTCGCAAGGGCTGCCGCCATCGACACGGCGCTGCACCAGAACGACCCGGTGACATAGAGCTTGGAGGCGGCATCACGGTAACGGTCGTTGCCGGTGACGGCGGCCAGCGCATGGCCGTTGGCGATCGCCTTGCTCCAGGCGCTGAGGTCGGGCTGCACGCCCACCAGGTCCCAGCTTCCGCGCATCGTGAGGCGGAAGCCCGCGCGCACGTCATCGACGATCAGCGCCGCATCGTTGGCATCGCAGAGTTCGCGGGCGCGGCGCGCGAAAGCGGCGTCCGGCATCTCCTGGTCCTTGCCGAAATCGTGCTTGAAGGCGGAGACGACGATGCCCGCCAGGTCGTCGCCGGCGCGCTGCACCGCGGTCTCGAGGCTGCCGGTGTCGTTGTATTTGAAGGTGAGCATGTGGGCACGGTCCTCGACCGTGACGCCCATCGGGTTGGGCGTGCACCACGGGATCGCGCCGTGATAGGCGCCCTCGGCCACCAGGATCTTGCGCTTGCCCGACGCCGCGCGGGCGAGGGTCACACAGGTCGTGGTGGCGTCGGTGCCGTTCTTGCCAAACAGCGCCCAGTCGGCGTGCGGGATCAGCCCGACCAGCCGCTCGGCGAGCTCGACCAGTCGTTCCGACGGCCCGTTCAGGCAATCGCCCGCCGCCATCTGCCGCTCGACCGCCTCGGCGACCACGGGATTCTGGTGGCCGACCACGATCGGCCCCCAACTGCACATGAAGTCGACATAGCGCCGACCGTTTACATCCCACAGATGGCAGCCCTCGCCGCGCTCGAAGAACTGCGGATAGCCTTGCGGCAGCCGGTCGCTGCGCAGATGCCCGTACATGCCGCCGGGAATGACGAGTGCCGCGCGTTGACGGAGCTTCTGGTCGGCGGTCGCGTCGAGAGCCATGGGTACTCGCTCAGATGAACATGTCGCGTTGGTTATAATTCTTCAGCATCGTCTCCCGCGCCGTCTCGCTCCACCGGTTCTCGTCCTCGCGCCCCGCCAACGGCCGATAGACGTAAGCCTTCTCCTGCGGGAAACGCTGGCGGCGCGCGTCGATGGCGAGCAGGAGGATACGGCAGCGTTCGTCGATCCTCGCCTCGTCGTAGGTCTCGACCGCGCCATGCAGTCGCCGTGCCGTCACACCCAACACACGCTTCCTCGGAAAGAAGCCTTCGTTCAGCGTGATGCGCCGATCGGGCGATGAGTTGGCGAACGAGCCGTGCAGGAGCTGGCGGTTGGTGACGATCGTGTCGCCGGCCGCGCACAGCATGGGTACGGCGCCCTCGATCCGGTCGGAACCGCTGCCGGACACCAGTCTCTTGATGTCGGCCTTGCCGAGCCTGTGGCTGCCCGGCAGCACCCAGACGCCGTTGCCGGCGGTGCTGGGATAGAGCTGCGTCATGAAGTTGAAGCCGTGCGCGCCCATGTCCCAGTCCGGCGCCGTCCAGTGGGTGGTGCCGTCCTGGTGCCAGGCCACCGACGGGCCGAGGCCCGCTTCCTTGACGAAAGTCACCTCGTTGTAGGGCACGAAATCGTCGCCCAGGATTCCCGCCGCGACGCCCAGCAGCCCGGGATGGCCGTAGAGCCGGAGGGCGGCATCCATCAGGTGCAGGTTGCCGTCGAGCAGCTCCACGGTCCAGGCCGGGCCGCTCTCGCCCAGGGTAGGTTGCAGCATCTCGACCGGATGCCGTCCGTTGTTCGCGTCGGTGCCGCCGACCGGATCGCTGAGAGGCTTGGCCCAGCGATAGGGCGGCTTGACGATCCCGTCCTTGCGGTCGACGTCGGCGTCGGGCGAGGCCGGCGCGCGGGCGAGCACTCGATCGACATCGGCCCGCAGCTCAGCCAACTCCTCGGGCCCAACCACGCCCTCGAAGACGTAGAAGCCGTGCGTCCAGTAGGAGTCGAGGATCTCGGGATCGAGCTTGCCGTCCGAAGCGAACCGGATCGGCCCGCGGTTTCCCAGTGCCCATGCCCGGGCCTCGCCCGCGCGGCTGTAGTCGGCCATCGCCCGCGCGTGATCCTGGGCGGTGAGCGGGGCGGGCGTCTGCATCGGTGTGGCTTCGGTCATTGCCATCGCAGGATCTCCAGCATCGGGAAGCGGATCACGATACCCCGGTCCTCCCGTGGTGGCCAAACGCCGACGCCCGCTCTGCGGGCCGGAGGTCTCGACCGTTACGGCGTCACCTTCTGGCAGCCCGCGCCCTGCCAGCGGTAGCCCTGCGCCGTGCCGCTCACCATCGTCCATTCGACGATGCAGCTCTGGCGCACCAGCGTCGGCGGGAACCCGCCGACAGGGACCCACAATCCGCCACCCCATCCCCAACCCCATCCGCCGAAGCGCTGGTACATCGGGGGCGTGCCGGGATTGACGTAGGAGGTGTCCCAGCGCCATTGCAGGATCCTGGAGCCGTCCTCGAGCTGATAGGTATTGTCGGGGATGCGGCCCATGCTGTTCAGCAGACCGGCCTCGGGCGCGCCCGCCATCTCGCGTAACTGGTTATCGAAGATCGCCGTGCGGTCCACCGGAGTGGCGCATCCGGGCAGAGACAGCAGGATGAGCAGGGCGAGGTTCTTTCGCATGGTCAGCCTACGTCATCCGCTGGCGGCAACCGCTTCGATCTCGACCAGCTGCCCGCGATAGCCCAGCAAGGCGACGCCAAGCAGCGTGCTCGCGGCCGGGGCCAATGCCGACGCCTGGACGACCTTCCACACGGCGGTGAGGTCGGCTTCGGTCTTGGCCACGACATAGACCGTCGTCTTGAGGACATCCCCGGCTGTGGCGCCGGCCGCCGACAATTGCCGGAGCAGGTTGTCGATGGTCTGTCGCGTCTGCCGAGCGTAATCGCCTGGCCCGACCAGATTGCCGTGGTCGTCGAGGGGAACGGCGCCGGCCGTGAGGATCAGTCGCGCGCTGGTCGCGACGGCTGCGTGCGCGTAGCCCGGCGGCGGGAACAGATCGGGGACGGTCAGATGCTGGACATGAGGGCGAGACATGATCCTCTCATTCCTTCGCGGCGAGTGCCGCCTCGATCGCGCGTTCGAGCTTGGGGCCCATGCCGCCGGCGGCGGAGAACCAGTCGATGATCCTTCCGTCGCGGCCGATCAGGATCTTGTGGAAGTTCCAGGATGGCGTGCCGAGTGGGCCCGTCTGCGCCGCGGCCCAGCGGTAGAGCGGATGCGCGTCGGGGCCGGAGACGACCTGTTTGTCGGCCAGCGGGAAGGTGACGTCGAAGGTGGCCTCGCAGAAGCGCTTGATCTCCTCCTTGGTGCCGGGCTCCTGGCCGCCGAAGTCGTTCGACGGCACGCCCAGCACGACGAGTCCCCGACCCTGGTAGCGATGCCACAATTCCTGCAGGCCGCGATACTGGCCGGTGAAGCCGCACAGCGACGCCGTGTTGACCAGCAGGACGACGCGACCCTTGTAGTCGGCGGTCGGCAACGGCCCGCCGCCGCTCGACTCGAGGGACACTGAAGACCAGTCGATCGGCT
>CAMDOT010000016.1 GCA_945903635.1 Rhizobium sp. Q54 | reverse complement strand
TCGAGGGACTCAACAACAAGATCCGCGTCCTGCAGCGACGAGCCTACGGATTGCGTAACGAAGAATATCTCCGTCTCAAGGTCCTCACCTGCATGCTGCCCGCCCTATGATCCCCCAAAATCACCCACTCGATTCCCGGAAGAGCCTATTTTTTGAGTGCCGGATAGCATCCATAAAACCCAGCAAAGCAGCATCTTGATTGTGGGCGAGAAAGCCATCGTTATCTCTCAGTAGTGTCTGTCCCAAGAAATCATCAAAGTAGAATATCTGCTTCGTGTTCTTGTTGAATAACCTTTTTGCATCCGCGATACCGGCCTGAACAATCACGGGCTGGTAGTTTTGATCGAGGTGCGCATAGAGCAACAGATCGGCTAGTGTTGTTTTACCTATGCCTGGCACCCCAGAAATCACAACGATGCGAGTGTCCTCCAGAATCTTGAGCGCTCGCGGATAGGCCTCGTTTTGAACATAGAGCGGTAGCCGGCGGCGAACACGGTCAACTTCGAATTCTGTTTGGCACTTTTCTGCGTTATGCAGAACGCGTTGCAATACTGAAGTACTGGTGAGCCACAGTTTAAAATTGTTTTCCACTACGATGGGGTAAAGGCGAAGCAGGTTTTCGAGGTCGTTGCTGCCAAGTATGTCTTTGGTTGTCTTAATGAAGGGATGGAGGAGTTCCTTCAGAGCCTTCTTTCCGGCTGGGGTTAGGCCTAAGGATGTGGCCAGCACGTAGCGCTTTGGCGACAGTGCCTTGATTTTCGGTAGTTCTATCGTTTTGAGGTGGCTTCTGAGTTTGGCAAAGTTCGATCCCGCAAAGTGCTTGCATTGGACGATGATCGGTTCATCCGATTTTGTGAACGCACGCAAGTCGATGCCGCTGTCCGATCCAGTTGTGAAGGACTCAAGACGCTGCTTCCAGTCGGCCTGGAGCAAGTCTCGAACTAGCTCTTCGAAATCAAAGCTGGAGAGAGAATGGAAGTTGTAAGTTGCCATCTGCTTCCGGGTGATAGAGGTCCAAACAGATATGTAGTGTATCTTTGCACGGAAGTTCTACTCCGGCGATGAAAGATTGTCTGAGGCACCTTGAATCGCGTTGGCGAGCCATTGTCACTGCTACTGGCTAGCCCTATCTGATTAGAATGCGTAATCCTCTTTCCGAATCCCAACTCTCCGACATCATCGAACAGGCGCGCGGTCAGGTCCCGGCCGACCTCGTGATCAAGGACGTCGGCATCCTCGACCTCACTTCGGGTGAGATCAAAATCGGCGACATCGCCATCGCGGGCGACCGCATCGTCGGCACGCACGAGACTTATCGGGGCGCCACCGAGATCGACGGCCGCGGCCTCACCGCCGTGCCGGGCTTCATCGACGCCCACGTCCATTGTGAATCCACCCTGGTCACGCCGCTGGAGTTCGATCGCTGCGTCGTGCCGCGCGGCACCACCACGGCGATCTGCGACCCGCACGAGATCAGCAACGTGCTGGGCATCCCGGGGCTGAAATATTTCCTGGAGTGCGCGGCGGTCACGGTGATGGATCTGCGCGTGCAACTCTCGTCGTGCGTGCCGTCGAGCCATCTCGAAACTTCGGGCGCCACGCTGGAGGCCGAGGACCTGCTGCCGTTCAAGCATCATCCCAAGGTGCTGGGGCTGGCCGAGTTCATGAACGTGCCGGGCGTGCTGGCGCGCGATCCCAAGGTGCTGAAGAAGCTCGCGGCGTTTTCAGATGTGCAGATCGACGGCCACTCGCCGCTGCTGTCGTCCTACGACCTCAACGCCTATATCGCCGCGGGCGTGCGCAACTGCCACGAGACGACGTCGGCTGAGGAGGCGCGCGAGAAACTGCGCAAGGGCATGCAGATCCTGGTGCGCGAGGGCACGGTGTCCAAGGATCTGGCCGCACTCGCCGAGCTGATCACGACGGAGCGCGCGCCGTTCCTGGCCTTCTGCACCGACGACCGCAACCCGCTCGACATCGCCGAGGAGGGCCATGTCGATTACCTGATCCGCGCAGCCATCCGGAAGGGCGTGAAACCGCTCAACGCCTATCGCGCCGCCACCTGGTCGGCAGCCCGGCATTTCGGCCTTCTAGACCGTGGCCTGGTGGCGCCGGGCCAGCGCGCCGACCTGGTGCTGCTGGAGGATTTCGAAACCTGTGCCGTGAAGCAGGTGATCTGCCGCGGCGCCCTGGTGACTCCGGACCGGTTCCGGACGCGGCCCGACGTGCCGTTGGTCGGGCTCGATTCGGTGAAGCTGCGGCCGGTGACGGCGGCGACGTTTCATGTGCCGGCGGGCGCGGGCGGCTCGCCGCCGGTGATCGGTATCCGGCCGGGCCAGATCCTGACGGACCGGCTTTCGGTCCCGTTGGCGCAGCAGGGCGGCGCCTTCGTGGCCGATGTCGCCTCCGATGTGCTCAAGGTGGCGGTGCTGGGCCGCCACAACACCGAGGGCAAGGTCGGGCGCGGGTTCGTGAAGGGTTTCGGCATCACGCGCGGCGCCATCGCCTCGTCGATCGGCCACGACAGCCACAATGTCTGCGTCATCGGCTGCAGCGATGCCGACATGGCCGTCGCCGTGAACCGGTTGATCGTGCTGAAGGGCGGGTTTGTGGCTGCCGCGGGCGGCCAGGTGGTGGCCGAGCTGGCGCTGCCCATCGCCGGCCTGATGAGCGACCAGCCGTTCGAGACGGTGGAGCAGGGGCTGCGCCGCCTGCGCGCCGCCGTGCGCGGCCTCGGCACCACCCTGCACGAGCCCTTCCTGCAGATGGCCTTCCTCCCGCTCCCGGTGATCCCCCACCTCCGCATCACCGACAAGGGCCTGGTCGACGTCGACCGGTTCGAACTGGTGGGTTGATCCACCTGTAGGAACCTCGTCCAACGTTCACATGAGCGTAACGTGAGATTCCTACGTTACAGCCGCCGCCCAGCGTCGTCTGGCGGGAAGTGAGTTCCAGATGTCTCGATTGAGTTCGTGAGGAGAGAGACCGACATGACGCCGTTGAACTGGACCGAGCAGGCCGAGGTCGTCGTGATCGGCGGTGGGATAATCGGTTGCAGCGTAGCTTATCATCTGGCGCGGGCTGGCGTCGCTGACGTTCTCCTCGTCGAACGCCTTGAATTGGCTGCGGCGACGACGGCGCGGTCGGCCGGTCAACTTTCGTTCGGCAGGACGGACGTCAACATGATCCGCATGGCCAAGCAGACGCAGGCGGTCATTCCCGAACTGGAGAACGAGATTGGCGCTTCGCTGGATTTCCAACGCGCCGGGAATCTTCGCCTCGCTTTCAGCTCCGAGCGCGAGGCCGAGCTGACGAAGCTGGAAAGCGTGCTCGTCTCGGAAGGCGTCAATGTCGAAAGGCTGGATCGTCGCGCAGCGGGAGAGATGTGCCCGTGGCTGGACATGTCGCAAGTCCGGGCCAGCTTGCTGCTGGCCGATGCGGGACACATTGACGGTCCACGATTGGCGATGGCCTACGCCCAAGCGGCGCGTGCCAGGGGCGTCCGCCTGTGGCGCGGTGTCGAAGTCGAAGATATCGTCGTTGAGGATGCCAATGTCGTGGGCGTGCGTACGTCGCGAGCGAACGTCCGGGCAAAGTACGTCGTTGATGCGGCGGGCGCCTGGTCGCCCCAACTGGCCCGGTCGATCGGGTGGTATGTCGCGGCGGTGCCGACCCGAAGCCATTTTTGGATAACGGCGCCGAACGCTGCCGGCGCACCGGATCAACCCAACGTGTCGTTGCCCGACTTTCAGGTCTATACGCGACGGGAGATGGGGGGACTGTTGATCGGGTTCCAGGAGCCGGTCTCCAGGACGTTCGACCCCTTTGGCCTGGCGCCCGACCTCGATCGGGTGCCGATGTTCGATGCGACTGCGGACCTCGAGTTGCTCGGCCAGCAGCTCGCGCCGATGCGGGACATCGTGCGGGACATCGATCATTGGCAGTTCGCGCATCATATCGCCGGTCTCTCGACCTACACGCCGGACGGAAAATTTCTGATCGGCCGCTTCGCCGGCCTCTCGGGATTTCTCGTCGCGACCGGGTGCTGTGGAAGCGGGGTGCTGGCATCGGCCGGCATCGGCCAGCTCACCGCCGACCTGATCCTCGATCGTGCACCTTCCGTCGATGCAACGGTCTTCGAGCCCGATCGATTCGGGCCGGTAGATCCGTCGAACGCCGAGTTTCACGCCAGGTGCGCGGCCGCACGCGCGGGCAAGAGCCGCAGCCGCGCGATTGCCGCATAGCCGGGGGTACGCGGCCTCGGCACTGAATTGCACGAGCCCTTCCTGCAGATGGCCTTCCCGCCGCTGCTCCCCCACCTCTGCATCACCGACAAGGGCCTGGTCGATGTGGGCCGGTTCGAACTGGTCGGGACTTGACGGCTCTGGCGTTAGGGGATAGGAATATGACGATCAGACGCCCCTCCCTTGCCTGCCGACCCGAAGCGGGAGTCGGCGGCCGGGACAGGGTCAAAAAAAGTACCGAAACGAATTCTGGAAATGTCGCCGTTCATGCGACAGGAGAGTGAGGCATCAAGCCGACGAAAGGCCAGCCCGATCAAGGGGTTCAGCGGCATTCCGTCGGCCGGCAAAAGATCCGAAACCAATCCTTTGTTCGTCGCCTTCCAGGCGACACGGTTTGGGCTCCGGCGCCTACTTGTCGAACCAGACATCCTCGAAGCGCGAGCCGTTGTAGAGGCTGTTCACCATGGGGCTGAAACCCTTGACGTAGGGGTGCCAGCAGCTCCCCGAGGCGTTCCACATGATAATGGGGCGGGCGCCGTCCTCGAGCAGCTGCTTGTCGATCTGCCAGACGATCTGCTTGCGCTTCTCCACGTCGGTCTCGCGCGACTGCACCGGGAACAGCTTCTCGATCTCGGGATTGCAGTAGCCGGTGTAGTTGCGCTCCGACTTGCAGGCGTAGTGCTCGAAATAGGTCTGGTCGGGGTCGTCGACGCCGTTGCCGGTGGTGTTGAGGCCGATCGAGTAGTCCTTGCGCGCCACCTTGGCGAACCACAGCGAGGTGTCGACGAGTTCGAGCTCGCCGTCGATGTAGACCTCCTTGAGCTGGTCGATCAGCAGCACGGCGGGGTCGCGGTAGAGTAGGTGGTTGCGGGTGGCGACTTTCAGCTTGAGCTTCTTGTCGGGCCCGTAGCCCGCCTTCTTCATGATCTCGCGGGCCTCGTCGCGGTTCTTCTTCACATCAGGGCCGTAGCCCGGCACCGCGTCGTACATCGCCTGGGGCAGGCCCCACACGCCGTTGGGCGCCGGCTCCATGACGCCGCCGATGTCGGCCTCGCCCTGGTTGATGATGTCGATGAAGGTCTTGCGGTCGATGCTGAGCAGCATGGCGCGGCGGACGTCGGCATTGTCGAACGGCGGCGCCTCGCGGTTCACGATCAGGTTGGTGCTGTTGTTCATCGCCGCCACCTGGCAGATCGCCTGCGGCGACTGGGTCTTCATGTCCTTGAGCAGCGGGATGGTGACGGCATAGGGCGCCGTCATGTCATAGCGGTTGGTGACGAACCCCAGGATCGCCGTGGCGCGGGCCGGCACGATCGAGAATTCGATGCCGTCGAGGTAGGGCTTGCCCTTCTTGAAGTAGTCGGGATTGCGGGTGAGCCGCACGATCTCCTTCTGCTTCCATTCGGCCAGCTTGAACGGGCCGGTGCCGACCGGCTTGGTCCGCATTTCGGCGGCCGTGGCGTGGCAGGGATAGACCGGGCTGTAGCCGGACGCCAGCAGCACCAGCAGCGAAGGCTGCGCCTGGCCGAGGTGGAAGGTGGCCTCATAGTCGCCGTTGGTCGTGATCTTCTCGACGTTCCAGTACCACGAGGAGCGCGGGTTCTTGCGCAGCCTGGTCTCGCCCTTGCCGGCCAGCATGTCCCACGTGCACTTCACGTCCTTGGAGGTGAACGGCTTGCCGTCGTGCCACTTCACGCCCTGGTGCAGCTTGAAGGTGAGCTGCTTGCCGTCGGCGCTCCACGCCCAGCTTTCGGCCAGGTCGGGCCGGATGGTCTTCAGGCTGTTCTGCGGGATCTGCTGATCGAACAGCACCAGGTTATTGTAGAGGCCCATGAAGGGCACGACCGTCGAGGTCGTGGCCTCCTCGAGGATCGAGGCGCTGGGCGGGTTGTCCTGGAAGTACATGCGGAGCGTACCGCCGCTCTTCTGCGCCAGTGCCGGCGATGCCGCGATGCCCACAGCTGCAAGCGCGCAAAATACTCCCGTCCAAAACCGCATTCGTTCCTCCCTGCCTCGATTTGCAGAGAGGATGAACGGTCGGGCCACGCGCGTCGAGACGGCGGCGTTACCGTGCTTCGCTTAGCGGATCATGGCCCGGAGCTTGGACGAGACCAGGTCAGTGGCGAGCACGAGGACCAGGATCACGATCACGCAGGCCGCGGTGTCCTCGTAGGCGAACAGCTTCATCGAGCTGATCAGCTCGAAGCCGATGCCGCCGGCGCCCACCATGCCGAGCACGGTCGAGACGCGAATGTTGGTCTCGAAGCGGTAGAGCACGACGCCGATCCAGGTCGGCAGGACCTGCGGCAGCACGCCGAACACGATGCGCTGCAGTGTTCCCGCGCCGGCCGCGCGCAGAGCGTCGAGCGGACCCTCGTCGATCTCCTCGATGGCTTCGGCAAAGAACTTGCCCAGCATGCCGGCGCCATGCAGCGCGATGGCCAGCACGCCGGCGAAGGGGCCGAGGCCGACGGCGGCCACGAAGATCAGCGCCAGGATGATCTCGTTGATGCCACGCATCACGTTCAGCACCTGGCGCAGGCCGTGGAACACCCAGGCGTAGGGCGAGAGGTTGCGCGCGGCGAAGAAGCAGACCGGGAGCGCCAGCACGATGCCGAGCAGCGTGCCCCACAGCGCGATCTGCACCGTCTCGACCGCGGGCTTCACCAGTTTCTGCATGAAGGCGAAGTTGGGCGGCAGCATGCGGCCGATGAAATCGGCGATCCACGGCAGCCCGTCGATGAAGCCGGTGATGCTGAGGTGGGTGCCCTGGGCCGACCACCACAATATCGCGAGTGTGGCGCCCAGGATCGGGGCCAGTATCCACCAGCCCAGCGGGCCGCGTGGCTTGTTGACGACGAATTGCAGGGACATGTTTTAGGCCCTTTCCCCATTTCCGTCTGAGGCGACAGCGGCGGCGGCGATGACGGCTTCCGCCGCCGTCCGCCGGCGCTCGGTGAGGCGCTGGGCGGCGTCGAGCACGTTGGGATCGTCGAGGCCGGGATAGATGCTGCGGATGACGTCGCCGCTCACGCCCGACGGCGGGCCGTCATAGACGATCTGGCCGGCGGAGAGGCCGACCACGCGCTCGGCGAACTCCAGGGCATAGTCGATCTGGTGCAGGTTGCAGAGCACGGCGATGTTGGATTCCTTGCAGCTCTTCTTCAGGTAGGTGAGCACCGTGCGCGAGGTTTTCGGATCGAGGCTGGCCACCGGCTCGTCGGCCAGCATGAACTTGGGCTGCTGCGCCAGCGCGCGGGCGATGCCGACGCGCTGCTGTTCGCCGCCCGACAGCGCATCGGCTCGGCTCTTTGCCTTGTGGGACATGGCGACCTGCTCAAGGCAGTGCATGGCGATCTTCACATCGGCCTCGGGGAAGAGCTGCAGGCTGCTCAGGACGGGCGAGAGATCGGCCATGCGGCCGACCAGCACGTTCTTCAGCACGCTGAGGCGCTTCACCAGATTGTGCTGCTGGAAGATCATGGCGACGTTGCGCCGGAGCAGGCGCAGGTCGCGGCGGTTGGACGACAGCGACGTACCGTCGACCACGATGTCGCCGGCGGTCGGATCGATCAACCGGTTGATGCAGCGCAGCAGCGTCGACTTGCCGGCGCCCGACGGTCCCAGTACGACGACGAACTCGCCGGGCCGGATGGAAAGGGTTACGTCCTTCAGCGCCTGATGGTCGCCGTAGGACTTCGCCAGGCCGCGGATTTCGATCATGGATCGCTACTTCTGCTTCTTGAGGTCGATGTTCGCGAGCTTCGCGGTCTCGCGCACGACGTCATAGGCCTGGTCGTTGGTTTCCTTAAAACCGTTCAGCTTGCCCTGGTCGGACCAGTTGAGATCCTTGATCGACAGGAAAGCGGCCTTCACCTTGGCCTTCATCTCGGGCGACAGGTCCTTGCGCCACACCATGGGCGACTCGGGGATCGGCGCCGATTCCCACACGACCTGGATCTGGTCGGCCTTGATGTGGCCCTTGGCGATGGCGGCGTCGAGGATGCGGTCGGCGATGGTGGCGGCGTCGACCTTGCCGTTGGCCACGGCCAGCGCATTGGCGTCATGGGCACCGGTGAAAAGCACCGTCTTGAAGTCGCGTTTGGGCTCGATGCCGGCCTTCAGCAGACCCGCCAGCGGGAAGGCGTAGCCCGAGGTCGAGGCGGGATCGACGAAGGCGAAATTCTTGCCCTTGAGATCGGCGAGGGTTTTGATGCCGCTCGACTTAAGCGCGATGATCTTGCTGTGATAGTAGGTGCGGCCGGCCTTGGCGGTTTCGGCGATCGCGAAGGCTTCTACGGGTGTCACGGTGGTGGCGAGCACGTAGGAGAACGGCCCTAGGTAGGCGATGTCGAGATGCTTGGCACGCAACGCCTCGATGACGCCGTTGTAGTCGGTAGCGACGAAGCCCTGGACCTTCATGCCCGAGTTCTTCTCGACCGCGTCGAGGATGTCCTTGCTCTGCGCCAGCATGGCCCGCGAGTCCTCCGACGGGATCAGCCCGACCTTGAGGACCTGGGGTGTCTGGGCGTAGGCGCTGCCTGCGCCGGCCAGGAAGGTGCCGGCGGTGAGAAGTCCGAAATCGCGACGCGTCATCCTGGTCATTTTTTCCTCCGTTGTTCGTCTTTTCTTGGTTAAGCGGCCATTTCGGCCAACAGCGTCTCCCGTCGTCCGATGAAGTTGCGGCCGCGGTCGCCCGCCAGCGCGTCGTCGACCAGCGCCGCCCAGTCGCGGGCGGCGATGCCGTGCTGGGTGGCGTCGGGCGAGATGCCGAGTTTCTTCAAGAAGGCTTCCAGCCGTGCCGCTCCTGCCGCGAGGTCGGGCCCGAAGATGCGGCGCAGCGAGGCATCGCAGGCGGGATCGCAGCCGGCCACGGCGCGCATCACCATGGGGAGGCTGAAGGAACAGGCGATGCCGTGCGGCACGCCGTGATGCAGCGTCAGATGGTAGGACAGCGCATGCGCGAGCGCCGTGCGGGTGTTGGAGAAGGCGAGGCCGGCAAACAGGCTGGCACGGGCCACGCGCGTCCGCAGGGCCTCGTTCGTGAGATCGTCGGCCAGCAGCGGCAGGGCGTCGAGCACCTCGCGGGCGGCGACCTCGGCCAGCGATCCCGACACCGGGTTGGCATTGACGTTCCAGATGCTTTCCAGCGCGTGACTGAGCGCATCGAGGCCGGTGCTGATGGTGATGGCGCGCGGCAGGCCGAGTGTGAGAAGCGGATCGACCAGCGCCGCCTCGGGATAGAGCGTGTCGCGAGCCAGCGAGTACTTCTTCATCGCCCCGGTGTCCCACACCGTGGCCCACGAGGTGACCTCGCTGCCGGTGCCCGCCGTGGTCGGGATGGCGATGATCGGCGTCCGGCCGAGTGCCTCACCGCCGGCGCCTGTCTCGAGGTGGCGGCGCACACGGTCGAAATCTCCCGATGCGGCAGCCAAAACTTTGGCGGCGTCCATCACCGAGCCGCCGCCCAGCGCCACGATCGCCTCGACGGGGCGTACCGAGGTGGCATAGGTCCGGCAGGACTTGGCCAAGCCGATGAAATCCGGATTGGGGCCGATGTTGCGCACCATGACGGCGGGGGAGCCGGCCAGCGCCACGACGCGGCGCGTCAGGTCGGCGAACACACCGCCGCCATTGGCGTCGTCGTAGGTCACCAGGCAATAGGCCCGGCCGGCCAGCACCTTGCCCAGCGTTTCGAAGACGCCGGCGCCGAACTTAACGTCGACCGGATTACGGTAGCGCCACATCCGCGCCTCTCTCCCGATATTGCTTGTTGTTGGTGACAATCTTCCGGCCGGGTCTCACATTTATCCAATTCAAAGGTTCTTGAACTGACATTGAGAAAATCAATATGAGACACACCCAGCTCCGCTCCTTCCACGCCGTCGCCCAGCGGCTGAGTTTCACTGCCGCGGCGCGTGCGCTGGGCGTCAGCCAGCCCACCATCACCACCCAGGTGAAGTCGCTCGAGGCCGAATTTGGCCTTGAACTCTTCGTGCGGCGGGGCCGGCGCATCGAACTCACCGAGACCGGCGGCGGCCTGCTCGACATCACGCGCCGCCTGTTTTCGGACGAGAAGGAAGCGGCCGACTACCTCAACGAAACGCGAGGACTGAAGACGGGTCATCTGCGCGTCGGCGCGGTGGGCCCGTACCATGTCACGGACATGCTGGCCGCCTTCAACGCGCGCTACCCTGGTATCTATGTGTCGGTGACGGTGGCCAATTCACGCGACACGCTGCGCGACCTGCTGGACTACCGCACCGATGTCGCCGTGCTGGCGCATGTCGATCCCGACACAAGGCTGATCGCGATTCCCTACCGGCGGCACAAGGTCGTGGTCATGTGCCCCGTCGGCCACGCCTTTGCCCAGCGCCGCTCCCTTCGCGCCCGCGACATGGAAGGGCAGCGCCTGATCGTGCGCGAGGCCGGCTCGACGACGCGCCGCGCCTTCGATCAGGCGATGCGCGAGGCCGACACGCGGCCCAAGGTCGTGATGGAGATCGGCAGCCGTGAATCGATCCGCGAGGCCGTGGCCAAGGGGATCGGGCTCGGCGTCGTGTCGGAGGCCGAATACATCCCCGATCCGCGCATCCACGCCCTGCCGGTGACGGACGCGGAAATCTACACTTACGCCCACGTCGTCTATCTCAAGGAACGGCAGAACGCGCGCCTGGTGCGGGCATTCCTCGATGTGCTGAGCGGATTGCTGGGGGCTAGTTCGCCATCCAGCCGCCGTCGACCATCAGGTTCTCGCCGGTGATGAAGGTCGCCTCATCTGACGCGAGGAAGAGGGCGGCATTGGCGACATCCTCGGAGCGGCCGAGTCGAGGCAGCGGCGTGCGGGCATTCGAGTAGTCGATCCAGCGCGGTTCGACGGCACGGCCGCCCTTGCCGGTGAGGATTTTGCCCGGCGCCACGGCGTTGCAGATGATGCTGTCGCGGCCGTAGTCCGAGGCGATCTGGCGCGTGATATAGACCACGGCCGATTTCGAGACACCGTAGGAGAAATCCTCGGGCGACGAGATCATGCCGTGCTGCGAGGAGATATTGACGATGCGCCCGCGCGCCTCGTTGCGGATCTCCTGCGTCAGCATGCGGCGCACGGCGGCGCGGCACATCAGGAAGACGCCGGTGACGTTCACCTCCATCACCCGGTTCCATTCGTCGAGGCTGGTATCGGTGAGTTTCTTGCCGCTGCGGATGACCGCGTCATTCACCACGATGTCGAGCCGCCCCGTCGGCAGGGCGGCCTGCCGTACGGCCTCGTCGACGTCCTTCTCGTTCGAGACGTCGCCCTGGAAGAAGGGCACGTCCAGGATCTTGTGCGTAGGCTCACCGCCCTCGACCACCGCCTCGGTGATATCCATCAGCAGCAGTGTCGCGCCTTCGGCGTGGAATCGGGTCGCGATGGCACGGCCGATGCCCGAGGAGGCACCGGTGATGAGGGCGGTCTTTCCGGCGAGGCGCTTCATCCGCCGCGGTCAGCCTCGCCGCACGCTGGCTCCACCATCCACCGGCAGGGTGACGCCGGTGATGAAGCTCGCCTCGTCGGAAGCCAGGAAGAGCGCGGCATTGGCCACGTCCCAGCCGGTGCCCATCTTCTTGCCGAGCGGCACCTTGGCGTCGCGCTCGGCCTCGACTTCGGCGCGCGTCTTCTTGAAGGTGCGGGCCCGCGTGTCGACCGCCATCGGCGTGTTCATCAGGCCGGGCAGGATGACGTTGGCACGGATGCCGTACTCGGCGTTCTGGTAGGCGAGCTGCTCGGTGAAGGACACCATCGCGGCCTTGGTCGCCTTGTAGCCGACATAGGGATAGGTGGTGATCACCGCCATCGAGGAGATGTTGATGATGGCGCCACTCTTCTGGGCACGCATGATCGGGATCACGTGCTTGGCGGCCAGGATGCAGCTCTTGAGGTTGATCGCCACGCAGCGATCGAAGGCTTCCTCGGTGATATCCAGCAGTTCGGCGTCGCCGCCCGAGAGGCTGACGCCCACGTTGTTGTGCAGGATGTCGATACGGCCCCAGCGGCCGTGCGCATCGGCCACCATGGCCTTGATCTCGGCCTCCTTGGTGACGTCGGCCTTGAAGGCCATTGCCGTGCCCTGGTTGGCGCCGATCATCTCGACCGTTTCCTGGGCCGACTTGAGATTGTGATCGACGCAAAGGACCTTGGCGCCCTCGCGGGCGAAGGTGAGGGCGGTGGCGCGGCCGTTGCCCATGCCCTCGCCGGGGCTCTGGCCGGCTCCGACGACGATGGCGACGCGATCTTTGAGGCGCATGTCAGCTTACTCCCGGAATCGGATACTGCTTCAGGACTTCCTTGTAGTGGGGCTCGTTGTCCATCTTCATGGTGGCGAGCACGCGCACCACCGCGCAGTAGAAGGCGATGGTGAGCACCAGGTCGGTCATGTGCTCATTGCTGAGATCCTTCTTGATCTCGGCGAAGGTGGCATCTGACATGGCAAGCTCGCGCACCATCTCGCGCGCGCCCTTCAGGACCGCCTTGGCCAGCGGCTCCAGCTTGGACGGCTTGCCCTCGGTCTCGAGGAAGAGGTTCTGGATGTCCTCGTCGGTGACGCCGAACTCCTTGCCGATCTTCACGTGATGGGTGAATTCGTATTCCGACTTCTCCATCCAGCCGACCTGCAGGATCGCGAGCTCGCGCAGGCGTGGATCGAGCGTGCTCTTGTTGCGGATGTAGCCGCCAATACCATGGAAGGCGCGCGCCATGCCGGGCGAATTGACGAGCAGCCGCGTGAGATTGATGGGCCGCTTGAGAAGTTCCTTGTGTTCGGGTGGAAGCTGGTCGGCATCGAGATAGGGCAGGCGGGCCATCTAAACTTTTCTCCTCTTGTCTGCCCAATCCAACGGATCGGGGAACGTAGCGTGTCTGGCTGCGAAATAAATCGACCATAGGGTCGTCGCGGCGACGCAAACGACGCCGAAATTCTTCACTGCGAACTCAATCGCAGGAGGGATGATGGTGGGACCCATGAAAATTGCCGCTGCCAGAGCAAAGAATGCAATCGCCAAGCAAGGTATGCCGAGTGCGAGAAGAGCAGTCCGCGTCCACTTCGCCGAAACTGAATGCGTCCATGTGTATGCGCACCAGCTGGCCCCGAAAATCAAGACGCATGCCGGCGCCAAGACCATCGCGTCAGATTTCAAAGCTTGCTGCCATCCACTGGTCGCGACGCTGTGGCTTGACGTCTCCAGGTTCAGGAAGACGAGTATGCCTCCGAGCGCAATCGCGAAAACGCCCGTCAACTTGAGGCTGAAATCAACGCGGACAGTCTTTTGCGGAGTGGGTTCCGTCATTGGGCCGCCGAATCTCTCTCGGGTCCCTGCAGCGTCACGCCGCCGTCGACCACCAGCACATGGCCGGTGATGTAGCGGGCGTGGTTGCTCAGCAGGAATCGCACGGCATGGCCGATGTCCCAGCCAGTGCCTTCGATCTTGAGGACCGAGGCTTTGGCGCGCTGGGCGCGGTTGGCCTCGCTCATGCCGTTGCCGCGATTGACCATCGGCGTGTACATCGGGCCGGGGCAGATGCAGTTCACCCGGATGTGGTCCTTGCCGTGATCGACCGCCATCGCCTGGGTGAGGCCGATGACGGCGGCCTTCGAGACCGTGTAGGTGGTGAGGCCGCGCGGCCTGAGCGCCGAGATCGACGAGATGTTGACGATGGCGCCGCCCTTGGCCGTCTTGATCATGGCCGGAATCGCGTGCTTGGAGAGCAGGAACATCGTCTCGACGTTCACCTGCATCACGCGCCGGTATTCCTCGGGCTTCTCGTCGACCACGCTGCCGCGGCTGCCGATGCCGACGTTGTTGTCGAGGAAGTCGAGCCGGCCCCAGCGGTCAACCGCGGCATCGACCAGCCGCTTGCATTCGGCTTCCTTGGTGACGTCGCCGGCATGCGCCGCCGCTGTGCCGCCCTCGGCCTTGATCATCTCGGCCGTGCGCTCGGCGAGCTTCAGATCGAGATCGGCGACCAGCACCTTGGCGCCGGCGCGCGCCAGCAGGATCGCCGCTGCCCGGCCGTTGCCGATTCCGTCGCCCACAGCGCCGCCGCCGGAAATGATCGCTACCTTGCCGGCCAGGCCGGCATCGTCCTCGGGACCCTTCATCTCATTCTCCTCAGGGCAGTCCGGCACCGGGAACGTCGACCCGCATCGTTTCGATGCGGCCTTCGAGCGTCTGGGCGGTGGTCGGTCCACTTTTTGAATTGGTGACGACGAACAGCGTACGCCGGTCCTTGCCGCCCAGCATGCAGGCGTAGGCGCCGCGCGGTGCGAGATCCAGGCTGTGCGTGATCTTCCCGCCTTCGAGCACGCGCAACACGCGACGGCCGAACGGATCGCTGACCCAGATGGCGCCTTCTTCGTCGAGGCAGATGCCGTCGGGAAAGCAGCCTTCGATGGTGGCCCAGGTGCGGCGATTGGAAAGCGTGCCGTCGGTCGCGATATCGAACGCCGTGAGCCGATGGGCGAAGGTCTCGCCCACGATCATGGTCTTGCCATCGGGCGTGATCACGGTGCCGTTGGGAAACAGGAGATCGTCGGCGGCCTTGTGCGCCGAGCCGTCGGGGTCGACGCGAATCAGGCAGGTCGTGCGCTGGGCTTCGCCCGCATGGCGATCGAAGCCGAAATTGCCGACATAGGCGCGGCCCTTCGCATCGACGATCATGTCGTTGCAGTGGCCGGTCGCCAGCGACCCCAACTCGGCCTCGACCGAGAGCTTGCCGCCCGAGAAGCGCATCAGACGGCGGTCGGTCATGCTCACGATCAGCATCGTCCCGTCGGGCCGCCAGCCCAGCCCCGACGGCTGACCCAGCACTTCGGCGATCGTCTCCGCCTTGCCGCTTTCGTCCACTGTCCGGACCTGATGGACGTAGAAGTCGGAGAAGTAGAGACGGTCGTCCCTCCAGCGCGGTCCCTCGCCGAAGGAGAGGCCGGTGAGAAGAGGTTCGAGTTTCATCGGCCCTCCGGCTGGGGGCGCGCGACTCCAGTCGCGCGTCTTTGTCGATCGACGGGATGATCGCGCCACTGGAGTGGCGCGCCCCCCGCGAAGACCGAACTCATCGATCCCACTCGATCTTGAAGGCATTGCCTTCCGGCTTGATGTAGCCTGCGTTGGCGCCAGGGAAGTGGGCGGGACAGAGCAACGCATTGCTTTCGACGCAATCCTCCAGGAGCTGGCGCCTGGAGCGCGCCGACATCTCCTGGTCCCAGCAGAACTGGCTCGACCAGTCGGGATGATAGACCTGGATCGGGTGATGCATGATGTCACCCGAGAAACAGGCTTGTTTGCCGGCGTCTTTCAAATTGATGGCGATCGATCCCGGCGTATGGCCGGGATAATCTTTGATGGTGAGCAGCGGATCGGGCTGGTGATCGCTCTCGATCATGACGGCGCGGCCGGCCTCGACGATCGGCAACACCGAATCGTCGAACGAGCCGTCGTTGACGCCGTCCTTGGTCTTGCGCTCGTTCTCCCAATGCGCGTACTCGCGCTTGGCGAAGAGGTAGCGCGCGTTGGGAAAGGTCGGCACCCAGCGGCCATTCTCGAGCTTGGTGTTCCAGCCGACATGATCGACATGAAGATGCGTGCACATCACGAAGTCGACCGATTCGGGCGGGCAGCCGCAAGCCTTCAAGCGATTGAGGAACGGCGTGTCGAGCTTGTTCCAGGCCGCGTTGTGGCGCTGCTTGTCGTTGCCGAGGCAGGTATCGATCAGGATGGTGTGGCGGCCAGTCTTCACGACCCAGGTGTGCACGGAGCCGACGAGGCGGTCGGAGCCCGGATCGACATGGTCGGGCACCATCCAGCCCTTTTGGGCGTCGAAGGCCTGCTGGTCGAACCTGGGGAACATGCGGTTGGGCCGAAAGCCTGCGGCGCAGAGCTCCTGGACTTTCTCGATGGTGGCGCCACCGATCTTGCGAACCGCCATGGCGCTTCCCCCTAGAACGTGACGACGCTGCGGATCGATTCGCCCCGGTGCATGAGGTCGAAGGCATCGTTGATCTTCTCGACCGGCATGGTGTGGGTGATCAGCGAATCGATGTCGATCTTGCCGTCCATGTACCAGTCGACGATCTTCGGCACGTCGCGGCGGCCCTTGGCGCCGCCGAAGGCCGTGCCCATCCAGGTACGGCCGGTGACGAGCTGGAAGGGGCGCGTTGCAATCTCCTGGCCGGAACCGGCGACGCCGATGATCACCGACTTGCCCCAACCGCGGTGGCAGCATTCCAGTGCCTGGCGCATCAGCTTGGTGTTGCCGACGCATTCGAAGCTGTAGTCGGCGCCGCCGTCGGTCAGTTCGACGAGATGCGCCACGAGATCCTTGTCGCCAAGCTCCTTCGGATTGACGAAGTGCGTCATGCCGAACTTGCGGCCCAGTGCCTCGCGGGCGGGATTGAGGTCGACGCCCACGATCATGTTGGCGCCGACCATGCGGGCACCCTGCAGCACGTTGAGGCCGATGCCGCCCAGGCCGAAGACCACGACGTTGGCGCCAGGCTCGACCTTGGCGGTGTTGATCACGGCGCCGATGCCGGTGGTGACTCCGCAGCCGATGTAGCAGACCTTGTCGAACGGCGCGTCGCGCCGGATTTTCGCCAGCGCGATCTCGGGCAGCACGGTGTAGTTCGAGAAGGTCGAGCAGCCCATGTAGTGATGGATCTTCTTGCCCTTGATCGAGAACCGCGACGAGCCGTCGGGCATCACGCCCTGGCCCTGGGTGGCGCGAATCGAGGTGCAGAGATTGGTCTTGCCCGAGAGGCACGACTTACATTGGCGGCATTCGGGCGTGTAGAGCGGGATCACATGGTCGCCCTTCTTGAGTGACACGATGCCGGGCCCGACGTCGACCACGACGCCCGCGCCCTCATGGCCGAAGATCACCGGAAAAAGCCCCTCGGGATCGCCGCCGGAACGCGTGAATTCGTCGGTGTGGCAGACGCCGGATGCCTTGATCTCGACCAGCACCTCGCCGAACTTCGGCCCTTCGAGATCGACGGTCTCGATTTCGAGGTTCTTGCCGGCTTCGTAACAGACCGCTGCCTTTGTCTTCACGCGAATGTTCCCCCGACTTTCGAAGCGGGGAGCCTAGAGCAGGGAAGCGGCTCCAGTCTATGCCGCGACAGACTTGGCCAGCGCGCGCCCCATTTCAGACTTCGCCTCGCGATACTGCTGGATCAGGCGGCGGCAAAGGTCGCCGGCGGCGGGAATGTCCTCGATGGTCCCGACGCCGTGGCCCGCCGTATAGATGTCCTTCCAGCGCTTCTTGTTCTCCTGCGCCGCCACGATCTTGCCCGGCAAGGTCGTGCGCAGCACGTCGAGGTCGACGCCGGCCGCCAGAAGGCTGGGCGTCAGCCAGTTGGCCGGCGCACCGTCGATCGAGGCGGTGAGGAAGACGTCGGTCGCGCGCGTTTTCAGGATCATGTCCTTGTGCGCGGCGGCGGCCATCGCTTCCCGGGTGGCGATGAAGCGCGTGCCGATATAGGCGAGGTCGGCGCCCATCGCCTCGGCCGCCAGTACGTCGCGGCCGGTGGTCTGGCCGCCCGCCAGCACGATGGCGAAGTGATCACCCAACTGGCGCACCTCGTTCATCAGGGCGAAGGGATTAATGGTGCCGGTGTGACCGCCGGCGCCGCCGGCCACGGCGATTACGCCGTCGACCTCGGCTTCCAGCGCCTTCTCGGCGTGACGGCGATTGGCGATGTCGTGCAGGGCCACCGCGCCCCAGCCATGGATGCGCTTGATGGCGTCGCCCGGGGCGCCTTTCGACGTCAGCACCACCGGCACCTTGTACTTCTCGACCAGTTCGAGATCGCCGGGGTAGCGCGGATTGGAGGCATGAACCACGAGGTTCACCGCCCAGGGGGCCGGCTTTTTCCCCGAATCCTCGAGGCGCTTCATGCCTTCCTGCATCTCGTTGAGCCAGGCCTGGAACTCCTCGCGGCTGCGCGTGCCATGGGCCGGGAAGCTGCCCATGACCCCCTCGGCACAGCAGGCGAGTGTGAGTGCAGGATTGGACACCAGGAACATGGGGGCGGCGATGGCGGGGATCGCCATGCGCTCCATCAGTTTCTTCACTTCAGCGCGCGCCATAATTTGTCATCCTGAGCGAAGCGAAGGATCTTCTTGCAGACGTCACCCAAAGACCCTTCGCTTCGCCCAGGGTGACAATTATGTGAACTATAGGTCTCCGATTGCCGGCGTCGTCGAGGTGACGCCTGCCTCCGCCAATTTCCTCAACTGTTCTTCGTCGTAGCCCAGCAATTCGCGCAGCACCTCGCTCGTGTGCTGGCCGAGGTCGGGCCCGGGACGTTCGATACTGATGCCTTTGCCGCCGAGACGATAGGGCAGGCCCTTCACGAGGCCACCGCGCTCGTCGCGCACGAGCGTCACGCCCTGCAGCGCCGTGTTGCGCAGAAGATCGTTGCCGTGGTTGCAGGGGGCGGCCGCGATGCCGCGCGCCAGAAGGGCGGCGACAGCGGTGGCACTGTCGAGGCCGGCGCAGACGGCTTCAAGTGTCGCATCAGGCCGGTCGAGGGTGACGGCGATCCAGCGCCCATCCTTGCAGCGATAGGCATCCTGCTGGGCCACGCCTTCTTCCCGGTTGCCGCGCCGGCCGTTGGGCCGTGCGGGATCGGCCGACGCCGCCAGGATCTCCTCGCCCAAGGTGAAGGACGCGACCTCGCGTTGCGAGAAATCGAGGAACGCGCCCCGGCCGGTGCGGCGCGCTTCCATGACGGCCGTGATCACGATGCCGGTGGCGAACAGCGACACGATCTGGTCGGGGTAGTTCACGTCCATGCCGGAGATGCGCGGCTCCTCGCCCTCGTAGCCGGTGAGCGAGGCGATACCGGAGGTGGCGTCGAGCGTCGAACCGAATGAGACGTTCATGCGCTCCGGCCCGGTGTCGCCCTGGCTCGAGATGGCGGCGAAGACGAGGCGCGGGTTGGCGGCGCTCAGGTCCCTGTAGCCGAGGCCTGCGCGGTCGAGCACGCCGCGGCGGAAGTTCTCGACCACGACATCGCAATGGGCCGCCAGCTCGCGGATGACGCGCTGGCCCTCGGGCGCCTTCAGGTTGAGCGCCAGGCCGCGCTTGTTGCGGTTGGTGAAGCGGAACTGCGGCGAGCGGTTCCACCAGCCGTCGTCGTCATCGGGTTTGCCGACGACGCGGAAAGGATCGAGATAGGCGCCCGATTCGATCTTGATCACGTCGGCGCCGAGGTCGGCCAGCATGGCCGACGTGTTGGCGCCCGCCGTCAGCAGGCCGAAGTCGAGGACGCGGATGCCGGTGAGGGGACGGCTCAGGTTCTTCGCCTCCCCATTCAGATGGGGAGGTGTCGCGGTCATCCGCGACGGAGGGGTCATAAGCCGCGAGCTATGGCTCATGACCCCTCCGCCCTCGTGTGACGAGGGCACCTCCCCATTTGAATGGGGAGGAGGAAGAACCGGAGCTGGCCGCGGCGCGAAGGAGCGGCCGTTCCACTGCACGGGCAGTTGCGGCAGGCGCAAAGTGCCCTGTGTCGGATGCTCCATGTCGGCCAGGAAGCTCCGCGCGACGTATTGTTCGGTCTGGAGCAGTTCCGCTGGCGAAAAGATCGGACCGAATGGCACGCCCTTGGCCTGCGCGGTCTGCTGGATCTCCGCCCGTGTCTTGTCCGCGAACCACGGCGTGATGATCTCGTACAGCTCGGCGATGTTCTGGCGGCGGCCGGCCCGGGTGTTGAACTTCGCGTCGGCGAGGCGCGGATCGCCGATCAGGGCGCGCGTCGCTGGCCATTGCGTGACGGTGTAGACGACGGCCACATGACCGTCGCGACACGGCACGATCTGGAACTCCGAGTTCCTGCCCTCGCGGCCGGGCGAAACCCCGCTGGCGTCGGCGCCGGATACAGCCTTCCAGTTCACCCATTGCATCACTTCGGCCAGTGACACGCGGACAGGCGAAGCGGGTTGGCCTGAATCGCGGGAGGCAAGGGCTGCGGCAAGGCCGGTAAAGGCTGTGAGGCCGGCGGCATAGGAAGCCTGATGGCCGCCCAGCCGCAGCGGCTTGCGCTCGGGTTCGCCCACCATGTGCAGCAGCCCGCCCAGCGCCAGGATCGCGAATTCGCTGACCGGCCGGGTGGCGGCGTTCATCTCGACCGGAAACGCTGCAATCTCGATCGGCGTCGCGCGCGAGGCACGCAGCAGTGGCGCCGAGCCGGCCGGCTCCTCGAACAGCACGGCATCGGCCTTGTCGAGCAGGCCTTTCAATGCGGCGCGGCCTGCGTCGCTTGCCAGGTCGAGCACCAGCGAGCGCTTCGACGTGTTGAGGAACTGAAAGAGTGCGCTTTCGCCTTGCGGCAGGAATGGCGGTGCGCGCCGCACCGGGTCGCCGCCCGGTGGCTCGATCTTGAGCACCGATGCGCCGAGGTCGGCCGCGATCTTGGCGGCGAGCGACGTCGCCAAACGCAGGCAGAGCGGCACATCAGTGTCGTTCACCTCGAGGATCGTGAAGCGTGCCAGCGGCAGGGCGGTATCGTTGCTCATCTTCTGCGTATCGTGGCGTGTGCTACTGTGCCGGTCTACGGACGAATTTCGCGGGGATTTCATGGCACAGACCGGCAATCACAAGGGGCTCACCTTCGGCATCTTCCTGGCGCCGTTCCATCGCGTCGGCGAGAATCCGACGCTCGGCATGGCGCGCGACATGGAGCTGATCGAGTGGATCGATGAGCTGGGCTATGACGAGGCCTGGATCGGCGAGCATCATTCCGCCGGCTGGGAGACCATCGCTTCGCCGGAAATCTTCATCGGCGCCGCCATCGAGCGCACGCGCTACATCCGCCTCGGCTCCGGCGTGACCAGCCTGCCGTATCACCACCCGCTGATGGTCGCGAACCGCTTCGTGCAGCTCGACCATATGTCGCGCGGCCGGACGATGCTGGGTTGCGGCCCGGGCGCGCTGCCGTCGGATGCCTACATGATGGGCATCGAGCCTTCGACGCAGCGGCCACGCATGGAAGAAGCCTTGGCCGCCATCATGGCGCTGCTGAAGTGCGAGGAGCCGGTCACCATGAAGACCGACTGGTTCGAACTGAAGGAAGCGCGGCTTCATCTGGCGCCCTACAGCTACCCGCATTTCCCCATCGCCTGCGCCAGCACCATCACTCCCTCCGGCATGATTGCCGCCGGCAAGCATGGCCTCGGCGTGCTGTCGATCGGCGCCGGCATTCCGGGCGGGCCGGAGATGCTGGGCAAGCAATGGGGCATCTACGAGGAGACCGCGGCCAAGCACGGCCACACGGCCGACCGCTCTAAGTGGCGCGTGGTTGTGAACTGCCACGTCGCCGATGACGACGAGGAGGCGCTGCGCCAGGTCCACAAGGGCGAGCGCAACGAGACCATCACTTATTTCGAGGACACGCTCGGCCGCCCGCCGGGCCGCGCCGACGATCCGCTGCGCGACGGCGTGAAGATGGGCACCACACTCGTCGGTTCGCCCGACACCGTTGCCAAGGGCATCGAGCGGCTGCTCGGCTTCTCCAACGGCGGCTTCGGCGGTGTGCTGTTCCGCGCCAACGAATGGGCGACGCGCGAGCAGATCCTGCGCTCCTACGAGCTGTTCGCGCGCTATGTCATGCCGCGCTTCCAGGGGTCGCTCGACACCATCGTCAACTCGAACCAGTGGGCCAAGGACAACCGCAAGGGCATCTTCGGTCCCAACGTCGCGGCGGTGAAGAAGGCCTTCACCGACGCCGGCCGCGAGGCACCCGAGGAATTCCGCAGTCGCACGCCGGGCGCGCGCGATGTTGCGGGTGACTAAGGACGACTGGCTGGCGAGCTGGCTGCCGTTGATCGGCGAGCGCGCCGCGGGCCTTCCCATTCTCGAACTGGGCTGCGGCGGCGGGCGCGACAGCGAGGTGCTGGTCGCGGCCGGACACAAGGTCGTCGGCATCGATCTGTCGGCCAAGGCGATCGGCAACGCGAGGATGCGTGCGCCGTCGGCCGAATTCCATTGCCAGGACATCCAGTCGCCGTGGCCGGTGACCAGCGCCGGCGTGGTGCTGGCGAGTCTCTCGCTACATTATTTCTCCTGGCCGGAGACGACCGGACTGGTCGAGCGCATACGACAGGTGCTGCGTCCGGACGGCATCCTGCTGTGCCGGCTCAATTCGACAAAAGACCATCATTTCGGGGCGAGCGGTCATCCGCCGATCGCGGAGAACTATTATCTCGTCGATGGCGAGCCCAAGCGGTTCTTCGATCGCGCGGCCGTGGATCGGCTGTTTGCGTCCGGCTGGTCCACGCTCGGCATCGAGGAAAGGATGATCGACAGATACGACCGCCCGAAAGCGGTCTGGGAAGCCGTCCTCGCGCGAGACGACTAAAGGTCTTCGCGGCCTCAGGTTTATTTCGCCTGGCCTGACATCGTTTTTCGCAGCGAAAGAGCGCACTTTCCTGCGGGCCCCCGATCCCCCAACATGTGCACCGCACAATGACCAGGGGGACGGCCTGCCGATGAGTATCAAGGGCAAAGCCTATATTGCCGGCATCTACGAGCATCCGACGCGGCTCGCGAAGGACATCTCGCTGGCGCAAATCCACGCCCAGTGCGCCAAGGGCGCACTCGAGGACGCCGGCCTCACCAAGGACGACGTCGACGGCTATTTCTGCGCCGGCGATGCGCCCGGCCTGGGGCCGATGTCGATGGTCGAGTACATGGGGCTGAAGCCGCGCCACGTCGATTCGACCGACACCGGTGGCTCCTCCTACGTGCTCCACGTCGGCCATGCAGCCGAGGCGATCGCCGCCGGCAAGTGCAAGGTGGCGCTGATCACGCTGGCCGGCCGGCCGCGCGCCGAGGGCATGGCGACCGGCACTGTGCCGCGCTCGCGCGGTGGCACGCCGACTCCGGACGAGCCGTTCGAGTTCCCCTACGGGCCGACGGTCGTGAACATGTACGCCATGTGCGCCATGCGTCACATGCACGAGTTCGGCACCACGTCCGAACAGCTTGCCTGGATCAAGGTCGCGGCCTCGCATCACGCCCAGCACAATCCGCACGCGCTGCTGCGCGACGTGGTGACGGTCGAGGAGGTGGTGAACTCGCCGATGATCTCCGATCCGCTGCACCGGCTCGACTGCTGCGTCATCACCGATGGCGGCGGCGCGATCGTGGTCGTGGCGCCAGAGATCGCGGCCAAGCTCAAGCGGCCCAAGGTCAAGCTGATCGGTGCCGGCGAGTTCGTAAAAACCCAGATGGGCGGCAAGGTCGATCTCACCTACTCGGGCGCACGCTTCTCGGGCGCCGCGGCCTTCGCCGAAGCGGGCGTCAAGCCTGCCGACATCAAGTACGCCTCGATCTACGACAGCTTCACCATCACGGTGCTGATGCAGCTGGAAGATCTCGGTTTCTGCGAGAAGGGCAAGGGCGGCGCTTTCGTGGCCGACGGCAACCTGATCGCGGGCACCGGCAAGCTGCCGTTCAACACCGATGGTGGCGGGCTCTGCAGCAACCATCCCGGCAATCGCGGCGGCCTCACCAAGGTGCTGGAAGCCGTCCGGCAATTGCGCGGCGAGGCCCATCCCGCCGTGCAGGTGAAGAACTGCAATCTCGCCGTCGCGCACGGCACGGGCGGCTCGCTCGGCCTGCGCCACGGCAGCGCCACCGTCATTCTGGAAAGGGAGTAGACCATGGCCGCGCAAGAGAGAAAGCTGCCGGCCCCGGCGGTCAGCCAGGAGACGCAGGCCTATTGGGATGCCGCCGCCACGGGCAAGCTGCTGGTGCGCAAATGCACGAGCTGCGGCCAGGCGCATCACTATCCGCGCACGATCTGTCCCTTCTGCTTCAGCGACAAGACCGAATGGATCGAGGCCTCGGGCAAGGGCACGCTCTATTCCTACAGCGTCATGCGTCGCGCCCCGGTGCCCTATGCCATGGCCTACGTGACCCTGGCCGAGGGCCCACGCATGGTGACCAACATCGTCGACTGCGACTTCGACAAGCTGAAGTGCGAGCAGGCGGTGAAGCTGGTCTTCAAGGCGACCGACGGCGGCCCGCCGCTGCCGATGTTCACGCCGGCCTGACCGGCGTGACGCACTGCCTCTTCGCCGTGACGCTGGGTGGTCTTCTGACCCTGGCCCAGGTTACGGCGAATGCGGCACCCCTCGATACGGTGGGCGCGTCGCAATGTCGGACACGCGGCTACTCGACCGACATCGATCCGGCGGGAACGAACGTCAGAAGCGCGCCTCGCGCCGACGCACCGGTCATCGGCCGGCTGGCGCCGCGTACCTTGCTTGGGCCGAACACTTATGAAGGTGTCGAATTCGAAGTCGTCGGCTCGAAGGATGGCTGGTTGCTCATTCAGAAGCCGGATCCGAAATCGGGCCTGAAGCTCGATGCCGCCAACGCCGCCGACGGGCGTGGCTGGATGTCGGGAAGGCTCGTCGGCGTCGTGCTGGGCAACCGCACCTTGCGGTCGGCACCACGCCGCGATGCCCCGGCCGTGGCCGACCTGTCAGGCCCCAATAGGGGGCCTGACAGTTTCCTCGTGTCGACCGTGCATGCCTGCGACGGCAAGTATCTCGAGGTGACCGGCACCTGGGGCGGCAAGCCCCTGCGCGGCTGGTCGCTGTCGCCGTGCTCCAATCAGCTCTCGACCTGCGATGGTGCGAGCGACTGACCGGATTCCGGTCAGGAGTTCAGCGCCTCCCACACGCGCTCGGGCGTTGCCGGCATGTTGATGTGCTTGCCGCCCAGCGCGTCGACGATGGCGTTCATCACCGACGGCAGTGAGCCCGCGCAGCCCGCCTCGCCGCAGCCCTTGGCGCCTAGCACGTTGGTCTTGGCCGGCACCGAATGGTAGCCCATCGCGAAGAATGGCACCGTGTCGGCGCGCGGCAGGGCGTAGTCGGTGAAGCTGCCGGTCAGCGGCTGGCCTTCCTCGCTGTAGACGACGTGCTCGAACATCGCCTGGCCGATGCCCTGCACCACGCCGCCGTGGCTCTGGCCCTCGACCAATAGCGGATTGATGACCGTGCCGAAGTCGCCGACCATCGTGTACTTCACGACATCGACGACGCCGGTGTCGGGATCGATCTCGACTTCCGCGACATGCGCGCCGTTGGGGAAGGCCGAGGGCGCTGCCTCGTGAACGTGGCTGACGTCGAGCGTGGCGGGCACGCCCTCGGGCAGTTTCATGCCGCCCTGCAGCCGCTCGGCCAGCTCCATGATGCCGATGCCGCGGTCGGTGCCGACGATGGTGAAGCGGCCGGCCTGGAATTCGATGTCGGCGGCCGAGGCTTCGAGCGCCACGCCCGCGATCTGCTTGCCCTTGTCGATCACCTTGTCGGAGGCTTCGACGATCGCAGCACCTGACGCCATGATCGACTTGGAACCGCCGGTGCCGCCGCCCGCGATCAGGAGGTCGCTGTCGCCCTGGATCAGCTTGATCTTCTTGAACGGGATGCCGAGCTTGGTCGTGAGCACCTGGGCGAAGGCCGACCAGTGGCCCTGGCCGTAATCCAGCGTGCCGGTGATGATGGTGACGTCGCCGTTGGGCTCGAAGCGGATACCGCCCATCTCGTTGGTCGGCGGCGCCGTCACTTCGAGGTAGTCGCCGATACCCATGCCGCGCAGCTTGCCGCGCGCCTTGCTCTCGGCCTTGCGGCCGGCGAAGCCGTCGACGTCGGCGAGCTTCAGCGCCTTGTCGAGCAGGGCGGTGAACTCACCCGAGTCATAGACTGTGCCCGACGCGGTCTTGTAGGGCATCTCCTCCGGCCTGATGTGGTTGCGCTTGCGCATCTCGACCTGGTCGATGCCCATCTCGCGCGCCGCGGTGTCGATCAGCCGTTCCATGAAGTAGTTGGCCTCGGGCCGCCCCGCGCCGCGATAGGCGCCGATCGGCGAGGTGTGGGTGAAGCAGACCTTGGTCGAGACCGAGATCAGCGGCGTGCGATAGATCGCGGCGAGATTGCGGGTGACGCCGAGCGCGCCCATCGCCGCGCCGACGTTCGAAAGATAGCCGCCGAGATTGGCGTAGCCGACAAGGCGCACGGCGAGGAAGGTGCCGTCCTTGTCCAATGCCAGTTCGGCATCGAAGTCGTGGTCTCGGCCGTGTTGGTCGGACAGGAAGCTGCCGCTGCGGTCGTCGGTCCACTTCACCGGCCGGCCGAGGATCTTCGAGGCATGGAACAGGCCGGCATATTCGGGATAGGGCGAACCCTTCATGCCGAACGAGCCACCGACATTGCCGGTGAGGATGCGCATCTGGGCCGGCTTGATACCGAGCAGTGCCGCCATCTGGTGCTTTAGGCCGAATACGCCCTGATTGCCGGCCTGGAAGGTGTAGCGGTCGCTCGCCTTGTCGTAGAAGGCGACCGCCGAACGCGGCTCCATGGCGCAGACGACGATGCGGTTGCTGATCAGCCGCAGGCGCGTGACGTGTGCCGCCTTGGCGAAGGCTTCCTCGACCTTGGGCGTGTCGCCGGAGTGAAAATCGGCGCAGACATTGCCGGGCACGTCGTCGAACACCACGGGTGCACCGGGCTGGGCGGCCTCGCGCGCGTCGGTGACGGCGGGCAGGGAGTCGATATCGACAAACACCGCCTCGGCCGCGTCCCTGGCCTGCGCCTGCGTCTCGGCGACGACAAAGGCCACCGGATCACCAGCAAAGCGCACCTTGTCGGTGGCAAGAGAATAGCGCGTCGGCGTCTTCATCGGCGAGCCGTCGCGATTGGGCACCATCATCACCGTCTTCAGCGCGCCGTAGCCGGCGGCATTGAGGTCGGCGCCGGTCCAGACGCCGAGCACACCCGGCATCTGGCGCGCTTCCTCGGTGTCGATGCCCTTGATGATCCCGTGCGCCACCTGGCTGCGCACCATCACGCACCAGGCCTGGTTCTCGAGATTGACGTCGTCGCTGTAGCGGCCCTCGCCCTTCAGCAGCGTCGGGTCTTCCTGGCGGGGGACGGGCTGGCCGACGCCGAATTTCATCAAATCAAGATTATCCGCAGCGAAAGGCGCGTTCATGGGAACCCATTTCAAAAGAGGGGAAATTAGACCCTGACTATAGCGCAGCCGGGCATGGGCTGTGCTAGTGATTCGGGCATGGCCAACCTCGATCCCGTCACCTTGACCGTCATCCAGAACGGCCTGATCCAGGTCTGTAACGAAATGGACTTGGCTTTCGTCCGTGCGGCTTTTTCACCGGTGATTTCCGAGGGCATGGACCGCTCCGACGGTATTTACGACGCGACCGACGGGTCCTTGATCGCGCAGGGCGAATTGGGGCTGCCGGTCTTCGTCGGCACCATGCAATTTTCGACCCGAGCCGTCATAGACCGGGTGAAGACCCACTATGCAGGAAGGGTGGAGCCGGGCGACGTCTTCATCGTCAACGATCCCTACCTCGGCGGCACCCATCTGATGGATGTGCGGTTCGTAAAGCCGTTCTTCTACAAGGGCGAGGTTTTCGCCTGGCTCGCCAACACCGGCCACTGGCCCGACGTCGGCGGCATGGTGCCGGGCGGCTTCTCGGCCAGCGCCACGGAAGTGGAGCAGGAGGGTCTGCGCCTGCCGCCGATAAAATTCTTCAAGAAGGGCGAGATGGACCAGGAGATCCTCTCGATCATCCTTAGCAACATCCGCATCGCCGACCAGCGCATCGGCGACATCAAGGCCCAGGCCGCCGCACTCACGACCGGCGAGGTGCGGCTGACCGCGCTGATCGACCGCTACGGCGCCGATGTCGTGCGGGCGGCGATCGCCGAAATGCGCCATCGCGCCGAGCGCCAGATGCGGGCCAAGATTGCCGGCATTCCTGACGGTGTCTACGAGGGCACCTCTCAGGTCGACAGCGACGGCGTGGTCGACGAACCGCTCACGATCAAGATGAAGGTCACGAAGAAGGGCGAGACCCTCACCTTCGACATGACGGGCTCGAGCCCGCCCTGCCGCGGGCCGATGAACAGCGTCATCGCCACGACCAAGTCGGCGATCTATCTCGCCATAAAGCACATCTTTCCCGAGGTGCCGATCAATGCCGGCACCTTCGAGCCGCTGCAGATCGTCGAGCCCGAGGGCACGTTCCTTTATGCCAGGTATCCGCGGCCGGTCTCGGGTTGTGCGGCCGAAGTGAGCCAGCGCATCGCCGAAGCGGTGTTCGCGGCACTTACGCAGGCGATCCCCGACATTCTGTTCGCAGCTCCCGCGGGCACGTCGGGCAATCTCGGCGTCGGCGGCTTCGATCCCGAGCGCAACCGCTCCTACATCATGTATCTCTTTACCGGCGGCGGTTACGGCGGCTTCCAGGGCGGCGACGGCCTCAGCAACGGCTGTTCGACCATCGGCATCTCCAAGATGCCGCCGGTCGAGGTGCTGGAGCAGTTTTATCCGATCCTGTTCGAGGAGTTCTCGCTGCGCGAAGGTTCGGGCGGCGCTGGTGAATTCCGTGGCGGCTTCGGCATCAACTACGCCATCAAGCTCAGGCGTGGCGAGGCGCGGGTCTCGATGGTGATGGACCACGGCCGAACTGGCCCGCAGGGCGCGCTGGGCGGCGCCGCGGGTGGCGTCAACACCGTGGCCGTGATCCAGGGCGGCAAGACCTACCGGCCGCTGCACCTTTCCAAGGACCAGGATATCGAGATCGGCGTCGGCGACGTGGTGCGCGTGTCGACGCCGGGCGGCGGCGGCTTCGGCGATCCCGCGAAGCGCGACCCTGGATCGATCGCCCGTGATGTAGCGCGCGGCTATTACACCGCCGAACAGGCGCGAGAGAAGTTCGGAACGCGGCAAGCCGCGGAATGAGCATGTTGCGCCGACAGGCAGTGGCCTTGCCTCTGGTGGTGATCGTGGCGTGTGAGGCTGCGGCCCAGACCGGCTGGCTTGCGGTGCAGGATACCGACAATTCCTTCCTGGTCGATATGCCGGGACGGCCGATCTACAAGGTGATCGACACGACGACGCCGGCCGGCACGGCCTTCGTCTACCATTCCTACAGTCTCGAATACCGCCGGCTCTCCTTCGTGGCGCAGACCGCGCTCTATCCCGCCGACGTCGACGTGTCGCGGCCGCGCGCCAACCTTCAGATCGCACTCGACGACCGTGCCCAGCGCCTCGAGGGCGGCAAATGGAGCAAGGTCGATTGGCGCGACGTGCAGGGCGCGACCGCCGTCGAAGCGATCGGCCCGATTGCCGGCGGCAGCGCGTTGCGCCAGCTCTCGCTGCTGAAGGGCCGCCGCTTCGTGTCGCTGGGCTATCTCGCGCCGGCCGATGCCATGCGCGCGCCCGAGGCCGAACGCTTCTTTCGCTCCTTGAGGCTCACATGACATTGCCGCGCATAAAAGTGCTGGCGCTGGGCGGCACCATCGCCACGCGGCCCGACGCCACGGGCGCCATGCAGATGGGACTGGGTGCCGACGATCTTGTGGCGGCGGTGCCCGCTCTGGCGACGCTGGCGGCGATCGATGCCGAGACGGTGTCGAGGGTCGGCAGCCATTCGCTGGGCTTCGATCAGATCCATGCGTTGGCGGCGAAAATTGCTGCGCTCGATGCCGACGGCGTGATCGTGACGCAGGGCACCGACACGCTCGAGGAGACGGCTTTCCTGCTCGACCTGCTGCTCGACCGCGACATTCCGGTGATCGTGACCGCGGCGATGCGCAACCCCGCGCTCACCTCGCCCGACGGGCCGGGCAACCTGCTGGCGGCCGTCCGTGTCGCCTGCGATCCCTGGGTGCGGGCGCATGCGAAGGCGTTGGGCGTGATGGCGGTAATGCTGGACGAGGTCTATGCGGCCGCCGATGTGCTCAAGGTCCATCCGACGCGACTGAATGCCTTTGCAGCACCTCAGACCGGCCCGCTCGCAGCCCTTGTCGAGGATCGCGTGGTGCCGCTTTCCTTGCCGGTACGCGATGCGATGACGCACGCCCGCGCCCGGATCGGCGACGTGGCCGGCACCAGGGGGCAGCCCGTGGCGCTCCTCTGGCTGGGGCTCGACGAGCCGGGCTTCATGCTGGAGGCGATGCTCGATCATCGCGACCAGTTGGGCTACCGCGGCGTCGTGCTTGGCGCCATGGGCGGCGGGCACGTGCCCGAGCGCATCGCGCCGCTGGTGGCGCAGCTCGCAGGCCTGCTGCCGACGGTCGTCTCGCCGCGCGCCGGCGGCGGGCCGATGCTGCGACAAACCTACGGTGGTCCCAGTTCGGAGATCGCGCTACGCAAGGCCGGCCTGATCTGGGGCGGCCGGGTGCACCCCTTGAAGGCGCGTGTGCTGCTGGAGACCTGTCTCAGGGCCGGTCTTGGCCGCGACGCCATCGCCGAGGTGTTCGACGCTTTCGGCTAGGAGTACAATGCCCGGCGCGAGGGGAGCGCCATGTTCGAAGCCTTCGATGCGATCGTGCTGGCCCGGGCGCAGTTTGCCTTCACCGTCTCGTTCCATTTCATCTTTCCGTCGTTTTCGATCGGGCTCGCGAGCTACCTCGCCGTACTCGAAGCGCTGTGGCTGTGGACCGGCCGGCAGATCTATCTCGACCTTTTCAAGTACTGGCTGAAAATCTTCGCGCTGGCCTTCGGCATGGGCGTGGTCTCGGGCATCGTCATGGCCTACCAGTTCGGCACCAACTGGGCGGCCTTCTCCGACAAGGCGGGCCCGGTCATCGGGCCGCTGATGGCCTACGAGGTGCTGACCGCCTTCTTCCTCGAGGCGGGCTTCCTGGGCGTCATGCTGTTCGGCATGAACCGCGTCGGCCGGACGCTGCATTTCGTGGCCACCCTGGCGGTCGCGGTCGGTACCTTCATCTCGGCCTTCTGGATCCTGTCGGCCAACAGCTGGATGCACACGCCGGCCGGCTTTGCCATGAATGCCGGCGGCCAGTTCGTGCCTGTCGACTGGCTGGCCGTGATCTTCAATCCGTCCTTTCCCTACCGGCTGGTCCATACGGTGTTCGGCGCCTATCTCACCACGGCGCTGGTGGTCGGCGCGGTCGGTGCCTGGCACCTGCTGCGGGCGAAGTCGGACAAAGGAGGGGCCAACGACGGCGCGCGCGTCATGTTCTCGATGGCGATGGGCATGATCACCGTGGTGGCGCCGTTACAAATCTTCGCCGGCGACCAGCACGGGCTGAACACGCTCGAACATCAGCCGGTCAAGGTCATGGCCATGGAAGGTCACTTCAAGAGCTATCCCGACGGAGCGCCGCTGATCCTGTTCGGCTGGCCCGACCAGGCCGCGGCCAAGACGCTCTATGCGGTCGAAATCCCCAAGGCCTCGTCGCTGATCCTGAAGCACTCGCTCGACGCGCCGCTCAAGGGACTCGACTCGGTCGACCGCAAGGAATGGCCGCCGGTGGCCATCGTCTTCTGGGCCTTCCGCGTCATGGTGGGCATGGGGATGCTGATGCTGGCGCTTGCCGCCTTCAGCCTGCTCGCTCGCGCGAGGCGCCGGCTCTATGACTGGCCGTTGCTGCATCGCTTCGCGCTGGCGATGGGGCCGGCGGGCTTCGTGGCGGTGATCGCCGGCTGGGTGACCACGGAAGTCGGCCGCCAGCCCTATACGGTGCATGGCCTGCTGCGCACCGCCGATTCGGCCTCGCGGCTCGATGCGCCGGCGGTCGCGGCCTCACTGCTGGCCTTCGTCATCGTCTACTTCGTCGTATTCGGCGCCGGTACCTTCTACATCCTGAAGCTGATGAGCCATCCGCCGCACCGCGGCGAGCTCGGTCCGAATCGTGGCGAGCCGGTGCGGGCGGCGGGCATCACCCCGTCACCCGCTGTGGCGGAAAAACTCGCGACGGGCGGGGAGGCCTGATCATGCCGTTCACCCTCGACCTGCCCATCTTCTTCGCCTTCATCATCGCCTTTGCGATCTATGCCTACGTCGTGATGGATGGTTTCGACCTCGGCATCGGCATCCTGTTCCCGATGATCCCCGCCGGCCGCGAGCGCGACAGCGCCATGAACTCCATCGCGCCCGTATGGGACGGCAACGAGACCTGGCTGGTGCTGGGCGGCGGTGGCCTGCTGGCGGCCTTTCCGCTGGCCTACGGTGTGATCTTCTCGGCGCTCTACGCGCCGATCATAGCCATGCTGCTGGCATTGGTGTTCCGCGGTGTCGCCTTCGAGTTCCGCTGGCGCGATCCGGCGCACCGTCCCTACTGGGACGTCGCCTTCAACCTCGGCTCGGTGGTCGCCACCCTCGCGCAGGGCATCATCCTGGGCGCGTTGCTGCAGGGGATCGCGGTCCAGGACCGCGGCTATGCCGGCGGCTGGTTCGACTGGCTGACGCCGTTCAGCCTGATGGTCGGGGTCAGCCTGGTCTTCGGCTATGGCCTGCTCGGTGCCACCTGGCTGATCATGAAGAGCGAGGGCACGTTGCAGGAGCGCTGCTACCGGCTCGCCTTCCGGCTGGGTATCGCGGTGATCCTGGCGATGGCGGTGGTCAGCGCCTGGACGCCGTTCCTGCGCGAGGCCTACTGGCTGCGCTGGTTCGCCTGGCCGCAGGTCCTGTTCACTGCCCAGGTGCCGCTGCTGGTCGTCATTGCCACGGCCATCTTCTTCGTGAGCCTGCAGCGCCAGCATCACTACACGCCCTTCCTGATGGCGTTGGCCCTGTTCACGCTGGGCCTCGCCGGCCTCGGCGTCAGCCTATATCCCTATGTCGTGCCGCCGTCGGTCTCGATCTGGGATGCCGCCGCGCCCAACGTCAGCCTGAAGTTCATGCTGCCCGGCGTGCTGGTGATGGTGCCGATCATCCTCGCCTACACCGCCTATTCGTACTGGGTGTTCCGAGGCAAGACCGGCCATGAAGGCTACCACTGAGGTGAGTCCCCCAAAGACAACGAGAACGCGCCAGCTCTTGTGGGTCGTGGGCCTGTGGGCCGCCGGCGTCGGCGTGACCGCGCTGGTGAGCTACGGCATCCGGTTCTGGCTGAAGTGATGCCGCAGAAGTGATGCCTACGTCGTGCGTCGGTTCGGCCGGCAATTGAAGGCCAGCGGCCGCGCACTGCCGCCGATCTCACGCAGGGTAGCGAGGTCGTCGCGGCCCGCCCATTCGTTGGTCGTGTCGATGTAGCGGAACCCCTGGTCGGTCGCCTGGTATTCGAGGCGCCAGGTCCTGCCGTCGAGCGTCACCGAGGCGCGGTTCTTGGCGTAGACCACCGCTACTTCCTTGCGGCCGTCGCAGAGATAGGCAATGCCCTGCGGCGTCGGATCGTCGGGGGCGGGACGGGGAATCAGGTTTGTCTGGGGCTGCTGCTCGGCGGTGCAGCCGCCCAGCAGGACAATCGCGACAATCGACAGGCGCTTCATCCTGCGCTTTCCTCCCATGGTCGGCACCTTAAGGAAATCGAGGGGACGTGCAAATGCCACTGTTCAAACTGCGTGATGGCGCCGAGCTCTACTATGAAAGGAACGGCAGCGGCCCGCCGTTGTTCCTGGTGTCGGGCTTGGGCGGGGACGGCCGCTTCTGGGGGGCCAATGTGGCCGAATTGGCCAAGCGCTTCACAGTGATCGTGCACGATCATCGCGGTACCGGGCGCAGCACGCTGTCGCGCTTCACCTACAGTGTCGAGCAGATGGCCGACGATGCGCTGCAGCTGATCGAGGCCCTGGGCTACGACAAGGTGCACTGGTGCGGGCATTCGACAGGCGGTGCCATGGGCCAGGTGCTGGCGATCGACCATCCCGGCCGCATAGACCGGCTGGTGCTGAGCGCCACCTGGGCCCGGACCGATGTCTTCTTCCGCCGTTCGTTCGAGGTCCGCGCAATGATCTTGCGCGAACTGGGGCCGGCCGCCTATCAGAAGTCGAGTGCGCTGGCGCTCAATTCGCCGTGGTGGGTGCGCGACCACGAGGCCGATCTGGCGGCAGCCGAGGCGAAGGCCAAGGAGACCATCCCGGAGCCCGAGATCATGCTGTCGCGTATTGCCGCAATCATCGCGCACGACCGGTACGACCAGTTGCAGCAGGTGAAAGCACGGGCCCTGGCGATCTGCGCCCGGGACGATATGGTGACGCCGCTCTATTTCACGGAAGAGCTGGTGCGTTTGATCCCTGAGGCCCGATCCTACGTGCTGCCCGACGGCGGCCACTTCTATCCGCACGTGCACGGCGCCGAATTTTGTCGTGTACTGACGTCCTTCCTGTTGGAGTCCTGATTCATGAATATCGAACCCAAGATCGCAGCCTTCGCCCACGAGCTGACCGCCATTCGGCGCGACATCCATGCCCATCCCGAACTCGGCTTCGAGGAGGAGCGGACCAGCACCATCGTGGCGCAAAAGCTGAAGGAGTGGGGCCTCGAGGTCACGACCGGCATCGGCAAGACCGGTGTCGTGGGCACCATCCGGGTCGGCAACAATCCGCGCGCGATTGGGCTCCGCGCCGACATGGACGCGCTGCCGATGGACGAGCTCAACACCTTCGACCATCGCAGCACGCACAAGGGCCGCATGCACGCCTGCGGTCACGACGGCCACACCACCATGCTGCTGGGGGCCGCCAAGTATCTTTCGGCGACGCGCAACTTCGACGGCACCGTGCATCTCATCTTCCAGCCGGCCGAGGAAGGCCGCGGCGGCGCCGAGGCCATGGTCAAGGACGGGCTGTTCGACAAGTTTCCCTGCGAACAGATCTTCGGCATGCACAACCGGCCCAAGCTCGACGTCGGCAAGTTCGCCATCCGCTCCGGCCCGCAGATGGCGGGCGGCGGCCTGTTCGACATCCACATCACCGGCAAGGGCGCCCACGGCGCGCGGCCGGAAACCGGCATCGACCCGGTGATCATCGCCACCCAGATCATCTCGGCGCTGCAGAGCGTGGTGTCGCGCAACGTGGCACCACTCGATTCGGCGGTGATCTCGGTGACGCAGATGCATTCCGGCGATGCCTACAACGTCATTCCGCAGGAGGCCATCCTGCGCGGCACCGTCCGCGCCTTCCGCAAGGAGACCATGGCGCTGATCAAGGAACGCATCGAGACGATTTCCGCCGGCATCGCGCACACGCTGGGCGGCAGCGCCAAGGCCGACGTGCGCATCGCCTTCCCGCCGCTGGTCAACGACAAGGATGCGGTGAAGTTCATCGCCGATGTCGCCGCCGAAATCGTCGGCCACGAGAACATGAACCGCGAGGGGCCGTACGTCATGGCCTCTGAGGACTTCTCCTACATGCTGGAGAAGGTGCCGGGCGCGTTCATCAACATCGGCAACGGTGGCGGCGAGGGCGGCTGCGAGGTGCACAATCCCAGCTACGACTTCAACGACGAGATCCTGACGCTCGGCGCCACGCTGTGGTCGAGGGTCGTGGAGACCAAGCTGGCGAAGGACGCACGATGAGGGATCCACGATGAGGGAGACATGGTGACGACGAACGACACCCGGCACTGGCTGCTCAAGGACCTGCCATACGCGGCGATGCTGGCGCTTGCCGTGGGCGGCATCGTGCTCACCAGCTTCCGCGGTCCCACCACCTACTACTATTGGATGGCGCTGGCGCCGATCTACGGATTGATCTGCGTGGTCTCGGGGTGGCGACACCTCGACACGGGCGCAGGTCACATGCAGCTGGCGGTGACCCAGGTGCTGCATTGGGCGGCTTTCGTCGCCGCCATGTGGCTGATGTTCCTTCCGGAGGTGCGCGGTGTCGTCAATGACAATGCCACCAGCCTCACCCTGCTGATCCTGCTGGCGCTGGGCACGTTCGTTGCCGGCGTGCACGCACGGGTGTGGCGCATCTGCGCGGTGGGTGTCTTTCTTGCGGCCTCGGTACCGGCGGTGGCGTGGGTCCAGGAGTCGGCCGTGCTGCTCCTGGTCGGCGGGCTGCTGGCGGTTGCCGTCGTGGCGGTTTTCTGGTGGCTGTGGCGGCGCGAGAGCGGACGGGTGTGAACCGGATCGTTCTCTGGAGCGACTATGTGAGCCCCTACGCCTTCGTCGCCAAGGCGTGGGCCTATGAACTCGAAGCCGACTACGATATTCCCGTCCTGTGGCGGCCCTACACGCTCGACATCGCCTCGTTCCAGGGTTCGGTGGCCGAGCGCGATGCCCATCACTGGCGCCGCGTGCGCTACGCCTACATGGACGCCAGGCGCTTCGCCAACAAGCAGGGGCTCACCCTGATGGGACCGAAGAAGATCTTTTACGCCCGACCGATCAATGCCGGCATGCTCTATGCCCAGAAGCATGGCGTCTTCCGCGGCTACAACGATCGCGCGTTCGATCTCTTCTGGCGGCGCGAACTCGATCCCGAGAGCCCCGGGGCCGTTGCCGCGGTGCTTGTTGCGACAGGCGCCCCGGCGGGCTTCGAGGCCTTCCTCGCAGGCGAGGGTGGCGCCGAGCACGACCGCCTGCGCGGTGAGGCCGAAGCCTCGGGCATATTCGGCGTGCCGACCTTTTCCTTCGACGGCGAACTGTTCTGGGGCGGCGACCGGATCGACCTGCTGCGTGAACGGCTCAACGAGAAGGGTGTGAAGCGCCGTTAGGCGCGTAATCTAGGCATCTGGCCTAGGCATCCGGCGGTTGGTCGATCGTGCGTTCGATGCGCTCGTGCAGGGTCTTCACGGCGCCGCGCTGCTTCTGCGCCCGATCCTTGAGCAGTCGCTTGGCGCGCCGGAAGGCGTCGTTCACTGCGAACTGCGGGCTGGAGAAGCGGTCGTCGGCCTGCGGCGTATGGTCGATGTTGATGTCGATGCCGCCCGGCAAGGTCATGTGGATGTTGGCGCTGAACAGGCCGCTACTGCGGTGATGCTTGTCGGGAATCTTGACCACGACGTGGCAGGCGGTCATCCGGCCGTACAATTGCTCCAAAGTGTCGACGTGTCCGGTGATCATCTGGCTCAGTGCATCGCTCGTATCGCCACCCTGAAAGCTGATCTTGAGGGGTGTTTCCATATCGATCCTCCCTGCGATGCTTCAACGTCCATACTGAACGTGGGGCGTGCGTGGCGGGTTGCAAGCGGCAATCAGGGTGCCTTCGCCGGCAACCCTTGCGCCGCGAGATAGGCTTCCAGTGTGGTCGTCCACAGCGATGGCGCCGAACTGATCTGGTGGCCGTTCAGCCCCTCGGGCGGCGGGTAGTCGTGAAAAGTTCCCTTGCCGCCGGCCGCCTGGAAGGCCGCGAAATTCGCCCGGCTATGCGAGAGCGGATAGAACGGGTCCTTGTCGCCGTAGAGCCAGATCGTGGATTGGCCGAAGGGAGTGCCGCGTCTGAAAAGGTTCTGGTTGATCGAGCTTGCCGTCGAGCAGCCCGTGCCCATCCAGCCGCCGACGAAGTTGATCGCGGCGCGCGGTACGGCGGGCTGGCGGCCACTCCAGGCGATGGCGAGTATGGCGCCGCGCGACTGGCCGCCGACGGCGACGCGGCTGCGATCGACGAAAGGCTGCGCCAGGATCGCCGGCGTCACGGCATCGATGTCGCGCAGTGCCCGATCCGCCCCCGGCAGCGACAGCGTTTCCTCGCAGCTGTAACCGCGGGCGCGCTCGAGCGAGAAGCCCTCGTCGTAAAGTCCCTCCGAGCCGCCGCGACCCCGCCGCGAGGGCAGCACCACGGCCCAGCCGCGCGCGGTGAACCATTGGGCAAGTGTTCTCGGATCGTAAGGCCGCGCGAAGCTCGAGGGATCGTTGCCGCGACCGGTCGAGCCGTGATGGAAGATCAGGGTCGGGAAGGGGCCGGCACCGGCCGGCTTATAAGTGATGGTGGCGAGCTTCACTTGCTCGCCGTCGATCGTGACGGGCACCATCGCCCGGTCCTGCGCCGCGCCCGGCAGGGCCGCGATCAGCCCGACAGCAAGGAAGAAGGAAGCTAGTCGCCCGCGGTGACGGCCGTGGTCGAGACGGCCGTGGTCGAGCTGGTGTCGGTCGGCCGAGAGACACGATGCGTCACCATGCTGTGATGCAGCGCGCGGACCGTATCGCTTCCCCGGGTCAGGCAGAGCCATGGGAAGAAACCATGCACGAAACAGGCAAGGCTGCCTAGCAGCATGCGCCCGCCAAAACGGAAGGCCACCCCCATGTGCTGAAAGTAGGTTTCGTTGACCTTGGCGGGATGATCGGTGAAGCGGCGGAACATCGGAGGATTCTACCGGCTGCGCCGGGAAACGGCTTGCTACCTTTGCGTCGCTTGCCGCAAGATTGAGAAATTCATTCCAAGGAAGTGCCAATGGCCGCGAAAATGTCGCTCGATTCCTTCGACAAGAAGATACTGGATTGCCTGCAGGACAATTCGGACATGGCCCTGGCCGAGATCGCCCGGCGGGTCGGCCTCTCGACCACGCCGTGCTGGCGGCGCATCAACCGGCTGCAGGAGCAGGGGATCATCCGCGCCCGGGTGGCGCTGCTCAACCGCAAGGCGGTGAACGCCGGTGTGACGGTTTTCGTGGCGGTGCGCACCGCCCAGCACACCGCGGTGTGGCTCGCCCGCTTCGCCAAGGCGGTGGCATCGTTTCCCGAGGTCATCGACTGCTACCGCATGAGCGGCGAGATCGACTACCTGATCCGCCTCGCGCTGCCCGACATCGAAGCCTACGACACCTTCTACAAGCGCCTGATCGCCAAGGTGGACCTCAGCGATGTCACCTCCATGTTCGCCATGGAGGAAATCAAGTCCACCACGCGGCTCCCGCTATCTTACCTCCCCTAGCCTCCGGCGGAACCGGGCTCTAGGATCGCCCCAGTCCGACCTAGGAAAAGCAGGGGAAACGATGACCACGGGCCCGAATACTGGCAAGAATCGCAAGAAAGTCTTGATCGTCGGCCGCATGCCGCAGGCCGGCCTCGACGTCCTCAAGAAGCGCGACGACGTCGACTTCGAGATCCTGGCCGACGATACGGTGCCGTCGCTCCATCCCAAGCTCAAGGACGCCCATGCCGTGACCCTCGGCGGCACGCCGTTTCGCCAGGCCGAGCTCAGCGCAGCGCCGGAGATGATGGTGGTGGCCCGCCTCGGCGTCGGTTTCGACGCGGTCGAGATACCGGCGCTCAACAAGCGCAAGATCCCGCTCATGACCACCGGGATCGCCAATTCCGTGTCGGTGGCCGAGCACGCCATGTACATGCTGCTCGCCGCCGCGCGGCTCACCAAGAAGTCCGACCGCTGGGTGCGCACCGGCTCATGGGGTGAGCGCCTCAGCGACCTGCCGTCCGACGTCGCGGGCAAGAAGGTGTTGGTGATCGGCATGGGCCGCATCGGCTCGCGCACGGTGAAGCGCTGCGTCGCCTTCGAGATGGAGACCTATGTGCTCGATCCGAACGTGTCGAAGGCCGACATCGAGAAAGCCGGCGCCACCAAGGTCACCGACCTCAAGGCAATTCTGCCGGAGGTCGACTACGTGTCGATCCACTGCCCGAAGGCGCCCGAGACGATCAACATGTTCAACGCCGAGACGCTGGCGCTGATGAAACCCACGGCGTTCCTGGTGAACACCGCGCGCGGCGGCATCATCAACGAAGACGCACTCTACAATGCGCTGACCACCGGCAAGCTGCGCGGCGCGGGCCTCGACGTGCTCGACAAGGAGCCGCCGGATCCGAAGAACAAGCTGTTCGAACTCGAGAACGTCTTCTTCAGCCCGCACATGGCCGGCGTCACCCAGGAGGCGAGCGACCGCATGGCCGTGACCGCCATCGAGAACATCCTGAGCGTCTTCGATGGCCATCCCAACGCCGCCCATTGCGTGAACAAGGAAGTGCTGGGCTAACCCGGTACCAGATCCTCGATCTCGTCGTCGGTCGGGAAGCGGCCGGTCTTGCTGCGGGTGTATTTGAGCGCGCCATCGACGGTGACGTCGAACTGGCCGGATTTGCCGGGGCGCAGCTCGATGCCCAGCTCGGTACCTTTCGCGGCGCCTCGCTTTTCGAGGTGTGCCCTCACACGGAGGGCCTGCGGCTTATAACCTCAAGCGCCGCAATACTCGATCAGGACTTTCATGCTGCTAAAGTGGCGGCCTGGGCTCGCGTCATCAAGGGGGACATTCCATGAAATTCGGACCGCTCGGCCGCTCGGGCCTGATCGTGAGCAGGATCTGCCTCGGCGGCAATTCGTGGGGGGCCAAGGGCCGCCGCGGCTGGGGCAAGTTCGACGAGGCCGAGGCGCCGGCCTACTTCAAGCGCGCCCTCGATGTCGGCATCAACTTCTTCGACACCGCCGATGCCTACAATGCCGGCCGTTCCGAGGAGATCATGGGCGCCACGCTCATGAAGACGACGAAACGCGAGGAGATCGTGCTGTCGACCAAGGTCGGCATCCGCATGAGCCCTGTTGCGAACGACCAGGGCACCGGCCGCAAGCATTTGATGGCCGCCATCGACGAGCAGCTGAAGCGCCTGCAGACCGACTACATCGACGTCTATCAGGTGCATCGTCTCGATCCGCACACGCCGATCGAAGAAACGATGTATTCGCTCGACCAGCTCGTGCGCTCGGGCAAGGTCCGCTACATCGGCGGCTCGACCATGCCGGCCTACAAGTTCGCGCAGATGATCGCGATCGCCGACTGGAAGGGTTATGCGCGGCCGATTGCCATGCAGAATCTGTACAACATGGTCCAGCGCGAGGAAGAGCGTGAGATGAACCGGCTCTGCCACGAGCAGGGCGTCGGGCTCATCCCCTATTCGCCGCTGGCGCGCGGCTTCCTGGCCGGCAATCGCAGCAAGGACGGCGGTGGCTCGACCGAGCGCTCGAAGAACGACACGGTGGTGAAGGACGGGACCTATCGCGACAGCGACTGGGAGATCGTGAAGCGGCTGAAGAAGATCGCCAAGGGAAAGGGCGTGACGCCGGCCCAGGTGGCGCTCGCCTGGCTGCTGCACAAACCCTACATGGGCGCGCCCATCATTGGCGCCACCGACCTCGATCAGCTCACCTCGGCCGCGAAATCGACCGAGATCGCGCTCACGGCCGAGGAGTCGAAGCTGCTCGAGCAGCCCTACGAATTCCGGGTGTCGCCCGAGAACTGACGGCGATAGCTGTCATCGCGGGCGGAGTAAACTCCGCCCTGGAGCGAAGCGAAGGATCCTTCGGCTTCGCCTCAGGATGACAATGTACGTCGCCTGATGGCGTGCGCGAACCAGAGCGCGAGCAGGGGCAGGAAGATCGCGGCGGCCCAGAACACCGGCGGCGCCCCCCAGCGGTCGACGATGGGCGCGGCGACGGGCACGCCCACGGCCTGGCCCAGGAACAGGCAGAGCGCGAACAACGCCATGCCGGCGCCGCGCGCCTCGGGCGCCATCTGCGTGCCGTGGGTCTGCAGCGTGTTGTGGAACATGTAGAACGACACGCCCGAGAGGACGATGGCGGCGAACTCGACCTCGGCCGAGGGGGCGAGCGCCATGCCGGCGAAAGCGAGGCCGAGGCCCGCACCGCCCCACAGGCAGAGGCCGCGCTCGCCCAGCAGGCGCACGAGGTGGTGTGCCACCATCACATACAGGAAGCCGCCGGCGCCGAAGGCCGCGACCGCGAGGCCGATGGCGGCGAAGCCCAGGCCGAAGCGCTGATGGAGATCGGCGCCGACGAAGGTGAAGGCGCCCCAGAACACGCCGCCCTCCAGCGCCACCACGATGATGACGGTGAGCGCCCATGGCCGGCGCAGCACGCGGACCATCTGGCCGACCATCGAGCCCTCGGCGCGTTCGCCGGGACGGGCGAGATCCGGCCGGGCGCGCATGACGGCGATCAGGGCGCCGCCGGCCATCAGATAGATGGTGGCCAGCACCCAGAAGACCGAGCGCCAGCCCAGCCAGTCGCCGATCGCGCCGCCGAGCGCAGCGCCGGTCATCAGACCCAGCGTCTGGCCGGTGAGGAAACGCGCCAGCATGGCCTGGCGCCGTTCGTAGCTCACGTTGTCGCCGACCCAGGCGATGGCCAGCGGAATGATGGCGGCACTCGCGGCGCCGGTCAGGAAGCGCGCCAGGGTGAGCAGGCCGAGCGAGGCTGCGAGCGCGCTCAGGATGCAGCACAGCGCGGCGCCGATGCAGGCGATCGTCACCACCGGCATCTTGCCGTAGCGGTCGCCGAACGGGCCGTGCACCAGGACGAACACGCCGTTGGCGAACAGGAAGGCGGTGGCCACGATCGAGGCGCCGCCGACGGTGACGCCGAATTCGGCGGCGAGCTGGACCAGCAGCGGGTCGGTCACGCGCATGTTGGCGGCCGAGGCGAAGGCCGCGACCGACAGGAACACGATGGCGAGGGTGGGCGCACGCGCCGGCGGTGGGGCGGGCCGCGGCGGGGCGGCGGGGGGAGGCATCGGCAGCGGGCTTAGCGGCTGCGGCCTGTAAAGGAAAGGTCTCTTGGCGGGAGGCTGCGATGACTTATGTTGCAGGGATGATCGAAGAACTCCTCGTCCTCGCCCGCGACCCTCATGCCTGGGCGGCACTGGCCACGCTGATCGTGATGGAAGTCGTGCTCGGCATCGACAACCTGATCTTCATCTCCATCCTGACCAACAAGCTGCCTGAGGAGAAGCGGTCGAACGCGCGCCGCATCGGCATCGGCCTGGCCGTGATCCTGCGGCTGATCCTGCTCGGCGGCGTCGCTTTCATCGTCCAGCTCACGGCGCCGCTGTTCACGCTGTCCAACCACGCCTTCTCGTGGCGCGACCTGATCCTGATCGCGGGCGGCCTGTTCTTGATCTGGAAGGCGACCAACGAGGTCCACGCCAATGTCGCGGGCGAGCATCCGGGAGAGACGATGGCGGCCGGTGTGGCGGGCGTCACGGTGGTTGGCGTCATCGGCCAGATCCTGTTGCTCGATCTGGTGTTTTCGCTCGACAGCATCATCACCGCCGTCGGCATGACCGACGATATCCCGATCATGGTGATCGCCGTGCTGGTTGCCGTCGGCTTGATGATGATGGCGGCCGATCCACTTGCCCGCTTCATCGGCAACAACCCCACCATCGTCATGCTGGCGCTGGGCTTCCTGCTGATGATCGGCGGCACGCTGCTGGCCGAGGGCATGGGGGTGAAGATCCCCAAGGGCTATATCTACGCCGCCATGGCCTTCTCGGCGCTGATCGAGGGTCTCAACATGCTGGCGCGGCGCACGCGGCGGAAGAAGCGCTGACTCAGTGCGTGGAGGGAGCGCCCCACAGGCGTTCCAGCCGCCGGTCGCGGCCGCAGCTCCAGCGGTAGTAGGTGTAGGCTGTTGGGTTCTTGCGGTAATAGTCTTGGTGATAGGCCTCGGCTGGATAGAATTTGGCCGCCGGCAATATTTCCGTGACGATCCGGCCCGGCAGCTTGCCCGACTTCTCCAGGGCGACCTTCGAGGCTTCGGCCTGAGCGCGCTGGCTGTCGTCGGCCACGAAGATCGCGGCGCGGTAATGCGGGCCCTTGTCGCAGAACTGCCCGCTGGCATCGAGCGGATCGATATTGCGCCAGAACACGTCGAGCAATTTCTCGTAGCTGACGCGCGACGGGTCATACTCGACCTGCAGCGCCTCGTAGTGGCCGGTGCGGCCGGCCGAGACCTGTTCGTAGGTGGGATCGATCTTCGTGCCGCCGGTATAGCCGGAGGTCGTCGCCAGGACGCCGTCGACCTTGTCGAACGGCGGTTCCATGCACCAGAAGCAGCCCCCGGCGAATATGGCGACCGCGCGCGTCTGGGCCTGTGCCGATGCCAGGGTGGCGCCGATCAGCAGCGCCGCGAGGAGGACGAGCTTTTTCATGCGCCTGTTCCGGTCGGCTTGAAAATCATCGCCACGCCGTTCATGCAATAGCGCAGGCCGGTGGGCTTGGGTCCGTCCTTGAAGACGTGGCCGAGATGGCCGCCGCAGCGCCGGCAGTGGACCTCGGTCTGGGCCATGAACAGGAATCCCGACTCCTGTTTGGTGCCGATCGCATTGTCGAGCGGCTGCCAGAAGCTCGGCCAGCCGGTGCCGCTGTCGAACTTGGTGGCCGAGGAGAACAGCGCCAGATCGCAGCCGGCGCAGCAGAAAGTACCGGCGCGCTTCTCGCGGTCGAGCGGACTGGTGCCGGCGCGCTCGGTGCTGGCTTTCCGCAGGACGGCATACTGTTCCGGCGTCAGCAGGCGCCGCCATTCGGCATCGCTGCGCGTGATCTCGAAGGCCGCGGCTTGTGCATGCGCGGCTTTGGCGCCGAAACCGAAGGCCATGAGGGTGGTACTCCCCTGGAGGAAGTGTCGTCGATCGATCGGGTTCATGGTGTCGCTCATAGCGCCGCGCGCGGGCCGGAAGTAAGGCGATCCGCCATCACCGATGGTCACTTTGTCGTGCGGCCGCCACGCTCCGAGGCTAAACTTGCCGGTATGAAACTCAAGGATCAGGTCGCTATCGTCACCGGCGGCGCCTCGGGCATTGGCGCGGCGTCGGCGCGCCTGTTCGCCGCGGAAGGCGCGAAGGTGGCGCTGGTCGACCAGGACACGGTCGGGCTGGGCCAGGTCGCGGCCGAGATCGAGAGTAAGGGCGGGGTGGCGATGACCATTGCCGCCGACGTCAGCCGGGATGACCAGGCGCGCGACGGCGTGGCCCGCGTCATGGAAAAATGGGGCCGCATCGACGTGCTGCTGACGGCGGCGGGCGCCTCGACCGGCGGCACCGTCGACACGATCGAGGAGGCGGCCTGGGATCGCACCTTCGCGATCAACGTCAAGGGCACCTATCTCTGGATCCACTACGCCATCGCCCCGATGATCGCCGCCAGGTCGGGCGCCATCGTCACCATCGGCTCGCAGCTCGCGCAATCGAGCCCGGGCAAGAACGCGGCCTATATCGCCTCCAAGGGCGCCATCGCTTCCTTCACCAAGACCATGGCGGTCGATCACGCGGCCCAGGGCATCCGCGTCAATGCGCTGATGCCGGGCGTCATCGACACGCCGATGCCGGCCAAGTCGCTGAAACGCTACGCCGATCCCGAGGCGATGCGGACCTTCTGGAAGCATCGCCATCCCATGGGCCGCATCGGCCAGCCCGAGGAAGTGGCCAAGGCGGCGCTTTTCCTGGCGTGCGACGACTCGTCCTTTGTCACCGGCACGCTGCTGTTCGTCGACGGCGGCTGGACGGCGCACTGATGGCCCAGGAGACCTACAAGAAACTCACCGAGTCGCAGATCGCGTCCTACGAGCGCGACGGCTACATCTGTCCGGTGGATGCGTTTTCGACCGAGCAGGCCAGGGAGTGGCGCAACCAGCTCGAGTCGTTCGAGCGCGCCGAGGGCCAGAAGATGACGCGCGGCCACAACTTCAAGCCGCACCTGCTCTTTCCCTGGGTCGACGAGATCGTGCATTCGCCGGAGGTGCTCGACGCGGTCGAGGACCTGATCGGACCGGACATCCGGCTGTTCCATCTCACGGTATGGCCCAAGGACGCGCATTCCGGCGCCTACGTGAGCTGGCATCAGGACGCGACCTACTTTGCACTCGATCCGATCTGCCACGTCACGGCCTGGGTGGCATTGACCGATGCGCCGATCGAGGCGGGCTGCATGGAAGTCGTGCCGGGGTCGCACAAGCTGGGCCAATTGCGCCACGCCGAGATGCAGGATCCGGAGAATCTGCTGTCGCGTGGCCAGGCGTTGGCGGTCGACGTCGATCGCACGAAGACCGCGTTCATGCCGGTCAAGGCGGGTCAGTTCTCGCTGCACCACACGCACCTCGTGCACAATTCGCGGCCCAATAAGTCCAACGACCGGCGCATCGGCCTCGGCATCAGCTACGTCCCGACCCACGCGCGGTGCACGGCTGCCAATCGCGTGACGGCAATGCTGGTGCGCGGCCGGGACAATTATGGGCATTTCGACGAGGAGCGCCGGCCTGAAGCCAACGCCGGTCCGGAGGAGCGAGCCTTCCATGCGCGCGCTGTCGCCACGTTCCGCGACATGAATGCCAGCCTGAACAGGAAGAGTGCCTGATGCATACGATCCGCATGCCGTATCACGACCGCTATCCCTATTCGCCGATCACCGAGCGTAAGGATTACTCCTGGCCTGAGGGCAAGCGGCTGGCCGTCTATCTCGGCCTCAACATCGAGCATTTCGCCTACGGTGCGGGTGAGGGACACCTGCTGACGGTGGCCAATCCGCCGCCCGATCCGCGCACCTTCGCCTGGCGCGATTATGGAAACCGGGTCGGCGTGTGGCGCTGCCTCGAATTGTTCGATGAGCTAAACCTGCCGGCCTCGCACCTCATCAACACGACCGTGTTCGAATATGCGCCGCAGATCGTCGATGCCTTGAAGGCTCGCGGTGACGAGTTCGTCGGCCACGGCCGCACCAACGCCGAACGTCACGGCAGCATGTGGGAAGCCGACGAGAAGCGTTTTCTCGAGGAGGTTCGCGACGCCATCGAGAAGGCATCGGGCAAGCGCCCGCGTGGCTGGATGGCGCCGTGGATGGCCTCGACGCGCTGGACACCGGATCTCCTGAAGGAAGTAGGCTTCGACTTCCTGATGGATTGGCCGAACGACGACCAGCCCATCTGGATGAAGACGCGATCGGGTCCGCTGATGAGCGTGCCCTATCCGATCGAGGTGAACGACAGCCCGCAGATCCTGGTACGCCACCATTCGGGCGACGAGTTCCGCGACATGATTATCGGCCAGTTCGAGGAACTTCTCCGCCAGTCGGCCAAGCAGCCGCTGGTCTGCGGCATCGCGCTTCACACCATGATCGTGGGTCAGCCCTATCGCCTGAGGGCGCTGCGCGAGGCGCTGACCCACATCGCCAAGCACCCGCAGAAGGACAAGGTGTGGTTCACGCGGCCATCCGACATCTACGACCATTGCGCGGCGCTGCCACCAGGGACCATGGTGGGCACAATGGTGCCGCCGCCGGCCTAGACCAAGCAGGAGGAAACCATGGCGATCGAGATTGTCGAACTCCACCATCCCGGCTATCGCATCGACGAGAAGCTTCTGGACACCACGGTGGATTTTTACACCAACGTCCTCGGGCTCGAGCGCGACAAGAGCCGTCCGATCATTCCCGGCATTCCGGGGGCCTGGATCAACGTCGGCGAGGTCGGCCAATTGCACCTGATCGGCGGCGCGCAGCCGTCGCCGGTTGCCAAGGGGCCGGGCGAGGATCCGACTCGGCCGCACGTCGCCTTCGCTGTAGCCGATATTCTCGCGACCAAGAAGGAACTCGACCGCATGGGCGTGAGGTACTGGCAGATCGAGGGCCTCACCAGCCCCGACGCGCTGCAGGTCTTCATGAACGATCCCTGCGGCAACATGGTGGAACTGCACCAGATCGACAAATGCAATTGCCGCGCGAGCAATCGGGCGAAGGCCTAGGTTGACCACCGGTCCAGAGATCGCGGCCTGGCTGGCCGATGCGGGCCTGCGCAACCTGCCGATCGAGGAGATGGTCGACGGCCTCGCGCGCCGGCTGAACCAGGCCGGCGTGCCGGTTGCGCGCATCTTCGTGGGTACCAATACGCTGCATCCGCTGATCCGTGCGCGCAGCATGATCTGGGATCGTGCCACGGGGCCCAGCACGCATTTCGAGTTCCAGCACGACCAGATCGATGCGGAGGTAGTGCGTCAGAGCCCGTTCAACTCGATGCTGCAGGGCGGCATCCCCGAACGGCGCCGCGACCTTGCGCGGCCTCCGGCCGAGGACGAACTCCCGGTGTTCGCCGAGCTGCGCGCCGCCGGCATGACCGATTGGCTGGGGCGCGTCTTTCCCTTCGGCGAGCTGGCGCCGCACGTCGGCGGACCATCGGGGCCTGAGCGCGCCGGCGAACTGTGGCTGGTCTGCTCCTTCTCCACGGACCGGCAGGGCGGCTACACCGAGTCCGACCTCGCCACGCTTGCCGCCCTGGCGCCGCTGTTCGCGCTGGCGGCCAAGGCCACGATGCTTCGCACCGTCAACGAGGGGTTGCTCGCCACCTATCTCGGAGCCGATCCCGCCGCCCGCGTCCTGGCGGGCACGGTGCTGCGCGGGGAGCCGCAGAGCGTGGAAGCGGTGCTGTTCTACGCCGACCTACGCGGCTTCACGCCGTTCGCCGACACCCTGTCCGGCCGCGAGCTGTTCGTGCTGCTCGATGAGTGCTTCGCCTGCATGGTGCGGCCAATCAGTCGGCACGGCGGCGAAGTCCTGAAGTTCCTGGGCGACGGATTGCTCGCGGTCTTCCGCATCGAGGGGCATGCCGACGAGCGGCGTCGCGCCGAGATCTGCGCCACCGCCCTCGCCGCGGCCAGTGAGGCACTCGACCTGATGGACATCCTCTCGACCGAACGCACCGGAGCGGGCAATTCGACGCCGGGCCTCGACATCGCGCTCCACGTTGGCACCGTCCAGTATGGCAACGTCGGCACCGATGCGCGGCTCGACTTCACGGTGATCGGCCCGGCGGTCAACGAGGCGGCGCGCATCGAAGCCCTGTGCAAGGAGCTCGGCCGCGATCTCCTGGTCTCGCAGGCCTTCGCGACCGCCGCGACCCGCAGTCGGGCGCATCTCGTCTCGCTCGGCCGTCACCGCCTGCGCGGCGTGCGCGAGGACACCGAGCTGTTCGCGCTCGCCTGACCGTTAGCCGGCGTAGACCGCTTTTTCGAACTCGTAGAACAGCGGCAGCGACTTGGTGTCGGCGAAGGGCAGGATCTGGGTCACATAGACACCGCCCACGCCCTTTTTCTGGTCGATCCAGTAGTAGGTGTTGGCGAGGCCGGCCCAGGCCAGCGCGCCGGCCGAGCGCCCGGTCGGCGCCTGGGCGTTGTTGATCATGAACGAAAGGCCCCACTGCTTGTCCATGCCGGGAAAGAATTCGGCATCGTTCGACAGCGGCGGCACCACGGTCTTGAGCAGCGTGACCTTGGTCGCGCCCATGGCGTTCTTCGACATCAGGGCCGCCGTCTCGGGCTTCAGCACGGCCCGGCCGCGATCCGACCGGCCTTCGTTCAGCATCATGCGCACGAACTTGAGATAGTCGCCGGCCGTGGAATAGAGGCCGCCGCCGCCCATCTCGAACTCGGGCTGCTGCGGCAGTTCGAGCGCCAGGTCCGGCGCCAGCGTGCCATCCGGACCGCGATGGTGGATCTTGGCCAGCCGCGCGCGCATCGTCGGCGTGATGAAGAAGCCCGTGCTGTCCATGCCGAGCGGGCCCAGCAGCTCGTCGCGGAAATACTGGCCGAGCTTCTTGCCGCTCGCCGCCTCGACCATCTTGCCGGCCCAGTCGATGTTGATGCCGTAGTCCCAGCGTTCGCCGGGATCGAACAGCAGCGGCGTGGTCAGCGCTTTGTTCTCGCAGCCGGTGATGCCGGGCACACCCATCGCCTCCTGGTACTTGCCGATGTCGGTGTTCCAGATCTCGTAGGAGAAGCCAGCGGTATGGGTGAGCAGATGGCGCAATGTGATATCGCGCCTGGGCTTGCGGGTCCTGGGTTTGCCGGCCGCGTCGAAGCCTTCCAGCACGCCAACCTCGCCGAGGTAGGGGATCGTGGACTTGGCCGGCGCGTCCAGCGAGAGCTTGCCGCGCTCGACCTGCTGCATGGCGGCGGCGCCGGTGATCGCCTTGGTCATCGAGGCGATCCACGCCACGGTGTCGGGCGTCATGTCGGCGGCTTCGCCCAGCACGCGCTTGCCGAAGCCGGCCTCGTAGGTCTGGCCCTTGGCGTCGGTCGCGACCGCTACGACGCCGGGCACATCGCCTCTGTCCACTGCATCCTTCAGAACTTTGTCAGCCTGGGCTTTCATGATGTTCCTCCCGGAGTTCAGCCACCGTAGAGATAGTTCGGCAGCCACAGCGACATGCCGGGCCAGACGTACATGATGGCCAGGCACAGGATCACGATCAGCATGTAGGGCATCATGCCGCCGAAGATCTGGTTGAGCGTGACATGGGGCGGCGCCACGCCTTTCAGGTAGTAGGCCGACATCGCCACCGGCGGCGACAGGAAGGCGGCCTGCAGGTTCACGAACACCATGGTGCCCCACAGGATGGGGTCGATGTCGTAGTGCTTGAGCAGCGGCAGGAAGATCGGCACGAAGATGATGATGATCTCCGTCCATTCGAGCGGCCAGCCGAGGATGAAGATGATCGCCTGCGACAGCAGCATGAACTGCAGCGGCGTGAGGTTGAGCGACAGCGCCCAGCGCTCGACCAGGCCCTGGCCGCCCAGGATGGCGAACACCGCCGAGAACAGCGCCGAGCCCACGAACAGCCAGCACACCATCGCCGTGGTCTTGGC
>CAMDOT010000015.1 GCA_945903635.1 Rhizobium sp. Q54 | reverse complement strand
CTCATGCGATGAGCGCAACTGGAGTTGCGCGCTCCCCTGAGTGCTCCCATGAGTATTCACGTCTGACGATCGGTATTAGTCTACGCCAAGCAAGTCACGGGAGAACAAGATGAAGATCGCCATTGCCGGCGCCGCCGGCCGCATGGGCCAGATGCTGATCCGGCAGATCGCCGGCACGCCAGGCTGCGCCCTGGCCGGCGCCCTGGAAGGTCCGTCCAGCAACGCGCTCGGCCGCGATGCTGGCGAGGTCGCGGGCGTGGGCGTGAAAGGCGTGAAGATCGTGTCGGACGGTGCGGCCGCCATCGGCGCCGCCCAGGTCGTGATCGACTTCACCGTGCCCGCAGCCACTGTGGCGCACGCGAAGATCGCGGCCGACATGGGTGTGGCCATGGTGATCGGCACGACCGGCCTCGATCCGGCGCAGACCGCGCTGATCCACGAGGCGGCGAAGAAGGTGCCCATCATGTGGGCGGCCAACATGGCGCTGGGCGTCAACGTGCTGATGGCACTGGTCGAGAGGACCGCGTCGCTGCTCGATCCCAGCTACGACATCGAAGTGCTGGAGATGCACCACCGCCACAAGATCGATGCGCCGTCCGGCACGGCGCTGGCGCTCGGCCGGTCGGCCGCGGCAGGGCGCAAGGTCAAGCTCGAGGATGTCTGGCGCAAGAGCCGCGATGGCCACACCGGCGCGCGGCCCACCGGCGAGATCGGCTTCGCCACCTTGCGCGGCGGCGAGGAGGTGGGCGTCCACACGGTGTTCTTCGCCGCGGCCGGCGAGCGCCTCGAACTCAGCCACCGTTCCTTCAGCCGCGAGGGCTATGCCCTGGGCGCCGTCACGGCGGCCAAGTGGCTGGAGGGCAAGAAGCCCGGCCTCTACGGCATGAAGGACGTGCTGGGGCTCTGACCCCCTCCGCCGCGTATGACGCGGCACCTCCCCCGAGACGGGGGAGGAGAAGAAAATCAAACTCCTCCCCCGTCTCGGGGGAGGTGGCGCGTAGCGCCGGAGGGGGCCTTCAATCCCACGCGTGCCTGATCTGCTGCGCTGGTTCATCTCGTCCAGCGCCTTTGGCGTACCGCAGGCCGCCGGGCCCATCGCGTTCTCGCTGGTCGCGTTGAGCCTCACCGGCCAGACCAGCGGCGGTGCCGCCATGATGCTCGCCATGACGCTGGCCCAGGTAGGCGGCGCCATACCGATTGCCCGGCTCGGCAGGAGCCTGCCCATCGCGGCGGTCCTGAGGGTGCTGGTGGTCATCCGGACGCTGGCCCTGGCGTCGATCGCCCTGCTCGCGGCCTACGAAGCATCCTTCACCTGGCTCATCGTGCTGGCGGCCGTTGCGGGATCGGTCAATGGCGCCGCCCACGGATATCTGCGCGCCGTGCTCAACCATCTGGCGCCTGCTTCGCGGTTGCCGCGGACCCTGGGGATCGCGGCCACGCTCAACGAGCTCACCTTCGTGCTGGCGCCCGTGGCGGCCTCCGGCCTGGGCACCGTCTCGCCGGTCTTTGCTGTCCTTGTCCTCGCCGTTGTAGGCGCTGTGCCGGCCTTGCTGGTCCCGAACACGGGCTCGACCCACATCGCCGACGTGCGCGGCCTGCAAGGCTCGCTTCTCAGCCATTCCATCGTGCCGTGGCTCATGTGTGCTGCCGCGGGAGGCGCCGCCGTTGCGGCCATCGAGATCGGCGCCGTGGCACTTGCCTTGAACTTTGGTTACGAGCCGGCGCTCGCCATCCTGTTCACGGTACCGCTCTGCCTCGCCTCGGTCGCGGGCGGGACATGGGTCAGCGTGCGGAACCGCATGGCAACGCGGAAGGCCGTGCTGGCCCAGCTCTTCATCATGACGCTGGGGTCGGCGCTCGCGGCCCTCAACCTGTCGGTCGCGACAACCGTCATCGCAACCGTCCTCATCGGCTCGGTTCTTGCGCCCCTGTCGACCTACTACTCGCTCAGGCTCGACGCGCTGGCGCCGCCGCAGCGACGCGCCGAGGTGTTCGCCCTGCTCCGTACCGCCAACGCCATGGGCGTCATCTTCACCAGTGCCGTATTGACCGTCGTATCGCTGTCCATGGCGTTGATCGTGGTCGCTGGCCTGATGGCCATCGTTACCCTGGTCGTCGGGATTGCATCGGTGAGACGCCCGGGCTCTGCGGCATGAAGGACGTCATTGCTCTTCTGGACCGCGGGCCTCCGGCCCGCTCATGATCATGATGCGGGCCGGAGGCCCGCGGTCCGTCTGAGTATGAGCTACTCGTCCCACTCGTGCTTGAACTGCGGGGCGCGCATTTCGGCGAGCGCCGCCTTGAGCCGCTCGCCCAGTTCCAGCCGCGCATCGGGCGAGAGAAAGCGGCCGATGACCAGCCGGTTGCCCTTCGAGATCGCGACCAGCCGTTCTTCGGTGACATCGAGCCGGAGCCAGTAGGCGTCGAGCCGGTGCTCCTCGCGCTCGCCGTCGGGCGCCACGCGGTCGACGAGCAGCTCGCTGTCGGTCAGGACCAGCGTCTCGCTGCGCCGTGCGTCAAGATAGGAGCGCTTGAACAGCCACCACAGCAGCCAGACGTCGAGGCCCATGAAGCCCATCACGGGCCAGGCACCCAGGATCAGCATGGGCAGGCCGATGGCCAGGTTGGCCGCGATGGCGCCACGGATCACCCACTTGAAGCCTTCGGGCGACAGGCTGCGATGGGGGCTGAGCGAGGTGGCGAAATGGACCGCCCCGGGGCCGGAGGTGGTTGGCGCTTCGGTCATGCTATGAAGCTATATGGCCCTGATGAAGACCGCCGTCATCCCCGAGTTCTTTGCCCGCCTCAAGAAGGCGATGCCCGAGCCCGAGACCGAGCTGGAATACGAAAACTTCTATCATTTGCTGGTGGCGGTGGTGCTCTCCGCCCAGGCGACCGACATCGGCGTGAATCGGGCGACAGGGCCGCTGTTCAAGACGATCAAGACGCCGACGCAGATGGTCGCATTGGGCGAGAAGAAACTGATCGACCACATCAAAACCATCGGCCTGTTCCGCAACAAGGCCAAGAACGTGATCGCCCTCAGCCATCTCCTGCTCGAGCGCCACGGCGGCGAGGTGCCGCATACGCACGAGGAGCTGCAGGCGCTGCCCGGCGTCGGCCGCAAGACAGCGAACGTGGTGATGAACGTGGCCTTCGGCGAGGCCACCATCGCCGTCGACACCCACATCTTTCGCGTCGGCAACCGCACCGGGCTGGCGCCGGGCAAGAACCCGCTGCAGGTCGAGTTGAAGCTCCTGAAGCGCGTGCCCGAGGAGTACCGGCTGCACGCGCATCACTGGCTGATCCTGCACGGCCGCTACACCTGCAAGGCGCGCACGCCGATGTGTCCGAACTGCGTCGTGGCCGACCTCTGCACGTTCAAGGGGAAGACGCTCGTGGACTAAGCCTTGAAATTTTGTATCCCATAGGATACATAGAGTTCGGATATCGTGATCGAAGTTCGTCAAACCGCTGAATTTGCGAAATGGATGGCTCGTCTACGAGACGGCCGCGCCCGAGCAAAGATCGCGGCCCGCATCGACCGCCTGTCGATGGGCCACGCAGGCGACGCCCAGCCCGTCGGCGAAGGGATCAGCGAACTGCGCATCCATGATGGCCCGGGCTACCGCGTCTATTACGTCCAGCGCGGCACAGTCCTCATCGTCCTTCTATGCCGTGGCGACAAAAGCAGCCAACGCCGGGATATCAGGACGGCCAAGAGCCTGGCCGCCGAGGTGTGAGGAAGAAGATGGCAAAGAAGACCACCCTGTTCGATTCTGCCGTCTATCTCGATAGCCGGGAAGCGATCGGCGCCTATCTGGAAGAGGCGATGGAGACCGATGATCCTGCGTTCATCGCCCATGCGCTTGGCCAAGTAGCGCGTGCGCGCGGCATGGCTGAAATTGCAAAGAAGTCCGGCCTGTCGCGCGAGAGCCTGTACAAGGCACTCAGTGTCGGCGGAAATCCCGAGTTCGGCACCGTTCTCAAGGTGATGCACGCTCTCGGACTTGAACTCTCGATCAGCCCATCGAAGCGCCGGAAGGTGGTGCGGCGCACAAAGCCTCCTGTCCGCGCGGCGGCGTGATCGCAATCGCGAGGAGACCGTGGCGACGCGGGCTCACCGCCCGAACAGCATGGCGAGCCGGGAGCCGAGCAGCTTCCAGATGAACCGGACCGAGAAGCCCGGATAGGCCGGGACGTCGCGCGGGATCGCGGCAGCGTCGGCTGCGAATTTAGTGCAGATGCGCATGTCGACCGGCGGAGGATCACTTAGGCGGGCCCGAATGACCGGCACCCAGTGTTTCGAATCGTCGAAGGTCATGGCCATGGCGGAGTTGCAACAGCTCGCCACGACACGGTTGGTGTCCGTCTTCGGCCTCATCTTGTGGCTCTGCAGACGATCCCCACCCTTGGTGCAGCGGAAGCGATCCTTGCGGTAGAGGATGTAGGAGACGCCGCCGTCGGGGTCGCGCACCGGCGGTGCGCCGGGAAGCGCCTCGATACGGCGCGCGCCTTCCTGGCAATCGTCGCAATAACAGGCGACGCCGAGGATCGGATCTCCGGTCGCCTCGTACTCGACGCTTCCGCAAGCACAACGTGCAATCACGCCAACGCCCTCAGGCCGGCCCGCAGCGCATCGGCATCCTCGGGCAGCTTCTCGATCCGGCCATGCTCGCGTTTCCAGATCGGCAGCGCGGTCGCCAGCAGGCGATGGCCCGCATCGGTCAGAACGAGACGACGGCCGCGACGGTCGGCCGGGTCGACCTTGATCATCAGAAGACCATTTCGCTCGAGCGGCTTCAGTGCCGCGGTCAGGGTCGTGCGATCCATCGCCAGGAGGTTCGCGACCGAGCCGATCGACGGCGGCTCCGGCTGGTTGAGCGACATCAGCAGCGAGAACTGGCCGCTGGTGAGGCCGAGCGGCCGGAACATTTCATCGAAATGACGCGCCAGCACGCGCGCGGTGCGCTGTGCGGCGAGGCACAGGCAACTGTCGTGGACATGCGCCGTTGTCTCGTAGTGGACGTTGGCGTGGGTGGTGACGCGCTTGGCGCTCGCCTTTGACATGCCACAATCATGTTGATATCAACTTATTATGTCAAGTCCGATCAAGGAAGAATGACCATGGCCTACATCCAGGGATTCGTGTTGCCGGTGCCGGCGGACAAGAAGGAAGCCTATCGCCAGGCCGCCGCCGACTTCGCGCCGATCGCCAAGGAGTTCGGCGCCACCCGCCAGGTCGAGGGCTGGGGCGACGACGTGCCCGACGGCAAGCTCACCGACTTCAAGGGCGCGGTGAAGGCCAAGCCCGACGAGGTCGTCGTCTTCTCATGGCTGGAGTACCCCAGCAAGGAAGTCGCCGACGCGGCGCACCAGAAGATCATGACCGACCCGCGCATGAAGGACATGTCGATGCCGTTCGACGGCCAGCGCATGATCGTCGCCGGCTTCCAGCCGATCCTCGACGAAGGAAAGGGCGGCAAGAAGGGCGCCAAGACCGGCTATATCGATGGTTTCGTGGCCGCCGTGCCGGCCGGCAACAAGGACGCCTACCTGAAGATGGCGACGAAGGCCGCCGGGATGTTCAAGGAGGTCGGTGCGATTCGCGTCGTCGAGACCTGGGGCGAGAACGTGCCGGACGGCAAGGTCACCGACTACAAGGGCGCGGTGAAGGCCACAGCCGATGAGAAGATCGTCTATTCGTGGGTCGAGTGGCCCTCGAAGGCGGTGCGCGACGAAGGCTGGAAGAAGATGATGGCCGACGAGCGCATGAAGGACCAGCAGATGCCGTTCGACGGCAAGCGGTTGATCTACGGCGGCTTCGCCCCGATCCTCGACGCCTAAAAGCAAAGGACACCGCCATGCCAACGGCAAAGAATACGATCTGCGTCTGGTACGACAAGGAGGCCGAGGCAGCTGCCCGCTTCTACGCCAAGACCTTTCCCGACAGCGCGGTGACCGGCGTGCACAAGGCACCCAGCGACTACCCGTCCGGCAAGAAGGGCGACGTGCTGACGGTCGAGTTCACGGTTGCCGGCGTGCCTTGTCTTGGCCTCAACGGCGGTCCCATGTTCAAGCACAGCGAGGCCTTCTCGTTCCAGATCGCCACCGACGATCAGGAAGAGACCGACCGCTACTGGAACGCCATCGTCGGCAATGGCGGCCAGGAGAGTGCGTGCGGCTGGTGCAAGGACAAGTGGGGCGTCAACTGGCAGATCACGCCGCGCGTGCTGACCGAGGCGCTGGCGGCCGGCGGCGACGAAGCCAAGCGCGCGTTCGAAGTGATGATGGACATGAAGAAGATCGACGTCGCCAAGATCAAGGCGGCGCGACGCGGCTGAAGTATTGCCAGTCCCTAGGCCGCGTTGGCGGTGATCTTGTCGCTCTCGTTGTCGACGATGACCGACGTCTCGAAATAGCGAATGTCCGGCGGAGCGCCATAGCGCTCCGCGATGTAGGCCTGCCAAGCCGGCGTGTAGACGGCCTCGGCATCGGCCCGGCTCTTCCACAGATAGACGCCGCCGCCGATCCGCTTCTCCGCGTCGAACAGATAGTACTTGCGGACCAGGCCCTTCATGCCGCGGTACTTGGGCGCCGAGCCCTTGAAGAGTTCGGCGGCCTTCTTGGCATCGATCCCATCCGGCAGCTTGAAATTCACGATGGCGGTGATCATGCGACCCTCCTCAGGCTTGGGCGCGTTCCTCGCGGACGCGCCACAGCAGCACGAAGCCTAGCACCAGGAAAATCAGCACGCACGCCATGCCGAGCCGCGTCGAACCGGTCGCGGCCGTCACGATGCCGATGGCGAGCGGCGTCATCCAGGCGGTGGCGCGGCCCGAAAGCGCGAAGAGGCCAAAGAACTCGCCGCTCATCTCGTGCGGCACCAGCCGGGCGATCAGGGTGCGGCTGGCGGCCTGCATCGGGCCCATGCAGAAGCCCAGAAGCAGCGCGAAGCCCATCAGGGTTTTTTCCTGGACCGAGCCGAACAGGCCGCGCGTCGGGCTGATGGGATCGGCCGGGATGACGTAGAGCACATGCGTAGCGGTGACGCCCACGATGCCCAGCGTCGCCACGATCACGCCGGCGATGGCGATCTGGACGGTACGCTTGCTGCCGATCCAGTCGTCGAGGCGGCCGCCCAGGAAGGCGCCGGGAATGGCGAACACGGTGAGGATGATGCCGAAGATGCCAAGCGTCACCGTGCTCCAGCCGAAGGTCGCGGCGGCATAGACACCGCCGAAGCCGATGATGGCGGCGAGGCCGTCGTTGTAGAGCATGAAGGCGATCAGATAGCGGAGCACGTTGCCGAAGCGCGGAATGCGCTTCAGCGTCGACCACAGCGAGCGGCCGCCTTCCCGCGCGGCCACGAGCAGCGACTGGCGCCGGGCGCCGGCTGAATCGGGCGTGAACAGGAACATCGGCAGCACGAAGACGGCGAGCCACAGCGCCGAAGCGGGCCCGACCAGCCGTTCGAGCTCGTGGCTCTGGGCGTCGAGGCCGAACAGCGGCGTGTCGTTGTTGGGTGCCAACCCAAACAGCGCCGGCATGCTGACGGCCAGCACCACGAACAGCGAGACGAGGCCGCCGCAGTAGCCCAGGCCCCAGCCGAAGCCGCTGAGGCGCCCCATGCGTTCGGGCGACACGATGCCGGGGAGCTGCGCGTTGTTGAACACGATCGACATCTCGGCGCCGACGGTGGCCAGGATCACCGCCCAGCTGATCGGCACGATCAGGTCGGGGCGGTTGGGATAGGCGAACCAGAGGCCGGCGCAGCCCGCAAAGAGCAGGAGCTGGAAGGCGAAGATGTAGGGTTTGCGCTGGCCGCCGGCGTCGGCCATGGCGCCCAGGAACGGGCTCATCAGCGCGATCAGGATGCCCGACGCGGATTGCGTAAAGGCCCAGGCCGACTGGCCCTTCACCGGATCGCCCACCAGCACGTTGGCGAAGTAGGGCGCGAAGATGAAGGTGGTGATGATGGTGAAGAAGGGCTGGTTGGCCCAGTCGAACAGCGCCCAGCTGAACTGGCCGAGCTTGGAGGCTTCCTTGGCGGGAGCTGCTACGTGCGTTTCGGTCATGCGACGCCACTATGCCCGAGAACCCGCCGGGGAAGCTGCCAGATCGCGTCGCGGTTTGTGGGCGAAAAGACCTTCTTCATCGCCTCCTGCCAGGGCAGCCACATCTGGGCCACGTGCTCGGCCGGATCGAGGGTCGCCACGGTGAGCTCCGGCACCTGGAAGGCGAAGACATGCTCCGTGTTGTGCGTGACGTCGGGCGCGTAGCGGCCGCGCCACTGCGCCCAGATCTCGTAGCGGTTGGTTTGCCGCCAGTCGGTGAGCGTGCCGACCGACAGGCCCGTCTCCTCCAAAAGCTCGCGCCGCGCCGTCGCCTCGAGGTCCGGGTCGTCGGGTTCGCGCGAGCCGGTCACGGACTGCCAGAAGCTCGTGCCCACCCGCTCGAGCAGGAGCACGTCCAGCCGGGGCGTGTGGATCACGACCAGCACCGATTCAGGGAGCTTGAAGGCCATCGGGGCCAGCATATAAGGTCCCGCGTCAGTTTTCCGAGGGAACAATGAGCAAGCAGCTAGAAGCCACCATCGATGCGGCGTGGGAAAAGCGCGACGGCGTCAGCAGCGCCACCAAGGGCGAGGTCCGCGAGGCGGTCGAGACGGCGATCGCCGGCCTCGACGACGGCTCGTTCCGCACCGCCCAGAAGTTTGGCGACGATTGGGTGGTGAACCAGTGGCTGAAGAAGGCCGTGCTGCTCTCCTTCCGCCTCTACGATTCGGTGCCGATGGACGGCGGCGCCTCGTTCCCGGGGATGGGCGCCGCGCCGTGGTTCGACAAGGTGCCGCTCAAGACCACCGGCTGGGACGCCGCGAAGTTCGCCAAGGCGGGCTTCCGCGCCGTGCCGGGCTCGGTCGTGCGCCGCGGCTCATACATCGCACCGTCGGTCGTGCTGATGCCGTCGTTCGTGAACCTCGGCGCCTATGTCGACACCAACACCATGGTCGACACCTGGGCGACCGTGGGCTCGTGCGCCCAGATCGGCAAGAACTGTCATCTCTCGGGCGGCGTCGGCATCGGCGGCGTGCTCGAGCCGCTGCAGGCCAACCCGGTGATCATCGAGGACAACTGCTTTATCGGCGCGCGCTCCGAGGTCGTCGAAGGCGTGATCGTGGGCACCGGCGCGGTGCTGTCGATGGGCGTGTTCATCAGCGCGACCACCAAGGTGGTGGATCGCGCCACGGGACAGATCCACGTTGGCAAGGTGCCGCCTTATTCCGTCGTGGTGCCGGGCAACATCGGCGGCGGCCCCGACCGGCCCTCGACCTATTGCGCGGTGATCGTGAAGACCGTCGACGAGCGCACGCGCTCCAAGACCTCGATCAACGAGCTGCTGCGCGACTGACAATGTCGGACCGCTTGCTCTGGCGCGGCGACACGCTGCCGGCAACGGCAGGACGCATCGCCGTCCCGGGCGACGTGGTGCAGGAACTCGACGCGGTCGTGGCGGCGCTCGACCGCGATCCGCTGCCGCTCCTTGTCCTGCGGCCCGAGGATTTTGACCTGAAGGCCTCGCGCGGATTCATGCGCGAGGTGAAGCGCACCATCGACGACGGGCCAGGCTTCGCCATCGTCGACCGCCTGCCGGTCGATCGCTGGTCGCAGGACGGTGCGAAAGCCGTGTGGTGGTTGCTGGCGTCGCTCGTCACCCGCCCGGTCGCCCAGAAGTGGGACGGCACCTCGATCTACGACGTCACCGATCTCGGCAAGCCACCGGGCAACGGCGTGCGGCCCGACGTCACCAACTACGAGCAGAACTTCCACACCGACAACAGCTACAACAACGTGCCGCCGCACTATGTCGGCCTGTTCTGCATCCGCACGGCAATGGAAGGCGGTGTGAGCGGCATCGTGAGCTTCGCGGCCGCGCACGAGGAGATGCGCAAGCGTCATCCCGACCTGCTTCAGCGCCTCTTCCAGCCGTTCTACTTCGACCGCCAGCGCGAGCACGCGCCGGACGACGTCATGACCACGCACCATCCGATGTTCGAACGCCAAGAGGATGAGGGTGGGGGCGAACGGCTGACCGCGCGCCTGTCGTATTTCCAGGTGAAGAACGGTCATAAGCTCGCCGGCATCGATCTCGATCCCGAGGGCAAGGCGGCGATAGAAGCCTTCGAGGCGATCCTGAACGAACCGGGACTCGCTGCCCGCTTCCATTTCGAGCCGGGCCAGATCCAGCTCATCGACAACCGCGCGCTCGGCCACAGGCGCACGGCGTTCAAGGACTGGCCGGACGCCGCGCGCAAGCGCCTGCTGATCCGGCTGTGGCTGCGCGACAGCGGCGGGCGCGCCTACAACGGCTAAACTCAGGCCAGATGCCGCTTGAACTCGGGCTGCTTCTTCAGGTGCGCGCCTTCCTTGGCCAGGATCTTGGCGGTGCGTTTGGGGGCAAAGCCCAATTCGACGAAAGCGGGCCCGACATTGGCGACCTCGCGGTAGTCAGCGATTTTGCCATCGCGGAGCGTCATCATCGAGACGCCCTCGAAGCCCACGCGTTTGCCTTTGGCCTCAGGCAGGGTCGAGACGTAGCTGAAGGTGTAATAGGCATAGAGCATCTTCCCGTCGCTCACCGGCCGGTGCATGTCCCAGCGGAACTCCCGGGCGGTGCGGTGGAACCAGTCGTCGATCAACTCGGCGATCTTCGCGTGGCCCTCGAAGGATCCATAGAAGATGTCGTGATAAACGCCGTCCTCGGTGAACAGGGTCGCCAAAGCTTTGCCATCGCGGCGTTCGACGGCGGAGCAGAAAGCTTTCAGCAGCGCGGACGTTTCCATCGTTATTCCTCCCGGATTTGCCGCAATCATGACTAAACTCATGCTGCACGCCAACAGGGAGCCTGTCCCATGAGTTTCTGGATCGTCCTCGGCATTCTCGTGGCCATCGGCCTGTGGCTGATCGCGCTCTACAACGGCCTGGTCGGCGGCCGCAACCAGGCGCAGACCGCGTGGAGCCAGATCGACGTGCAGCTGAAACGCCGCCACGATCTCATTCCCAACCTGGTGCAGGTCGTGAAGGACGCCATGGGCTACGAGCAGGAGACGCTCACCAAGGTCGTGCAGGCGCGCAACGCCGCCGCCGCCGCCAGCGGCCCGGCACAGGCAGGACCCGCCGAAGCGGCGCTGACCCAGGCGACGCGCGGCCTGTTCGCGCTGATGGAGAACTATCCGCAGCTCAAGGCCAACGACAACGTGAAGCAGCTGCAGGAAGAACTGACGACGACCGAGAACAAGATCGCCTTCGCGCGCCAGTTCTACAACGATTCGGTGAACAGCTATAACACCCGCCGCCAGACCTTTCCGGCGGTGCTCGCCGCGGCGTCGCTGGGCTTCGGGCCGATCGAGCTTTTCAACATGCCCGAGGCCGAGCGCGAAGTGCCCAAAGTCGCACTGCGCTAGCAGGGCTCCTGCCGCCGAGGACTTATGGCCGCGACCACCGACTTCGTCGCCGCGCAGAAGGAGAACCGCCGCAACACCATGGTGCTGCTGGTGCTCCTGACTGCGCTCGCCGCGCTGGTCGGCTACCTGATCGGCTGGATCCTCGAGACCGAGGGGTCGGACACGATGCCGGCAGTGAGCGTGCTGGGCATTGGCGCCGCGGGCGTGATGGCGGCGATCAGCGTCGTCTGGAGCCTGATCTCGCTCGCGGTCGGCGACCGCATGGTGCTGTCGATGGCCGGCGCGAAGGTGATCGACAAGGCCGACGCGCCGCAGCTCTACAATGTGGTCGAGGAAATCTCGATCGCGTCGGGCGTGCCGATGCCCAAAGTAATGGTGCTGGACACCGACGCGCTCAACGCCTTTGCGACCGGCAACCGGGTCGGCAACGGCACCATCGCCGTCACGCGCGGCCTGCTGGACAAGCTCAGCCGCGACGAACTGCAGGGTGTCGTGGCGCACGAGATGGCCCATCTCGCCAATCTCGACACCCGTTATATGGTGGTGGTCGGCGTGACCGTGGGCCTGATCGCGCTGGTCTGCGACATGGCGCTCAGGACCCTGAACTGGGGATCGGTGCAGCGCCGCGACGACAGCAAGGGCAAATCGGGCGGCGGCGTCCTGATCATCGTGCTGCTCGTGGTGGCGATCCTGGCGCCACTGGCGGCCAAGGCGGTGCAGATGGCGGTATCGCGCCAGCGCGAGTACCTTGCCGACGCCACGTCGGTGCAGTTCACGCGTAATCCCAATGGGCTGATCTCGGCTCTCGGCAAGCTCGCCGAAGCGGCCGCCCCCTTTCCCGGAGTGAGTCGTGCCACGCAGCATCTCTTCATCGTCAACCCCGTGCAGACCTTCACGGCCAAGTCGTCGGCGCTTCTGGCCACGCATCCCGACGTCGCGGATCGCATCGCTCGCCTGCGCAATCTGGGCAGCTAGCCTCGGCGCCGCCGGGGCCTTCGATCTCCAAGGCCATCGCGGCGCCCGCGGGCTCGCGCCGGAAAACACGCTGGCCGGCTTCAAGATCGCGCTCGACCTTGGCGTCACCACGCTCGAGACCGATCTCGCGATCACGAAGGACGACGCCGTCGTCATCAGCCACGATCCGATCCTCAATCCGGATATCACGCGCGGTCCCGACGGCCAGTGGCTTGCGACGCATGGTCCGGTCATCCGCACACTCACGCTCGACCAGCTCAAGCGCTACGACATCGGCCGTCTCAATCCGGCGAGCAAGTACGGGCAGCAATGGCCCGAGCAGAAGCCGGTCGACGGCCAGCGCATTCCCACCCTCGCCGAGTTCTTCGCCTTCGCGGGCCCCGACGTGCGCTTCAACATCGAGATCAAGACCGATCCCAACAAGCCGGACCTCACCGTCGATCCCGCGCGATTCGCGATCCTCGCGGTCGATGCCGTGCGCAAGGGGAAGGCCGCCGATCGCAGCACGATCCAGTCGTTCGACTGGCGCGGCCTCCTGGAAGTGAAAAAGCTGGCGCCCGACATCGCCACGGGCTGTCTCACCATCGAGAGCAACAACTTCGACACCGTCGGCCGAGCCGGCAGCCGGCCGTCGCCCTGGCTGGCGGGCCTCGATCTTGCCGCCCATGGCGGATCGGTGCCGCGCCTGGCCAAGGCCGCCGGCTGCGCAACGTGGTCGCCGTTCTGGCGCAATGTCGACGCAGGCAATGTGAAGGAAGCCCAGGCGCTCGGCCTAAAAGTCGTGCCCTGGACGGTGAATGTGCCGGCCGAGATGGCCCGGCTGATCGACCTGGGCGTCGACGGCCTGATCACCGACTATCCCGACCGGGCGCTGCCCGTTCTGGCCGCCAAGGGGCTGAAAGCCCGCTAGGCGGTTGACTCCGCCGCGGCCGTGTTCTGTATACAGTGGCTATGCGCCCTTTTGCCCCCGAACCCGACCTCTCCGAACGTATCCACGACGCCGTTCTCAACGCCATCTGTTCCGGCGAGCTGAGATCGGGCGCCCGCATCACCCAGGAGGAGCTGGCGCAGCAGTTCGGCGTGTCCCGCCAGCCTGTTCTGCAGGCGATGATGCTGCTCCGCCGCGAGGGCTTCCTGATCGATGCCGGCCGCAAGGGCGTGTGCGTTGCCCCGCTCGACGTCGAGCAGGCCAACAATCTCTATTACGTGCGTGCGGCCCTCGACGGGGCGGCGGCACGGCTGGCCGCCACGCGCTACACGCCGGAACTGGCCCATCGCGGCCGCCTGCTGATCGATGTCGGCCGCCGCGCCGTGACCAGCGGCAACATCCCCTTCGTGATCGAAGCCGATATCGACTTCCACCTGTTCGTCTACGAGGCCTCCGGCAATCCGCTGATCGCCGAGACGGCGCAGCCGCACTGGCAGCACATGCGCCGCGTCATGGCGGCGGTGCTGAGCGAGGACGATCTGCGGGTCAGCGTCTGGGACGAGCACGAAGCGATCCTGTGCGCCTTCGAGGCCGGCCAGGTCGCGGAAGGCGAGGCGCTCTGCCGCAAGCACACCGAACAGATGGCCGGCATTCTCACCGGGCGCCTGAAGGACGTGATTTCGCGCGCGGCGTAAGTCCGACTCTATAAGTACGAAGCGAAGGAGGAACCGCCATGAAGCTCACACCGGAGCAGCTGAAGCAGTTCGACGACGACGGCTATCTCTTCTTCCCGAACTACTTCTCGCCGGAAGAAACGGAGATCCTGAAGTCGGAGATCCCTGGCGTCTTCGCCCAGCGTCGCGAGGAGAACGTGCGGGAGAAGACCGGCGACGTGGTCCGCACCGCCTTCGCCGTGCACACCTATCACCCGGTGTTCGAGGCGCTGGTGCACAGCCCGCGCTTCGTCGAGCCGGCCGAGCAGCTGCTGCAAGACAGGACCTACATCCACCAGTTCAAGATCAACGGGAAGGCCGCCTTCGACGGCGACGTCTGGCAGTGGCACCAGGACTACGGCACCTGGAAGGCCGACGACGGCATGCCCGAGGCGCGCGCCATGAACCTCGCGGTGTTCGTCGACGAGGTGAACGAGTTCAACGGCCCGCTCTATTTCATCCCGAAGAGCCACAAGAAGGGTGCGATCGAGGCCAAGCACGACCTCACCACGACGTCGTACCCGCTGTGGGTGATCGACAACGACGTCATCGCCAAGCTGGTGAAGCAGGGCGGCATCGTGGCGCCCAAGGGCGGCCCGGGCTCGGCGATCTTCTTCCACGGCACGCTGGTGCACGGCAGCCCGCCCAACATGTCGCCGTGGGACCGCCAGATCATCTACGTCACCTACAATTCGGTGCAGAACGCCATCACCCGCCACAAGCGGCCGGCCTACATTGCCCATCGCGATTTCACGCCGATCGACGCCTGGGAGGACGATTGCGTGACACGCGCCGCCCGCCGCAAGGTCGCGGCCGAATAACAAGACCGCTCAGGAGGAAACAATGAGTCTCCATCGCATGCTCATGGCCCGCGCGGCCGAAGCCAACCCGCTGCGCATCGGCGTGATCGGCGCCGGCAAGTTCGGCTCGATGTACCTGTCGCAGATCCCGACGACGCCGGGCATCCACCTGCTGGGCATTGCCGACCTCTCACCGACCCGGGCGCGCGAGAACCTGGCGCGGCTGGGCTGGAAGCCCGAGGTGACGGGGGCGACCTCATTCGCCGAGGCACGCAAGCACGGCAGCACCTACCTCACCGAGGATTGGCGGGCCCTGGTCAGCCATCCCGAGATCGACATCATCGTGGAATCGACTGGCGATCCGATCGCCGCCGTCGAGCATGCGCTGGAAGCATTTAGGCACGGCAAGAGCGTGGTGATGGTGACGGTCGAGGCCGACGCCTTCTGCGGTCCGCTGCTCGCCCGGCGCGCCGCGCAAGCCGGCGTGATTTATAGCCTGGCCTACGGCGACCAGCCGGCGCTGATCTGCGAGCTGGTCGACTGGGCGCGCACCTCGGGCTTCGAGGTAACGGCGGCCGGCCGCGGCCACAAGTGGCTGCCGCATTTCGCGCAATCGACGCCCGAGACGGTGTGGAAGTACTGGGGCCTGAACGAAGAGCAGGCCAAGCGCGGCGGGCTCAATCCCAAGATGTTCAATTCCTTCCTCGACGGCTCCAAGCCTGCCATCGAGAGCACGGCCGTCTCCAACGCCACCGGCCTCACGCCGGCGCCGGACGGCCTCGCCTTCCCGCCCTGCGCGGTCGACGACCTGCCATTCGTGATGCGGCCGATCTCCGAGGGTGGCCAGCTCCACCACAAGGGCCAGGTCGAGGTGGCCTCGTCGCTCGAGAAGGACGGCCGCGCCATCCCCTACGAGATCCGCAAGGGCGTGTGGGTCGTGTTCGAGGCTGCCACCGACTACCAGAAGAACTGCTTCGAGGAATACATGCTCTGCACCGACCCCAGCGGTCGCTACTCGGTCATGTACAAGCGCTGGCACCTGATCGGCCTGGAAGTCGGCATGTCGGTGGCCTCGATCGGCCTGCGCAAGGAGCCGACCGGCTGTCCGATCGGCTTCCATGCCGACGTGATCGCCACCGCCAAGCGCGACCTCAAGGTGGGCGAGATGCTGGACGGCGAGGGCGGCTACACCGTCTACGGCAAGCTGTTCCCGTCGGAGAAATCGACGACGCTCGGCAGCCTGCCCTTGGGTCTCGCCCACAACGTGAAGCTCCTGAAGCCGATCAAGGCCGGCCAGTCCCTCACCTACGCCGACGTGGCGATGGACGAGACGCTGACCGCCGTGAAGATCCGCCGCGAGATGGAGCAGACCTTCGCGCCAGCCGCGTCAAAAATCGCCGCGCAGTAGCCACGTGGTCAGGCACTGGTCATCACGCCGGCCAGCGCCGTGTAGGTCTCGGTCCAGGCAGCCTTCACCTCCGGCGTGAAATCGGCTCCGAGGCCCTGCTCCAGGGTCCACAGCAGGGCGGCGCCGACCGGCGCATAGTGCGCGGCGGTCACGCCATAGCCCTTGTGCCGCTCGCCCAGCGCCTTCACCGCCGGAAGGATCTCGTCGAGCTTGTGAAGGTTGGTGACCGCGGTCCCCAGCATGCCCATCAGCTTGATCTTCTGTTCCTTCATGTCCTCGGGAAACATTGGGCGCACCTCGGGCGCGATCTCGAACAGGCGGCCGTAGAACAGGTCGGCCGCCGTGCCGGCAATGGGCACGACCTTCTTGAAGCTCGTCTGGACCAATTCGATCTGCTGCGGTGTCATCGGCGGAGTCCCCCAGGTTGTTCCGAGAGGCGCGCCGCAAATTTCATGCCCGTGCGAATAGTTCGTTTGACGTCACTAAATGTTCATGTGAAAGTCATAAGAACGAAAATAACGCCGCATAGTGTTCATTCGAACAATGCAGAGCGATTGGGACAGGAAACGGGCTCAGGATCCGGCAATGCAGGCGGAAGATCGCGCGCGCGCCATCGTGGACCTCGTTCGCAGCGATGGCTTTCAGGCCATCGATACCCTTGCGTCCCAGTTCGGCGTGACGCCGCAGACGATCCGCCGCGACGTGAACCTTCTCTGCGACAGGGGCCTGCTGCGCCGGCGCCATGGCGGCGTGGAACTGCCGCCCGAGGGCGAGAACCTCGCCTATCCCGCCCGACAGGTGCTGAACATCGACGCCAAGCGTCGCATCGCGCAGCTCGTGGCGCGCGAGGTACCCGAGGGCGCATCGCTTTTCTTCGGCATCGGCACCACGCCCGAGCAGTGTGCGCTGGCACTTGCCGACCACGCCGGCCTGCGCGTGATGACCAACAACCTCAACGCCGCGCTGGCGCTCAGCCGCAACGGCTCGTGCGAGATCACCGTGGCAGGCGGGCGCCTGCGCAATCTCGACCGCGACGTGGTCGCGGGCGACGCGCATGGCTTCTTCAGCCGGTTCGCCGTCGACATCGGCATCTACGGCGTGGGCGGCGTTGCGGAGGACGGCACGCTGCTCGACTTCAATACCGACGAGGTGACGATGCGCAGCGAGCTGGCACAGCACTGCCGCCGGCGTTTCCTTGTGCTCGATCATTCCAAGTTCGGCCGCGGCGCGACGGTGCGCGGCGGCCATGTCACCGAGGCGAGCGTCGTATTCACCGATCGCCCGGCTCCAGCCGCCATCGCCCAGCAGTTGCGCGATGCCGGCGTGCGTCTCGTGTTCTGGTCTGACGATGTCGTTTCGAACGGTTCAACAAGTCAAACAAGGAGGGGCTGATCTCATGTTGAAACACCTCGCACTCGCCGCCGCACTCGGCGTCGCTGCATTGGCCAGCGTCACGGGCGCCGCCGCCCAGCAGCGCGCGGTCTGCTACAACTGCCCGCCGGAATGGGCCGACTGGGGCTCGCAGCTCAAGGCCATCCAGGCCAAGCTCGGCGTCCAGATGCCGCCGGACAACAAGAACTCCGGCCAGGCCATCGCCGCGCTGATGGCGGAAAAGGCCAATCCCGTGGCCGACGTCACCTATCTCGGCGGCATCGCGGCCGACCCGGCCAAGGATGCCGGCGTGCTGACGCCCTACAAGCCGGCCAACTGGGACAAGATCCCCGCCGACCTCAAGGATCCCGACGGCAACTGGTTCACGATCCACTCCGGGACGCTCGGCCTGTTCGTGAACAAGGCCGCGCTCGGCAACAAGCCGGTGCCGCAGAGCTGGGCCGACCTGCTGAAGCCCGAATACAAGGGCATGGTCGGCTACCTCGACCCGACATCGGCGGCTGTCGGCCAGCTCGGCGTCATGGCCATCAACCTTGCACTCGGCGGCACCTACGAAAACCTCGATCCGGCCATCAAGTTCTTTAAGGAGCTGGCGAAGAACCAGCCGATCGTGCCGAAGCAGACCTCCTACGCCCGCGTCATCTCCGGCGAAATCCCGATCCTGCTCGACTACGACTTCAACGCCTATCGCGGTCAGTACACCGACAAGGCGCCGGTGCAGTTCGTCATCCCGAAGGAAGGCACGCTGGTGTTTCCCTACGTGATGGCGCTGGTGAACAAGGGCCCTAACCCGGCCAACGGCAAGAAGGTGCTCGACTTCGTGCTGTCCGACGACAGCCAGGCGATGTGGGGCAACGCCTACCTGCGCCCGGTGTTCGCCGACCGGCTGTCGGCGGAGGCCAAGGCCAAGTTCCTGCCCGACGCTGAATACGCGCGCGCCAAGGCGGTCGACCTCAAGAGCCTCGCCAAGGCCCAGCCGCAGATCGTCGAGCGCTACCGCAAGGAAGTGAACTGATCGACCACAAGTCATCGAAGGCGCGGCGGGGCGGCCACGCAGCCGTCCCGCCTGTGCACGTCTGAGGAAACACCCGACCATGCGGCACGAAGTCCGCCGACTGATCCTTCTGCTGCTGCCGGCCGGCATCGTCTTCGCAGCCTTCTTTCTGCTGCCGATGGCGCGGCTGTTCTTGATCGGCGGCAGCGGCAAGATGGGCTGGGCCGCCTACACCGCCATCCTCACCGATGACCTCTATCTCAGCAGCCTCGTCTCGACGTTCGCCGTGGCGGCCGCGACGACCGCGGCCACGCTTGTCATCAGCGGCATCTCCGGTGTGTTCCTGCAGCGTCACAAGTTTCCCGGCAACGCCGCCCTCGTGGCGATGCTGACCTTCCCGCTCGCCTTCCCCGGTGTGGTGATCGGCTTCATGGTGATCATGCTGGCCGGCCGCCAGGGATTGATCGGCCAGGTCACACAAGCGCTGACCGGCGAGAAGCTGGTCTTCGCCTATACGATCGCCGGCCTCTTCATGGGCTATGTCTACTTCTCCATCCCGCGCACCATCCTCACCGTGATGGCCGCGGCCGAGAAGCTCGATCCCAAGCTCGAGGAGGCGGCGCGGTCGCTCGGGGCCTCGCCCTGGCACGTCCTGCGGGACGTCATCATCCCCGGCCTGAAGCCCGCCTTCATCTCGGCCGGCGCGATCTGCTTCGCAACGGCGGTCGGTGCGTTCGGCACCGCCTTCACGCTCGCCGCCAAGATCAACGTGCTGCCAATGGTGATCTACACCGAGTTCACCCTGTCGGCGAACATCGCCATGGCGGCGGCGCTCAGCTTCGTGCTGGGCATCGTCACCTGGCTGGTGCTTGCGGTGGCGCGCACGGCCGCCGGGTCCAGCGTTGCGGCAGCAGGCTAGGGATGAAGCGCCGCGGCCTCTTCCTGCTCCAGCTCGGCTTCACGCTGCTGGTGTGCGCCTTCCTGGTCGTCCCGGTGATCCTGTCGATGCTGGCCGGCCTCACGGTGAACTACTTCATCGGAGTGGAGAGCGGCCTCACCCTGCGCTGGGTCATGGAGGTCTGGAACGGCTACCGGGAGACGATCTTCCTGTCGATCGGCCTGTCGCTGGCCTGTCTCGCCGTCACGCTCGTTCTCGGCGTGCCGACCGCCTATGTGCTGGCCAAGCGACAGAATGCGCTGACCCGCACCCTGGAGGAGATGCTGGTGCTGCCGGTGGCAGTCCCCGGGCTCGCGACCGCACTCGCCTTGATCGTCACCTACGGCAGCCTGTCGGGCTTCCGCACCTCGTGGGCCTTCATCCTGGTGGGCCACGTGCTCTTCACCCTGCCCTTCATGGTACGCAGCGTGCTGGCGGTGCTGAGCGCCATCGACCTCAAGACGCTGGAGGAGGGAGCGGCGTCGCTCGGCGCCGGCTTCTGGCCGCGCTTCCGCGACATCGTGCTGCCGAACTGCCGGCAGGGCATCCTCGCGGGCTCGCTGATGGTGGTGACGCTCTCGATGGGCGAATTCAACATGACCTGGCTGCTGCATACGCCCTTCACCAAGACGCTGCCCGTGGGCCTCGCCGACGCCTATGCCTCGCTGCGACTGGAGGTCGGCAGCGCCTATACGCTGGTGTTCTTCCTGATGATCATGCCGCTGCTGCTGGCCTTGCAGGCCTTTGCCAAACCGCGCCCCGCGAAGTTCGTGGCAGAGGAAACCGAATGACCGACGCCGGCACACCGCTCGCCATCGCCCTCACGAACTGCGCGAAAACCTTTGCCGACGGCACGAAAGCGCTGGAGCCGCTGGACCTCGCCATCCATGCTGGCGAGACCGTCGTGTTCCTCGGCCCCTCGGGCTGCGGCAAGACGACGACGCTGCGCATCATCGCGGGCCTCGAAGAGCCCGATGCCGGTGGCAAGGTGCTGTTCGACGGCGTCGACGTCACGCACCTGCCCATCGAGCAGCGCAATGTCGGCATGGTGTTCCAGTCCTACGCTCTGTTCCCCAACATGACGGTGGCCGGGAACATCGGCTACGGCCTGAAAATTCGTAAGGTGGCCGACGCACAAGTGAAGGCACGGGTCTCCGAGATGCTGGCCATGATGCAGATCACCAAGCTCGCGGATCGCCGCATCGACCAGCTCTCAGGCGGACAGCGTCAGCGCGTGGCGTTGGCGCGCGCCATCGCGGTGCGGCCGCGCGCACTACTGCTCGACGAGCCCCTGACCGCACTGGACGCGAAGCTGCGCGATACGCTGCGCCTGGAGATCGACTCGCTGCTGCGGTCGCTCGGCATCACGGCGATCTATGTCACGCACGACCAGGCCGAGGCGATGGCGCTGGGCGACCGGATCGTCGTCATGGAGCACGGGCGCGTCGCGCAGATCGGCAAGCCGCGCGAGATCTACCAGCGTCCCGCCACGCGCTTCGTCGCCGAGTTCATCGGCACGATGAATCGCCTGACCGGTGCCGTGAAGAATGGCGTTTTCACCTGCAAGGCGGGCAGCCTCGCCTGGTCCGAGGCGCCCGCCAACACGACCGAGATCCTGTTCCGTCCCGAGGACATCCGCGTCGCCGAAGGACACGAGACGACGGGCCTGCAGGGCAAGGTCGCCGCCGCCTTCTTCCTCGGCGATCGCACGCGGCTTTTCGTCGAAGTGGGCGAGGCGCAGCCGCTGGTGATCGAGAGCACGGCGCGCCGCGACTTCAGCCACGGCGACGCGGTGGGCCTCGCCATCGATCCCCGCGGACTTCTGGTGTTATGAGGGCGCTGCCATGCTGATTGCACAGATCACCGACACCCATATCAAGCTGCCGGGGAAGCTCGCCTACAAGAAGGTCGACACGGCCGCGATGCTGCAGCGCTGCGTGCAGGAGCTGCTGGCGCTCGATCCGCAGCCCGACCTCATCCTGCTGACCGGCGACCTCGTCGATCTCGGCCGGCCGGAGGAATACGCGCACCTGAAGTCGATCCTGGCGCCGATCCGGCAGCGCATCATCGCCATCCCCGGCAATCACGACGAACGCGGCGCAATGCGCGATGCCTTCCGCGACGGCGGCTACCTGCCGGCCGCGTCCAGGTTCCTGCAGTTCGCCATCGACGATGAATATCCGCTGCGCATCGTGGGACTGGATACGCTGATTCCAGGTCAGGGCGGCGGCGAGTTGTGCGAGGAGCGCCTCGACTGGCTCGACCGAACGCTGGCCGACAAGCCAGACACGCCCACCCTCGTGCTGATGCACCATCCGCCCTTCGTCACCGGCATCGGCCACATGGACAAGATCGGCTTGGCCGGCCGCGATGGATTCGCCGCCGTCATGGAACGACATCCGCAGGTCGAGCTCATCCTGTGCGGTCATCTGCACCGCACGATCCGCGCCCAGGTCGGCGGGAGACCGGCCCTGACCTGCCCGAGCCCTGCGCATCAGGTGGCACTCGACATAGACCCCGACGCACCAAGCTGTTTCCGCATGGAACCGCCGGGCTTCATGCTGCATTGGTGGAACGACGGAAAGCTGGTCAGCCACACGGCCGTCATCGGCGACTATGACGGGCCCTATCCGTTCTTCGACAAGGACGGCAAGCTCATCGACTGAGCCAACAACGCACGCACATTGTCATCCCGAGCGCAGTGAGGGACCTTTATTTTAAGGAAGTAAAAGATCCCTCGCTGCGCTCGGGATGACATCGCTTCCTGAACGACGAAAAACGCGTTCACATGAGTCGGAAGGCTCTAGAGCACGTCTCGCGAACATGGATCACACCCACCTCACCCTGAGGAGCGTCGCGCAGCGATGCGTCTCGAAGGGTGGAAGCGCGCACCTCGCCTGTTGCCCATCCTTCGAGACGCGCCGCTCGCGGCGCTCCTCAGGATGAGGTGAGTATGTCACAACGATATACGCTCTAGAGCGCGTGTTCGGGGTCCTTGGCGTCGGCCTTGTGGGGCTTGCCTTCGGCCTCGTCGCGTTCCTGTTCCTTCCGCGCCTTGAGCAGCTTGCGGAGGATCATGTTGCGTTTCAGCGACGAGATGTGGTCGATGAACAGGATGCCGTCGAGATGGTCGATCTCGTGCTGCACGCAGGTGGCTAGCAGGCCCTCGCAGGCCAATTCCTGCTGCTTGCCGTCGCGGTCGAGATAGCGCACCCGGACCTTCTCCGGCCGCGCCACGTCGGAATAGTGGTCGGGCACCGACAGGCAGCCTTCCTCGTAGATCACGTCCTCGTCGGAGGCTTCGACGATCTCGGGATTGGCCATGAACAGCGGCCCGGTCTTGGTCTCCTCGCGGTCGATATCGAGCACGATGACGCGCTTCAGCGCGCCCACCTGCGGGGCGGCGAGGCCGATGCCGGGGGCCGCGTACATGGTCTCCAGCATATCGTCCATGAGCTGGCGCACGTCCGCATCGACCGCGGCGACAGGCAGGGACTTCTTCTTCAGGCGCGGATCGGGGGCCGTCAGGATGGGGAGGAGAGCCATGGCGGGTAAATATGCAGCAATATCAGGCTATTCAAGGTCCATCAGGAGCGCTTGACCATGGTGCCGACGCCGGATTCGGTGAAGACCTCCAGCAGCAGCGCATGCGGCACCCGGCCGTCCATGATGACGGCCGCCTCGACGCCACGATTGATCGCGTCGATGCAGTTTTCGACCTTGGGAATCATGCCGCCCGAGATCGTGCCGTCGGCGATCAGGGCACGCGCCTGCTCGATGTTCATTTCGGAGATCAGCTTGCCGTCCTTGTCGAGCACGCCGGGGACGTCGGTCAGAAACAGCAGTCGCTTGGCCCGCATGGCACCGGCGATGGCGCCGGCCGTGGTGTCGGCATTGATGTTGTAGGTGAGTTCGTCGTCGACGCCGAAGCCGATCCCCGCCACCACCGGGATGACGTCGGCACGGCGCAGCTGCTCCAGCACCATGACGTTGATCTTGGCGGGCTCGCCCACCTGCCCGAGGTCGATCTTGAGCATCTCCCCGGTCTTGGGGTCGCGCATCTGGGTGACCTTGCGGGCCAGGATCAGGTTGCCGTCCTTGCCGCAGATGCCGACGGCGATACCGCCGCACTCGTTGATGTCGGCCACGATCGCCTTGTTGATCGAGCCGGCCAGGACCATCTCGACGATTTCCATGGTCGCGGCGTCGGTGACGCGCAGGCCATTGACGAAGGTGCTCTTGAGGCCGACCCGGTCCAGCATCTTGTTGATCTGCGGCCCGCCGCCATGGACCACGATCGGATTCATGCCGACCTGCTTCATCAGCACGACGTCGCGGGCGACCAGATCGCCCAGCTTGGGGTCGGTCATGGCGTGGCCGCCGTACTTCACCACGAAGGTGGCGTCGTTGTGCCGGCGCATGTAGGGCAGCGCCTTGGAGATGGTCTCCGCCATGCGGATGAGCCGCCTCTGTTCCTTGTCGGTCTGAACCGGCTCGGCCATTTCTCGTGCCCCGATCGTGAAAAGCCCTCTCCGCCAGCCTCCTGAGGAAGAGGGGGAGAGGGCCAAGGTCAGAAAGCCATTATATCAGTCGCGTGCCGGATAGAAGAGTAACCTTCGACGCGGCAGGATGTCCGGATGATCGATTCAGAGACTCTCGCCCTCCATGGTTTCGCCGTCATTCCCGGCCTGATCGGACCTGACGAATGCCAGGCCCTGGCCGCAATGTGGCCGGACAAGGCCAACTTTCGCAGCCACGTGATCATGCAGCGGCATGGCTACGGTCGCGGCGAATATCAGTATTTCACCTATCCGCTGCCCGCCCCGGTCGAGCGGCTGCGCCAGACCCTGTACCCACCGCTGGCCGAGATCGCCAACCGCTGGAACGGGCAACTGGGCCGGGAAAGGCGCTTTCCGCCGACCCTGAAGGCCTGGTTGCGGGAATGCCACGCCGGCGGCCAAAAGCGGCCGACCCCGCTGCTGCTGCGCTATGGGCCCGGCGACTACAATTGCCTGCACCGCGATCTCTATGGCGATCTGGTCTTCCCGCTGCAGGCGACCATTCTCCTGAGCGACCCTGCCCGGGACTTCGCCGGCGGTGAGTTCATGCTGGTCGAGCAGCGACCCCGCATGCAGTCGCGTGGCGAGGTGGTTCCGCTAAAACGGGGCGATGCCGTGGTCTTTGCCGTGAACGAGCGGCCGGTGGCGGGAGCGCGCGGCTTCCATCGCACGGCGATGCGCCACGGCGTCTCGAGCCTGCGCGAGGGTGAACGCTTCACGCTGGGCATCATCTTCCACGACGCGGCGTAGGACTTCGTAGAGGCGACAAACGGTGTCATCCCGAACGCAGTGAGGGATCTTGAACGTCCGAACAAGGATCCCTCACTGCGTTCGGGATGACAATTGCGGCCGGCCCGAGTCTCAGCCGGCGCGGTAGCTGACGACCTCGTATTCGATTCCGTCGGGATCGAGGAAATAGAAGCGATGGCCGGGATCATAGTCGTCATGGGCGAACGGCCTCAGGCCGGCAGCCAGAACCCGGGCCTCGACGGCAGCGAGATCGTCGACCTCCACGCCGATATGATTGAGGGGCTGGCCCTTGGCGAAGTCGTCCGGCGTGTAGCTGACGTCGCGCCCCGTATAGAGGGCGACGTAGTGCTCGTTCGATCCGACGTGGATCGTGTGGCCGCCATTCCGGGCGGCACCGCTCCACCGCACATGCCAACCGAACAGCGCCTCCATTAGACGGGCCGTGCGCTGCGGGTCGGTGACGGTGACGTTCACGTGTTCTATGCGCGTGCTGGACATCGCGATCAGCTCCCTTGGAAAAGCGTTGACGTGCATTCTCTTGCCCAGGCTACAAGCTCAACCTAACTTGAGGTCAAGCTTCTCCGGGATCCTTCCGATGCCGTCATCCTTGTTGTCGATCGGCGACCTCTCCCGTCGCACCGGGATTTCCGTCTCGGCGATTCGCTTCTACGAGGCGCGGGGCCTGGTGCAGGCCATCCGCACGCGTGGCAACCAGCGCCGCTTCATGCGTGCGGACATTCGGCGCCTTTCCTTTGCGCTGATTGCCCAGCAACTGGGGCTGAAGCTCGCGGAAATCGAGACCGAGCTGGCGACCCTGCCGCAAGGCCGGCCGCCGACGCGACGGGACTGGCAGGCCATCAGCAAACAGATAAGGGCCGCCCTCCAGGCCAGGATCGCGATGCTCGAGAAGACCCGCGATCTGCTGGATGGCTGTATCGGCTGCGGCTGCCTCTCGCTCGATAAATGCGCGCTCTACAACCGCAACGACCGGGCCGCCCGCGGCGGTGCCGGCCCCCGGTTCCTGCTGGGCGACCGGCCTCAGGACTTCGACGACGCCAATGGTTCGACGAACGTGTCGCCGCGCGTCAGCTCGCCGCGGCGGCCACGATCTCGGCCCTGAGTTCGGGGATGCCGAAGCCGGTCTCGCTGCTGGTGGGCAGGACCTCGGGGTGGGCCGCGCCATGCTTGCGCGCGGCTGCCTGGGCAGCGGCGATGGCGCGCGGAATCTCTGCCTGTCGCAGCTGGTCCGTCTTGGTCAGGATGAGCTGGTAGGAGATCGCGGCGCGGTCGAGGTTCTTCATCGTCTCGTGGTCGCTGTCCTTCACGCCGTGCCGTGAGTCGATTAGCAGGCAGATGCGCTTGAGTGTCGGCCGACCGCGCAGATAGGCCGACGCCAGGTCCTGCCAGCTCTCCTTCATCGACTTCGAGACCTGGGCGAAGCCATAGCCGGGCAGATCGGCCAGGTAGAGGCGGCCGGCCAGGTCGAAGAAATTGATCTGTCGCGTGTGGCCGGGCCGGGCCGACACGCGGGCAAGCGTGCTACGGCCGGTCAGCGCATTGACCAGGCTCGACTTGCCGACATTGGAGCGGCCGGCGAAGGCTACTTCCGGCAGCGAGATCGGCGGCAGCGACTCGACCGAGGCCGCCCCGGAGATGAAGTCGCAGGGGCCGGCGAAGAGCTTGCGCGCCGCCTCGATCTCCGCAGGCGTGTGCCCTTCTGGCTTGTTGTCGGCCATCAGCCCTTCTTGCCCGAGCCCTTGCCGCCCTTCTTGCCCGAGCCGCCGTTGTTGGCAGCGGGAACCGGCGCCGGGACGGCGGCCGGAGGCTTGGGCTTGCCGCCACCGATCGGCGTGCCGTGGCGGCGCATGATCATGTACTGCTGGGCGATCGAGAGCGTGTTGCTCCAGGCCCAGTAGATCACCAGGCCGGCCGAGAACGGCGCCAGCATGAAGGTGAAGAGAATCGGCAGGAACTGGAACACGCGCGCCTGGACCGGATCGGTCGGCTGCGGATTGAGCTTCTGCTGCAGATACATCGTCACGCCCATGATGATGGGCCACAGGCCGATGTTGAAGAAATGCAGGAACTCGGGAACTTGCCAGGGGACCAGACCGAAGCCGTTGAGAATGGTCAGCGGATCGGGCGCGGCAAGGTCCTTGATCCAGCCGTAGAACGGCTGGTGGCGCATTTCGATCGTGGTGTAGAGCACCTTGTAGAGCGCGAAGAACACCGGGATCTGGACCACGATGGGCAAGCAGCCCGCCGCCGGATTGACCTTCTCGCGGCGGTAAAGCTGCATCAGCTCCTGGTTCATGCGCTGGCGGTCCTCGCCGTAGCGCTCCTTGAGTTTCTCCATTTCCGGCTGCAGCGCCTTCATCTTGGCCATCGCCGCATAGGACTTGTTGGCCAGCGGAAAGAACACGAGCTTGACGATGACGGTCAGCACCAGGATCGACAGGCCGAAATTGCCGAGCTGGACGTACAGCCACTCCAGCAACCAGAACAGCGGCTTGGTGAAGAACCAGAACCAGCCCCAGTCGATGGTGAGGTCGAACTTCTCGATGCCGTACTTCTCGGTATAGCTGTCGATGATGCGAACGATCTTGGCGCCGGCGAACAGGCGCGCCTCGGTGCCGCCGGTGGTGCCCGGCGCAATGGTCTCGCCGCCGCCGACATAGTCGATCTGGTATTTGACGTCGTTGCCAGTGCCGGTCGACTTGATCGAGACGTCGACCTTGGACTTCTGGTCCGGAATGAGCGTCGCCATCCAATACTTGTCGGTGATGCCGACCCAGCCGCCGGTGGTGCTGAACTTCTGCTGCTTGCCGTCCTTGAAGTCGGAGTAGCCGAACTCCTTCAGGCTGCCGTTGAAGACGCCATAGGGGCCTTCGTGCAGGATGTAGATGCCCTCGGCCGGCGGCGTGCCGTAGCGGACGACGAGGCTCCAGGGAAACAGCGTGACCGGCTTGTCGGACTTGTTCTCGACGCTCTGCTTGACGTCGAACATGAAGAATTCGTCGATCGACACGTTGAGCGCGAACACCAGCCCCTGGCCGTTGTCCCAGGTGAGCCGCGTCGGCGCACCAGGCGCCACCGTGTCCTTGGCCGCGGTCCACATCGTGTCCGGTCCCGGCACCTTGATCGCGGGGTCGGACGCCGACCAGCCGAACTCGGCGTAGTAGGGATTGGCAGTGCCGACCGGCGACAGCACCGGGACGGGCGGGCTCTTGGGATCGATCGTCTCGCGATACTTTACGAGCTGGACGTCGTCGATGCGCGCGCCCTTCAGCGAGATCGAACCCAGCAGCTCGGGCGTGCTGAACGTCACGCGCGGGGTGCGGGCCAGCGCCTCCTTGAGGCTCACGACCTGCGTCGCGGCATTGGCCGGAGCACCCGGCTGCACGCCGGGAGCGGCCGGCTGGCCGGTCGGTGCTGCGGGTGCGCCCGGGGCGCCGGGCGCGGTGCCGGCCTGCTGCTGCGTCGGCGCGACCACCGGCTTGGCGGGTGGAAAGGCGTACTGCCAGCCCACGATGATCAACACCGAGAGGACAATGGCGACGATGAAATTCTTCTGGTCCATTTGAGGCTAACTCTCGTGACGCGTCAGGCGCGCCGGGCGGGTTGGCAGGAAAGCGTCCGGCGGGCGGCAGCGGCGGGAGGCACGGGATCGTAGCCGCCGGCGCCCCACGGCCCACAGCGGCACAGGCGATGGGCGGCAAGCCAGCTTCCACGCAGCGCCCCGTGCCGGCCCACCGCCTCGGCGGCGTAGCTCGAGCACGAGGGTTCGTAGCGGCAGGCGCCGACGAAGAAGTAGGCGAGCGTCAGTTGATAGAGACGGATCGCGCCGCGCAGCAGCAGTGACATCATGCGGCCCGGAAACTGGCGATTTGCCGGGGCCTGCGCAAGCCGTCTGTACGGGTCATGGCGTCGCGACAACGTTCCCGGGGGCAAGCACCTTGAGGCGCTTCAACGCCTCCTGGAGCTCCTGGCGCATGGCGGCGAAGTCGCGGGCCAGCGCCGCCTGCCGGCCGACCAGCACATAATCGAGATCGGGCCGGGCTTCGTCCGGGATGACCATGCCGGCGATCTCGCGCAGGCGGCGGCGGACGCGATTGCGGGCCACGGCATTGCCGACCTTGCGGCTGACGGTGAATCCCACTCGGACGTTGGGCTGGGGCTGGTCTGCCGGGGCCACCTGGAGGACGAAACCGGGCATGGCACAGCGGCGCCCGGCCTGGACGCGCAGAAAGTCTCGACGGTTCGGCAAACGCCCGAGGCGCGCCGCGGCCAATTTTGCTAGGCCGACAGGCGCTTGCGGCCCGAGCTGCGGCGGCTGGCGATAACCTTGCGGCCGCCGACCGTTGCCATCCGGGACCGAAAGCCGTGCCGGCGCTTGCGCACCAGCTTGCTCGGCTGATATGTGCGTTTCATCACGCAACTCCTTCAAATACAAGACCCCCGCGCGACGCGTCGGGGGCGAAATCCGTGGGCGAGGGTAATAAGCGGCTGACCGGCCAGAGTCAACGATCCGAGGGCCTTGCCGATCCTGCCCAAAGGCCCGGACAATGGCCCATGAGCCTCGTTTTGCACGGTTACCACTACAGCGTCTACGTCCGGATCGCCCGTCTCGCGCTGGCCGAGAAGGGGGTGGCCTATGAAAGGGTGGAGGTGAACCCCTTCAGCCCCGACGTCCCGACGGCTTATCTCGCCCTTCATCCGTTCGGCCGCGTACCGACCCTCGTCCACGATGGTTTCACGCTTTACGAGACGGGCGCCATCAGTCGCTACATCGACCGCGCCTTTCCCGGGCCGAAGCTGCAGCCTGAAGAAGCGCATGCGCTCGCCCGGATGGACCAGATCATCGGCGTCGTCGATTCCTATGGCTACTGGCCCCTTGTCCGCCAGGTCTTCTCCCATCGTGTCTTCCGCCCCGCCATCGGCCAGCCGACGGACGATGCCGAAGTGGTGCTAGGCCTTGCGGGTGCCACCAAGGTCCTGGCCGCCCTGGAAGCGCTCGCATCGCCCGCAGCTTTTCTGGTCGGGCCCACCCTGTCGCTCGCCGACCTGCATCTCGGCGCGATGATCGCCTATTTCACCGCGGCCCCCGAGGGCGCCGCCATGCTCGACCGGCATCCGCGGCTCGCTGCGTGGTGGCGGCGTCTGCAGACGCGCCCATCCATGCCGGCCACCGCCCCAGGGCTGCCAGTCACTCAGGTGTGAGCGAGTTTGCTTTGAGGCGGGACCGATGAGGCCCAATATCGGCCTTGCACGACACGAAAGCGCACATGACCTCGCCGATGCTGCGCCGGCTGCTTCCCGTGGCGATCCTGCTGCTGGGGCTGGCGCTTTTCCTGCTGTTCGATCTCGAGCGATATTTCTCCTTCGAGATGCTGAGCCGCCACCATGCGGAGCTCGCATCCTGGGTCACTGCCCATGAAGCGCTGGCAGCGCTCGTCTTCGTGCTGCTCTACGCGCTTGCCGTGGCGTTCTCGCTGCCGATCGCCGTGGTGATCACCCCGGCCAGCGGCTTCCTGTTCGGCGTGTGGCTGGGCGCCCTGCTATCGGTGATCGGCGCGACCCTGGGTTCCATCGCGGTGTTCCTGGCCGCGCGCACCGCGTTCTACGATCTCTTTCGGGCGCGCGCCGGTGCCGCGCTGGCGCGCCTGGAAGACGGCTTTCGCCGCGACAGCTTCAACTATCTCTTGTTCTTGCGGCTGGTGCCGGTGTTCCCCTTCTGGCTGGTCAATATCGTGCCGGCGCTGCTCGGCATGCGGCTTGGTCCCTACGCTCTCGCCACCCTGATCGGCATCGTTCCGGGCGCGGTGGTCTATGCCAGTGTGGGTGCGAGCTTCGGCATGCTGATCGACCGCGGCGAGAGGCCCGACTTCAGCGTGATCTTCGAATGGCGCATCCTGCTGCCGCTGCTGGGGCTGGCGGCGCTGTCGCTGCTGCCGGTTCTCTACAATCGCCTGCGGCGCGGCAAGACGGCGCCCTGACATGACGGAAGTCCTCACGCCTGATGTCTGCATCGTGGGCGCCGGCTCGGCCGGCCTCGTGGTCGCAGCGGGCGCCGCACAGCTCGGCCTGGGTGTCGTCCTCGTCGAGCGGGCGGAGATGGGCGGCGACTGCCTCAACGTCGGCTGCGTGCCGTCGAAGGCGCTGATCGCCGCGGCCCGCGCCGCCCAGGCGCAGCGCAGTGGCGCTGCCTTCGGCATCGAGCCGGTCGAACCCAGGGTCGATTTCGCCAAGGTCATGGATCACGTGGCCGGCGTGATCGCCGCCATCGCGCCCAACGATTCGGTCGCGCGGTTCGAGGGTCTCGGCGTGCGCGTCCTGAAGGAGGAAGCCCGCTTCGTCGGGCGCACCGAACTGCAGGCCGGCCCGCACCGCATCCGAAGCAAACGGATCGTGCTGGCGACCGGCTCGCGGCCGACGGCGCCGCCGATCCCCGGCCTTGCCGACGCGCCCTATCTCACCAACGAGACGATCTTCGCCAACCGCACGTTGCCGGCCCATCTGATCATCATCGGCGGCGGACCGATCGGCCTCGAAATGGCGCAAGCGCACAGGCGGCTGGGCGCGCGCGTCACCGTGCTGGAAGCTGCCAGCTTTCTCGCCAAGGACGATCCCGAGCTCGCCGCCGTCGTCCTCAGTCACCTGCACGCCGAAGGCGTGGATCTGCGCGACCACATAAAAATCGCCGGGGTCGAACGCACGGCCGACGGCATCGCCGTGATCCTGGACGGTGGCGAACGGCTGAATGGATCGCACCTGCTGGTGGCGGCCGGCCGCGCGCCCATCATCGAAGCCCTCGATCTCGACACGGCCGGCGTCGCCTACACCAAGCGCGGCATCACGGTCGACCGAGGCCTGCGGACGTCCAACCGCAACATCTGGGCGATCGGCGACTGCAACGGCCTCTACGCCTTCACCCACATGGCGGGCTACGAGGCCTCGTTGTTCATCCGCGGCGCGCTGTTCCGGGCGCCGGCCAAGCTCGATGCCGCGATCGTGCCGTGGGCCACCTACACCGACCCCGAACTGGCCCAGGTCGGCCTCAGCGAGAGCGAGGCCCGCCGGCAGCACGGCGAGGCGATCCGCGTGTTGCGCTGGAAGATGGCCGAGAACGACCGCGCCCAGACCGAGCGCGAGACCGACGGGCTGGTGAAGGTGATCACCGACAGCCGCGGCCGTGTGCTGGGCGCCGGCATCGTGGCGCCGCACGCCGGCGAGCTGATCCAGCCCTGGTGCCTGGCCCTCTCCAAGCGCCTGAAGATCGCGGCGATGGCGAGCTTCGTGCCGCCCTATCCGACTCTGGGCGAGGCGAGCAAGCGCGCCGCCGGCAGCTATTTCACCGAGACGCTGTTCGGCCCCCGCACGCGAGGCCTGGTACGGTTCCTGGCCCGCCTGCCGGTGTGGTGAGGGACGCTTTCCTGGCACAGATCGTTGTGCCACGCCGTGTCCCGCTGCCTGTGCCAAAAAATCAGACCAAGCCCTTGATCCGGAAAGCCGATCGCCCCCTGACGAACTGTGCCACCGGCGCCCGCCGCGCGCGCCGATGAGAATCCCTCGAACGACCGCGGGAGTGGACCATATCGGGACCATGAAGAACGTCCGGCTGTTCACCCGCCCCGACTCGGGCGCGGCCCAAGTTTTGTAATCTGGCCCAACTCGATCCCCGGAATTTCAGCTCTCCACCCGCCGGAGAGCCCGCAAATCCAGCCTTCTCGTGGGCCTGCCGGGCCCACCTGAATGCAGGCAGTGTTGGGGCCCGAGTTGGGCCCGGACCTGTCCGTCCTTCAAGGGGCGGACGTTGTTCGTTCCTTCGTTGCGGCCGTCGGTTCGAGCGGGCCCGGCGCGCCGGTGGGCCGGTGGGCCGGTGACGTTGGTGCCTCCGCGACGGCCGTCGGGAAGGCGGGCTTGTTGTTTTGTCTGTCCACGGGTCAGGACCCGCGGCGGCGACCCGGCGTTCTGGGACGCGAACCCGCGGCCCCTCTTGCAGACTCCAGAGGGCGCGGGCAGGTCTTTGCCGGAGTGAAAAAGGCCGGCGCCCACATTCACATGCCAAGCGCCAGCCTGACATAAATATAGCCTGAAACCTGCGGATTCGTCAACTTTATCTTTGGCCCAAGTATGGCCTCACGGGCGGGCAGTCGTGGTCCCGTCAGACGAGGCCATACCATGCGCCCCGGCCGGCGCCGTCCAGAACCAGATGACCTCGCTCGACGAGCGACTTCGCGACGACTTTCGCCGTTTTTCCATCCAATTCCATCCGATTTCAGACAGAAGGCCCGACGCGGTTAGCGAAGCGTCACGGTTGCGGACATAGGCTCCGCGCGCGGCTTTTGCTCACTCGAATGCTACGGGTGACGTCCGACGCCCCGTTCCGTGCGCGACGACATCGCCAGCCCCAGGAACACCATCATCGCCCGATTGAGCCGGGCGACGTCCTCTTCGTCCAACCGGCCGACCAGAGCCCCCAGCCTGGTCTTGGGAACCGTCGTGATCTTGTCGACCATCAGGCGGCACGGCCGGCGCAACCCGTTGCGCTCGGTGGGGTCGACTTCGAGCCGGAACAGCAGCGCTGCACTCGTATCCGTGGTGAAAGCACACACCGTAATAGAAGCCGTGGCATCGAAGCTGTCGTCCTGCACGACGACGACGGGACGCGGCTTGCGCGCATCATCATTGCCGCCCGCGACCGTTCAGATTTCGCCACGCTTCATTCGCCATCCCATTCTGAGATGGCATCGACGAAGGCTTGATCGTCGCGTGCATGGTCACTGGCGGCGACCTTCAGAGATTGACGGTGGGCCTGGAAACGAAAGGAGCGCGCCCGGACGTCAGGTACCCAAATCTGGATCGGTCGCAAACCCTGCGCGCGCAGACGCTCACGATAGGCGCGGACCTTGTCACGCGACGGCTTGCGCGGAGATGTGGCGGCCATGGCTCTCGTCCCGATATGTGATGCCTTCTTTCATCGTCTAGGCTTGTCAAATAACTCGCCAAACGCTCAGACCATAAGATCCATCGCGCGATCCTGGGCATGTGGATCGTCCCACGCGCTAGTTTCCCAAAATAATCGGACCCGCTTCCTCGCTTGGTCCGCAGAAGTGGCAGCAATTCGTACAAGAGGTTTCATGGTGGACCCCGGTCCCCCAAATTCTTCTGTCGCTTATGCTCGTCGCACCGTAACAGATCTTCTCGCCGACAATGCAGTTTAGGCCGTACCTGTTCATGCTCCCGGCTTCGAGCAAATACGACTGCCCCCCACCGGGCCACTCTGCCGGGCGATTGTCCGACTTAAACGATATTTGGAGATTGACGCCAGTCTGGTTCACGATGGGCAATACCAACGTTCCCGGCGGACCGCTAATACTTGGCGGAGGCGCAACTACTGCGCCTTGTCGCGGAGCGCCTATCTCGGGCAATCGCTGACCAAAGAATGGGGATGCTGGACAATCATTGGGGACATCACCCATCACTCGTTGGCCTTGCAGCGAACACATACACCTTCCGTTGCCTCCGACATACGTCGACATCGTTACTACGCACGTTCCAGATGGTGTAATGCACTGACATTGGACTCGTCGCGTCATGTCAAAGGACTGCTGTCCCATCGCCGCTCCGAGCGAACACATCGTCGCTAAGAGAGCGAGAAATACTTGCTTCAGCATCTCTTCCCCCCCCCCCCACCTAGTCCGGGGATCATACAGCCGCTCCAAGTGAAAGTGAATGAAGGCTGTACGCGAGAGGGGATTTTCTACCCCCTACAAACCTCTCGGCACCTCTAAGCGCCGGAAAATCCCGAGAACATAAGCACCAAGCGACCTCTGCTCGTTCGACGCTGAAAAACGTAAGAAGCGGGATCGAGTCGAGGCCCTCCCCTCAACCGAACGTGGCAAAGACTTCCTCGATCGCCTTCATCTGGTTGCCGGCGGCCGAGGACGGCACCAGGATCGGCGTGTGCACGCCCGCCGCGCGCCACGCCGCGACGCCCTCGCGCACCTTCGCCGCCGGTCCGAACAGCGTGTTGTCGGCGAGCCATTTGTCGGTGAGATATTTCGGCACGTCGTCGCGGCGGCCTTCGGCGACTGCTTTCTCGATCGCGTCCATTTCCTCGACGTAGCCCGCCTCCTTCCAGTAGTTCCGGTAGTTCGGCAGGAACGCATAGTTCGTGAGCGTGCGCCGGTTCACCGCCTTGGCGGCCTCCACGTCGTCGCTGATGCAGGTCGGGATCATGTTGCCGATGAAGAAGTCGGGCGCGTTCCGCTTGGCCGCGGGGAGGGCGGCCAGCGACTGGGCCATGTGAGACAGCGAGGCGTTGGCGAAGACCACGCCTTGGGCCAGCTCGCCCGACAGCGCCACCATGCGCTTGCGCAAGGCGGCCACGATGATTGGCGGCAGGGGGCCGAACGCGCTCTCGGCGCGAAACTTCTCGATGAAGGCGCGCGTGTCGGCCAGCGGCTTGCCCGGCGTCACGCCCATCCGCACATGCGACGGGCCGTGTGCGATGCCGATGCCGAGGCGGAACCGTCCGCCCGAGACCTCGTGCATCATGGCGGCACTCTGCGCGAAATCGACGATGGTGCGCTGATAGATCGGCGCGATGGCGGTGCCGAAGGTGATCGATTGGGTGTTCCACGACAGCGCCTCGCACATCGAGATGTTGCCCATCGGGCTCGGGACGTAGATCCCGGCGAAGCCGCGCCGCTCGGCCTCCTGGCTGAGTTCGATGGTGCGGCGGCGGCGAGACGGCATGGCGATCAGGCAGAGGGCGGGAAGCGATTCGGACATCGGGGCAGTTCCTTCAGCGGGCGTTCATTTGGACCAATTATCTTCGTCGCTAGCGGGTCCATCCACCACAAACCCACCTCACCCTGAGGAGCGGTCCGTAGGACCGCGTCTCGAAGGGTGGCGACCAGTCGTGCCGTAGCCCATGCTTCGAGACGGCTGCTCCGCAGCCTCCTCAGCATGAGGTCATTTTGTCGGCTGGCTTGCGACGGAATGGACTAGGCTCGCGACCAACAGGGAAATCGCGAAGGGGGAATTGCCATGACCGATCGGGCCGCGCTGCGGAAGCAGGGCGAAGCGATGCGCCAGAAACTGTTCGGCGACGACGACGATGGCGCGCCGGCGATCATGCGCACGCTCAACACGGAGGCGAGCTACGGCGCGATCTGGAGCCGGCCGGGCCTGGCGCTCGATGACCGCATGGTGTGTGCGCTGGCAGCGCTCGGCGCGGTCCAGCGCCTGCCCAGGCTCGGCCGCCATGTCGCAGCGGCGCTCGACCTCGGCCTGTCGGCGCGGGCGATCGTCGAAATCCTGATCCAGATCGGCATTTATGCCGGCTTCGCGGCGTCCGAAGAGGCGGTCGAGGCGGCCGGCAAGGTTTTTAGCGCCCGCGGCGTCGCGATGCCGGAGGAGACGGCGCGCGAGGACTCGCTCGACGCCTTGAGCGCGCGCGGCCGCGAGCTGATGCAACAGCTCCATGGCGCGCGTGCGTCCGAGGGCTATGCGGCACCCGGCAATACGGTGACGGGCGCGCTCTATCCGCTGGCGATCCAGTACGGCTATGGCGAGATCTGGTTCCGTCCCGGCCTCGATCTCCGGCGGCGGGCGCTGGTCGCGGTGGCGGCGTTCACGGCGCTAAAACTCGACGGCCAGGTGAAGAAGTTCGGCCAGTCGGCACTCAACATGGGATTGAGCCGCACCGAGGTGATCGAGGCGGTGATCCAGACCGCGCCGCTCAGCGGCTTCGCGCCGGCGCTCAATGCGCTCGGCGGATTGAGCGAGGTGCTGGGGTAAGGTTCAAGCAACGCGACTGGGGCCTTCCCCCTCCGCCCTACGGGCACCTCCCCCGCAAGCGGGGGAGGGGGTTTTCATCTTACCGGTCGCGCAGCTTGGGATCGATGGCGTCGCGGAGCGCGTCGCCGAACAGGCTGATGCCCAGCACCGCCATGACGATGGCGAGGCCGGGGAAGATCGCGATCCACGGCGCGGTCGTGGCGTATTCCTCGGCGCCGCCCTGCAGCATCAGGCCCCAGGCCGGCACCGGCTCCTGCCCGCCGAGGCCGAGATAGGACAGCGAAGCCTCGGCCAGGATCGCCTGGCCGACGAAGGCCGACAGCAGGATCAGGAACGGCCCCACCACGTTCGGCACCATGTGGCGCAGCACGATGCGGGTGTGGCCGAAGCCCAGCGCGCGGGCGGCATCGACGTAAGGCACTTCGCGCACGGCAAGGGCGCTCGCGCGCACGACGCGGCCGCAGCGGGGAATAAGCGGGATGGTGATGGCGAGGATGACGTTGAACACGCCGGTGCCGAACACCGAGACCACCGCCAGGGCCAGGATGATCAGCGGAAAAGCCATCAGCACGTCGAGAATGCGCTGGAAGACGAGGTCGAACCAGCCGCCGAAATAGGCGCTGGCCACGCCCAGCACCAGGCCGATCAGGCCGCCGGCAAAGGCCGCGCTGAAGCCGACCAGCAGCGCCGTTCGCGCGCCGTAGACGAGGCGGGAGAAGATATCGCGACCCATCTGGTCGGTGCCGAGCAGATGGGTCCAGCTCGGTGCCTCCATCATGGCCTGGAAGTCGTTCTCCTCGGGATCGAACGGCGCCAGCACATTGGCAAAGGCGGCGGTCAAGAACATCACGATCATGATGACGAGGCCCGCCGTGCCGAGCGGCTGGCGGCGGATGAAATTCAGCACCGCATCGAGCGCCGTTTTCTTGCGCGGCAGCGCGTCGTCGGTGAGGGCGCCAGTGGACCCGTTACGCGTGATGACGCTCATCAGGAATACCTTATGCGGGGATCGAGCCAGGCGTAGAGGACGTCGACCACCAGATTGGTGACGACGAAGATGAGGACGACCAGCATGGTCAGCGCCTGCGTCAGCACGTTGTCCTGGTTCTGCACCGCCTGGACGAACAGGCGGCCGATGCCGTTCAGGTTGAACACCTGCTCGGTCACCACGAGACCGCCGATCAGGAACGCGAACTCGATGCCGATCAATGTCACCACCGGCAGGAGCGCGTTCTTGAGCGCATGCCGGTTGATGATGATCTGCTCGACCAGCCCCTTCGACCGCGCGGTGCGGATATAGTCCTCGCGCATCACCTCGAGCATGGCCGAACGGGTCATGCGCATGGTCACGGCGGAGTATCGGTAGCCCACCGTCAGTGCCGGCAACGCCACGATCGAGAGGTTGCGGATCGGATCCTGCCAGAACGACACGTAGTCGATCGGCGGCATCCACGCCTTGCCGGTCGCCAGATAGGTTATGTCGAGCACCAGCACGATCGACATGATGCCGAGCCAGAACGAGGGCGTGGCGATGCCGGCGACGGCCACTACGCGCACAGTATGGTCGAGCCAGGTATTTTCCTTGAGAGCCGAGATGGTCCCGAGGGGAATGGCGATCACGACGGCGATCAGTGTGGCCATCACCGCGATCTGCAGCGACACCGGCAGCCGGGTCGCAATCTCTTGGGCCACCGGACGTCCCGACCACATCGAAATGCCGAAATCGAAGGTGAAGTAATTTCCAAGGAAACTCAGGAACTGCACGAAGATGTGGTCATTCAGCCCGAGCTGCTGGCGACAGGCATCGACGGCAGCCTGGCTCACGTGCGATCCGCCCGATCCCATGCGGATGACGCAAACGTCACCCGGGATCAGGCGCATCAGCACGAAAACCAGCGCCGCGGCTCCGACCAGCGTAGGCACCGCCAGCAGGAGCCGCGTCACGATATAGCGATACATCGGGTCTGCTCCCCGTCCCGCGTTACGCGCCCACTACCTGTCCAACCAGACGTTGGCGAGATCCTGGTTCAGGTAGTGACTGGGGCTGATCTTCCAGCCCTTGACGTACGAGCGGATCACGAGGATGCGATACCAGTAGGGCGTGACGATGCTGTGCGCCTCGGTGTCGAGCGTGTGCTTTTCGTACGCCCGCATGGCGACGCGCTGCTTCGCCGGGTCGGTCTCCTGGGTCATCGCGTTGTAGAGCTCGATCGACTTCGGATCGTCATAGTCGCCGTAGCTCTCCGGATAGACCTTCTTCGGCAGGTACTTCGCGGTGTCGAGCACCGGGTTGACCACGCTCTGGCAGTTGGCGTCGACCACGACGTCGAACGTGCCGCCGCGCATGGCGGCGAACCACGGACCGGTCGGCACGACCTTCTGCTCGACGGTGACGCCGATCTTCTTCCACTCGCCGATCAGCCAGGTGCCGACGAACTTGTAGGGCTGGTCGACGTTGCGGTTGGTCAGCTCGAACTTGAGGTTCTCCTGGCCGGCCTCCTTGAGCAGCCGCCTGGCCTCGGCGCGCGACTTCTCGATGTCGGGCCAAAAGCCGGCGATCTGTTGCAGCTCCTCCTTGTTGGCGGCGAGCGGCGAGCCGGGGAAGACGATCCCGCCCGGCGTGCGCACGATGGCGATCTTGCTGAGCGCCGGAGCGCCGCCCCAGTGGTCGACCGCGAGCGACAGCGCGCGGCGCACCCGTACGTCGTCGAACGGCTTTTTCTTGTGGTTGTAGGAGACGATGTTGCCGCAGTTCCAGTCGCTGTCCTGGACCACGACATCCTTGCCGGCCTCCTTGACGAGCTGATCGCGGGCCGACGGCGGCATGCCGCGGAACTCCATGGCCGCGCGGTCGCCACGGATCGCCTCGACGCGGACCGACTGCTTATCGGCGAAGATGCCTTCGATGGCGTCGAGATAGGGCTGACCCTTGTGATAGTAGTCCGGGTTGCGCACGCCCTTGATCGACTGGCCGATCTCGTACGAGGCGAACTTGAACGGGCCGGAGCCCATGATGTTCTTCTCGTACCACTTCTGATCCTTGTCGAGGATCTCCTTCTTGTAGATGTAGGTGAAGGGATCGGCGAGCGCCGGCAGGAACGCCGTCGTCGGCCGCTTCAGCTTGAACACCACCGTGGAGTCGTCAGGCGCTTCGATCTTGTCGACCATGGCGTAGTAGGTGACGCGGGCGCTGGTCACGCCCTGCGGCGGGAAGACGATGCGGTTCCAGCTCGCCGCCACGTCCTTGGCCGTGAGCTTGCTGCCGTCGTGCCACTTCACGTCCTGGCGGATCTTGAAGGTGTAGGTCTTGCCGTCGTCGGTCGGCTTCGGCATCTCGGTGCAGAGATCGCAGACGAACTCCGTGGTCGAGGCCGGGTTGTCCGGCGGGACACGGATCAGCACGCTGTAGAACGGCGCCGTTGCGTGGACCGTGGCGAACGTGGTCTCGCGGTGGCCGTCGAAGCTCGGCGGGGAATCCGCCGGGATCATGAAGGTGAGAGTGCCACCCTTTTTGGGTGTTTGCGCGTTGCCGGGGCCGGCTGCGATCACGGCCGCCAGTCCGAGCCCGGCCACCCATAGTCCCTTTCGAACAACCATAGTTTCCTCCTGTTCCGCTGTTTTCTTGTAGTTCCCCGTTCTCTTGTGGTTCCTCGTTCCTCAGTTCGCTTCGCTGCAGGCCACCCAATGGCCGGGCCGCAGCTCTCTCAGGACGGGCCTCGCCCGCATGCAATTCTCGACCGCCATGGGGCAGCGCGGATGGAAGACGCATCCCGACGGCGGGTTGATCGGACTGGGCACCTCGCCCGGGGCCGGGCGGAAGTCGCGCGTCGCCTCGACGCGAGGATCCGGGATCGGCACCGCCGCCAGCAAAGCCTGCGTGTAGGGATGCAGCGGATTGTCGAACAGCTCGTCGACGGCGGCCATCTCGACGATGCGGCCGAGATACATGACGGCGACCCGCTGGCAGAGATGGCGCACGACGGAAAGATCGTGGGCGATGAAGAGGTAGGTGAGATTGAAGCGCTCGCGCAGATCCTCGAGCAGGTTGACGATCTGCGCCTGGATCGAGACATCGAGCGCCGAAACCGCCTCGTCGCAGACGATGAACTCCGGATCGAGGGCGAGCGCGCGGGCGATGCCGACGCGCTGGCGCTGGCCGCCCGACATCTCGTGCGGATAGCGGTCGGCGAACTTGGCGTCGAGGCCGCACACCGACAGCAGCTCGCGCACGCGCAAGTCGCGTTTGCGGGCATCCGGCTCGACGCCGTGCACCTTGATCGGCTCGCCGACGATGTCGCCCACCTTCATGCGCGGATTTAGCGAGCTGTAGGGGTCCTGGAAGATCACCTGCATGCGCCGCCGCAGGCCCACCAGGTCCTTGCGGCCCATGTGGCTGATGTCCTGGCCGTCGAACAGGATCTGGCCGGCGGTCGGCTTCTCGAGCCGCAGGATGCAGCGGCCAGTCGTCGTCTTGCCACAGCCGCTCTCGCCCACCAGACCCAGCGTTTCGCCGCGGCCGATCGTGAAGTCGACGCCGTCGACGGCCTTTACGTCGCCGATCTTGCGCGACAGCACGACGCCTTCCGTCACCGGGAAGTGCATGGCGAGGTTCCTGACCTCGAGCAGCGGAGAGTCGGCGCCGGCGGTCACTCGGCGGCCTGGACAGTAGTCTGGGCGGCGGCGCCGAGCTCGGCGCTGCGGAAGCAGGCCGCGAGATGGCCCGCTTCACCCGACGCGGCGAGCGGCGGGATCGACTGGGCACATTGCTCGACGGCAAAGCGGCAGCGCGGACGGAAGGCGCAGCCGCCATCGAGCCGTGTCAGGTCCGGTGGCTGGCCCTCCACCGGGTCGAGGCGCGCACGCCGCGGCTGGTCGAGGCGCGGCACCGATTTCAGCAGCGCGATCGTATAGGGATGCCGCGGATCGTGATAGATCGCGTCGGCCGGGCCCGATTCGACGATGCGGCCGGCATACATCACGTTCACGCGGTGGGCGTAGCGCGCCACCACGCCGAGATTGTGGGTGATGACGATCAGCGCGACGTTGAGTTTCAGTGTCAGCGATTTCATCAGCTCCAGGATCTGCGCCTGGATCGTGACGTCGAGCGCCGTCGTCGGCTCGTCGGCGATGATCAGCTTCGGATTGCAGGCGAGTGCCACCGCGATCATCACCCGCTGGCGCATCCCGCCCGAGAGCTGATGCGGATACTGCCGGAGCCGCCGCGGCGCATCGGCGATGCCGACCAGCTCGAGCAGCTCGAGCGCGCGCCTCTCGGCCGCGGCGCGGTCGGCGTCCTGGTGGGCTTCCAGCACCTCGGTGATCTGGCGGCCGATGGTCAGCACCGGATTGAGCGACGTCATCGGCTCCTGGAACACCATGCCGATGTCGCGGCCACGGATCTGGCGCATTTCCGCAGCGGATAGGCTCAGCAGGTCGCGGCCGTCGAAGACGATCTGGCCGCCGGTGATGCGTCCCGGCGGATCGGCGATCAGGCGCAGCACCGACAGCGCGCTCACGGACTTGCCCGACCCGCTCTCGCCCACGATCGCCACGGTCTCGCCGGGATCGACCGTGTAGGACACGCCATCGACGGCGCGCACCAGCCCGGCGCCGGTCCGAAATTCGGTACGCAAATTCCTCACATCGAGGAGTGCCGACATAGGCCCTCGCAGCGTTTCCCTGTTTCCCATTCATTTCCGACACGCTTGGCGCACCGGCGTCCACCCTTCTGGGCAAACGTATTTCGACCATTCTAGGCATAAAATGCGGCGGACGCGAGGCTTTGCGCCTGATCCTGAAGGGTTGACCGTTCCTGAAGAGTTGAAGGGGTAGCGCCTAGGCCGGCCCAGCGGACTTCGATAGACTCCGCGGCTCATGAGCGCCGAAGTCACCGTTCCCGCAGAAGCCGTCCGGCCCGTTCGCCGGCGAAGTCCCGCCTTCGGCCTGTCGTGGCGCATCCTGGCGCTGGTCGTGACGGCGGTGATGACGGCCGAGATCCTGATCTTCCTGCCGTCGATCGCCCGCTTCCGGGTGGTCTATCTGGAACAGCTCATCGAAAGCGGCACCTTGGCGGCGCTCGCGCTCGACGCCACGCACGACAACATGGTGACGGAGGAGGTCAAGCGCAGCCTGCTCAACCATGCCCGCGTCGACGCCGTGGTGCTGGTCGAGCCCAACAGGCCCAAGCGTGCGTTGATGAACATCCAGCCCAGTCCCACGATGCCGAGCTTCAACCTGATGGACCGCAGCGCGCTCGGCCTGATCTGGGACGCCCTGTCGGCCATGGTGCGGGACGGCTCGCGCTACATCCGGGTCGGCGGCGGATCGATGCGCCTGCCGTCGGCCATGGTGTGGATCGTGGCCGACGAGCTGCCGATGCGCATCGCCATGTATGGCTATTCCGGCCGCATCCTGGTGCTGTCGGTCATCATCGCCCTGTTCACCGCCATTCTGCTCTATCTCGGCCTGCGCTGGCTGGTGATCCGGCCCCTGCAGGGCCTGTCGTCCGACATGACGGCGTTCCGCCGCGCCCCCGAAGAGGCCGGAACCGCGCGCGCGCCGACCCGGCGCAACGACGAGATCGGGGTCGTCGACCGGGAATTCCAGAACCTGCAGCGCGAGCTGCGCGCCTCGCTGCGGCAAAAATCGCGGCTGGCCGAGATCGGCGCCGCCACCAACAAGATCAACCACGACCTGCGCAACATGCTGTCGACGGCGCGGCTGCTATCGGACCGGCTGGCGCGCAGCGGCGACGAACGCACGCGGGCGCTGGCGCCGACCATTCTCGGCACCATCGACCGCGCGGCGCGGCTGGCCAGCGACGCCATCGAATATGTGCGCGACCGGCCGGCGCCGCGGCTGGCCGTGCTCGACCTCGCCGATCTCGTCGACGAGGCCGGGATCGCGCTGCAGGAGCAGGGCGAGGACAGCACTCCCAATGTCGTCCGGGCCTGGCAGAACGAGGTCGGCGAAGGCCGCACCGCGCGCGCCGACCGCGACCTGCTCTACCGCATCTTCGTCAATCTCGGCCGCAACGCCTTCGAGGCCGGCGCCACCACAGTCGCCATCCGGACGCGGACGAACGGCGGCTATCTCCTGATCGACGTCGCCGACAACGGCCCGGGAATATCGCAGGCCTTCGTCGATCAGCTCTTCCGGCCCTTCGCCACCGGCGGGCGCGCCGGCGGCGCGGGTCTCGGCCTCGCGATCGCGCGCGACCTGGTACGCGTCCATGGCGGCGACATCGCGCTGGCCGAAACCGGCGCCACGGGAACGACCTTCCGCTTTACGCTGCCACAGAACGGTAGCTGAAGAACGGCAGTTGAAGAACGGCAGCTGATCAGGGCTCGGCCTTGAGGCGCGCGATGAAATCGCGAATGCGCCGCGCGTTGACGCCGAGATCGGACTCGCCGGCGCGGCTCTTGGAGCGGATGTCGATCCGGCTGCCGGTGCCCTCGGCGCGGATGCGCACGACGATATCGTCGCGAAAGCCGAACCACTTGCTGGTGTCGATCGCTTCGAGCCGGCCGTCCGCCGGCGCCCGCGCCACGACGTCCCAGCCCATCGCCATCGCCACATGGTCGACGCGCTTGAACGCCTCGGCGGGGGGAACGGGCAGAACGACCGGCACGATATCGGGATAGGCGGCGCGCTGGAGCGCCGCGAAAGCGGCACCGGGGTAGGCGGGCGGGTTGGGTGCTCCCCGCCGCAGCTGCAGGAGCGCCACCATGGCGGGAGGGGCGGCGACATCGGTCGAGATATCATTGATCTCCGGCAACTGCTGGGACCACAGGAACCAGCTCACCGGCATCCAGCCCCCGGCGAGGCCAATCACGACGGCGAGAAACGCCGCCACGAATCCGCGTCGCCGGTCGCCCGGCCGCGTCGGTACGATGGTCGCCAGCCCCAGGGCCACCGCGGCAACGGCTGCATAGAAGCCATAGCGGAAGACGGTGACGGCCCACTCGATATCCAGCCCGATATAGCGATGCAACGGGCCGGCGGAGGCCACGATCAGCGCGGCCATACAGGCAGCAAGGAAAGCCAGGCGCGCCAGACGATGGCTGATCGGGTTAGTCGGTCGAACGAACATGCCGTCTCCGCTGTAACACCATCGTAACCGCTAAACGCAGACCATGCATCCGCCCGGCCGCAACCCGATCGTTGGCGCGCTCGACAAGCCCGGTTGCATTCTTTATGCGGCCACGATGACGACCACCGATACGGTCCGGCGGCGTGCGATGGCCTCTGGGCTGGCCGCCATCTGCCTCTGGGGCTCGCTTGCCGCGCTTTCGGTCCTGGCGGGGCCGATCCCGCCGTTCCAGATGGTTGCCATGACGTTCGCTATCGGCGCCGCCATCGGCGTCGTCCGCGCCCGGTATCGCGGGATCGGCTGGTCAGGGCTCGTGCGCTGGCCGGCGCAGGTGTGGCTGGTCGGCGTGGGCGGCCTGTTCGGCTATCACGCCCTTTACTTCGGCGCCCTGCAGCTGGCGCCACCGGCTGAAGCCAATCTCGTCAACTATCTCTGGCCTCTCCTGATCGTGCTGCTGTCGGCGCCGTTCGCGGGTGAGCGCCTGGGCTGGTCGCATGTGGCCGGCGCCCTGCTGGGCTTCGCCGGCGTGGCGCTGCTCGCCTTCGGCCGCGGCCTCGATTTTGCCGGCGGCCATGCGCTGGGCTATGCGCTGGCGCTGGGCTGCGCCTTCACCTGGGCAATCTATTCCGTGTTGTCGCGCCGCTTCGGCGAGACTCCGACCGATGCCATCGCCGGCTTCTGCGCCGCGTCGGCCATCCTCTCACTGCTCTGCCACCTGGTGTTCGAACGCACGGTGTGGCCGGCCACGCCCCTCGCCTGGCTCGCCGTCTTGGCGCTTGGCCTGGGGCCCACGGGTTCGGCCTTCTATTTCTGGGATCACGCCGTGAAGCGCGGCGACATCCGCGCCCTCGGTGCCTTCTCCTACGCCACGCCGACCCTCTCGACAGCCCTGCTGATCGCGTGCGGTCTGGCCGAGCCCACGTCGACGTTGCTGCTCGCGGCGCTGCTGGTCACGGTGGGCGCGATACTCGCCTCACGCGAGTTGTGGCGGCGCCGGGATATCAGCTAGGGCGCGGCTCCCAGCCCGGGGGCGCCAGTTCGAAGCCCGCGAAATCGAAGCCCGGCGCCACGGTGCAGCCGACCAGGGTCCAGTTGCCGAGCGACCGCGCCGCCTGCCAGACGCCGCGCGGCACCACGATCTGCGGCGTCTCGCCAATACCGAAATCGGCGCCGAGCCTCCGATGCCGGACGGCATGGCCATCGTCGCTCATCGAGAGTTCGAGCGGGGCGCCGGCATAATGATGCCAGACCTCATCGGCATCGACCCTGTGCCAGTGCGATCGCTCGCCGGCCTTGAGCAGGAAGAAGATCGCGGTGCTGGCGCCGCGGCCCGCATCAGGCGCCCGGAAGGTCTCGCGAAAATGCCCGCCTTCGGGATGCGGCTGCAATCCGAGGCGGGCAATGATTTCGTCTGCGGTCAATTGGATCGACTTCACGACGGCGGCGGAACCGTGGCCTTCATCGACGGCAGCTTCGAAAAAGCGGTGAACCACTTGGCGAGCTTGGGACGCTTGCCGCGCCAGTCGTGGCTGGTGAAGCGGAAGTCGAGATAGCCCAGGGCGCAGGCGATGGTGATGGTGCCGATGTTGGGTTTGCCCTTGAGCGACTTCGACTCGGCCTCGAGCTGGTCGAGCACGCCGTCGATCTTCCTCATCTGGCCCTTGGTCCAGTCGGGCCAGCGCCGGTCCTCGGGGCGCAGAAAACCTTCGTAGCGGGCCAGCAGCGCGGCATCGAGCAGCCCGTCGCCCATCGCCTGCTGGCGCAACGCCACCCAGCGTTCGCGGCCCTTGCGCGGGAAAAGCTTGCGGCCCTTGTGCTGGCTGTCGAGGTACTCGCAGATCACCGGCGAGTCGAAGAGGTCCATGCCCTTGACCGACAATGCCGGGATCTTGCCGATGGGATTGTGCTTGTCGACATCGGCATTGGGCGCCACCGGCGTCAGCGCGACGTTCACCATGTCCATCTTCTTGTCGAGACCGGTAAGCAGCGCCAGCGCCCGCACCTTGCGGGCGTAGGGAGAGGACGGCGAGTAGTAGAGCTTCATCTTGGCCATGATCGGTCTCCTGTTCTTCCGGCGGCGTCAGGCGCCAGCCATCTGGGGAATGTCGATGTCGTTCAGGCGCACCTTGCGCGCGGTGTCGACGAGCTGCTGCCAGGTGGTGGCATCTATCGGCACGCCGTTCTTCTCGCGATCGATGCGCCGCGCGCGCTCGGGCTCGCCCGGCGTCAGCACCTCGGGCACGCCCGGCTGCGGCTTGGCCGACTTCACCCACGTGATGAAGTTCTCGACCTCGTCCTCGAACATCTCGGTGCCGCCCATCGACGCGGGATCGATGATGATCGACAGCATGTTGTTGATGATGTCGGTGCTGTCCTTCTTGATGGTGCGCGGCGAATGCGTCTTGCCGCCGGTCAATGCCCCGGCCAGCAGGTCGCAGATCACGGCAAGGCCGCCGCCCTTGTGCAGGCCGAACGGCAGGATGGCGCCGTAGGGCGCGTTGTACAGGACACCGGGATCGGTGGTGGCGTTGCCGGCGGCGTCGATCAGCAGGCCGGGCTCCATCTGGATCTTCTTGTTGTTGGCGACGCGCACCTTGCCCGCCGCCACCTGGCTGGTGGCGAAGTCGAGCACGATCGGCTCCTTGCCCTTGCGCGGCACCGCCGTGCAGTAGGGGTTGGTCGTGAAGCGCGCCTCGGCGCCGCCGAACGGCGCCACCAGCGACTTGTGGCCATGCACGTTCACCCAATGCGTGCTCACCATGCCGGCCCGCGCGCACTGTTCGCCCCAGTGACCGATACGGCCGATGTGGTGGGCGTTGGTCAGGCCGACGACGCAGACGCCATTCTTCTTCGCCCGCTCGATGCCGATATCCATCGCCTCCTTGGCAACGACCTGGCCGTAGCCGGCGCCGCCGTCGATCACGATCACCGAGCCGTTGTCGCGCACGATCTTCGCATGATGATTGCGTACGCAGGCGCCGGTGGTGGTGTTCTGGATATAGTGCGGCATCATGCCGACGCCGTGACTGTCGTGGCCGAACAGGTTGGCGAGGACGAGGTGATCGGCGACGAGCTTCGCCTCCTGGTCCGAGCTGCCGTCGGCCCGGCAAATCGCCATCGTGAACGTGTGCAGGCGGTCCGGTTTGATCCTGACTTCGCCCACCGCACCCTGGCCATCTGCCATACCGTTTCTCCCCTGATTTGCGCTTTCGGCGCGCAAGGTTCCGCGTCGGTCCGGTCCTGTCAACGACGAAGCGGCGTGCGCCGGCAAAGGGCATGAACCACGCCCTGATTTCGCCCTCATGACGGAGCAAGCGTGCCGGGACAAGCGTAACGGGGCAAACCGTTGCTCCCTGGCGATGGCCCGACGCGTGCCCGCCGTGGTACTGAAGACAAAGACCCTACGACGTCATCGGGATCCAGCAACCGCATGCGATTCTCTACCCGCCTCGCCTGGTCCAGTCTTGCAGGGCTCGTGCTCCTGTTCGCGGCCGGCGCAGCGCTCGCCCAGTCGCCGCCGCTGCAGCGGCCGTTCTCGCAGCTGATCGACCTGTGGATGCTCCAGCTCGACCGCATCGCAGCGCGTGCCGACCTGCCCAGTCTGCTGCCGACCGAGATCGACACGCTGCGTGGGCAGGCAACCGACGTTCGCGCTGAAGTCATCGCCGCCACTGCCTTTGCCCGCAACGACCTCGCCGACACCAAGAAGCTGCTGGCGCCGCTCGAGATCAAGCCGGGGGCCGACGCCCCGCCCGAGTCGGATGCTGTAAAGGTCGAGCGCCAACGCATGACGGAGCAGGCGACCGCCAGCGAAGGTCGCGTCAAACAGGGCGAAGTGGTGATTGCCCGCGCCGACCAGATCCTCGAACGCCTGACGAAGCGGCGCGGCGAGGTGGTGTTGCAGACGCTGCTGCATCGCGACGCCGCGCCCCTGTCGCGCGAGGTCCTGACCAGACTCGGCCCCGAACTCGCCGCGTCGCTGCGGTCGCTGTCGTCCGCCTTGGCGGCCTGGGGCGGCAACGGCATCGTGGCGTTGGGATCGGACTACCACAGCCTGGTCTTGCTCACGATCTGGGCCGCCGTCACCATCGGCCTGTGGTGGATCGGCCGCGAGCTGCGCCGCCGGTTCGGCCACAGCCACACCCACGAACCCGGCCACAGCGACCACACCATCGCCGTCGCCATCGACGGTCTCGGGCTGGTCCTGGTGCCGATCCTGGCTGTCTGGCTGATCGGCCGGCTGCTGCTGGCGAGCCTGCCGCCGCCGCCCATCGACAGCTTGGTGCCGGAGTTGGTCTCTCGCGTCGTCATGCTGCTGCTGGTGTTTGGCATGACCTCCGCGGCGCTCTCACCCAGCCGACCGGAGTGGCGGGTACTGCCCTTTACCAACGACAGCGCGCGACTGCTTTCATACTCCATTCGCCGCCTGATGGTCATCGGCCTCACGCTCGACTTCATCTATATCGCGTTCGTCCGCAGCGGCGTGGGACGTGAAGCCGTGTCAGCGGTCAGCGCCCTGGTGCTTGCCACCATTGTCGCGCTACTCACCCTGCCGGCGCTTGGCAACCGCGCCTGGCAGGCAGCCCGACCCGAAGGCTCCGACCTTCCGAGAATGGTGGGCGGCACCTGGTGGTCGATCGCGCGCTTGCTGCTCAGCCTGGCGGTGCTGTCCTCGATCGGATTTGCCCTCGCCGGCTACGCCACCTTGGCATCCCATCTCAATGGCGCGCTTTCCGAAACCTGCCTGTTGATCGGCATCGCGCTTCTTCTCCACCGATTGGGATCCGACCTGCTCGAGACCGCCGCCGCGCCCACGACTCCGTCGGGACGCTGGGTGCGTCATCGCCTCTCGCTTCCGCCCGACTCGGCCGTCCGCGGGCAATATCTCCTCCTTCTGTTACTCGACGCCATCCTCGTGCTGTTGCTGGCGGTGACGATACCCATGGCGTGGGATGTCGACATGGACGCCATCCTGCAGGGCTTCGGCCAGGCGATGCGCGGCGTGAAGGTGGGCGGCGTCACCATCTCGTTGGGCAATATCGGCACGGCGATCCTGGCCTTCATCGTGTGCATGCTGATTGCCCGCCTGATCCGCAGCATCGTACGCGATCGCGTGATGCCGACCGTCGACGCGCCACTGCCGCTCCGCCAGTCGATCGACGCCGGCCTCAACTATGCCGGCGTCCTGATCGCGATCCTGGTCGGCGTCGGGGCGCTCGGCGTCGATTTCACCAACCTCGCCATCGTGCTCGGCGCCTTGTCGGTCGGCATCGGCCTCGGCCTGCAGAACATCGCCAACAACGTGATCTCCGGCGTGATCCTTCTGATGGAGCGCCCGATCAAGGCCGGCGACTGGGTGGTGGTCAACGGACACGAGGGTTTCGTCCGCCGCATCAACATCCGCGCCACCGAGATCGAAACCTTTCAGCGGACATCGGTGATCGTGCCGAACAGCATGTTCCTGCAGAGCCCCGTCATCAACCGGACCTATTCCGACACCTCGAGCCGTGTCGAGATCCAGATCACCGTGCCGCTGTCGACCGACGTCACCAGGCTGGAGGCGATCCTGCGCGAGACGGCCCTCGGTCATCCGCGCGTGCTGCGCGTGCCGGCACCGATCGTGCGCTTCGTGCGCGTCGGCACTTCTGGCCTCGACTTCGAGCTGTTCGTGTTCGTCAGCAACCTGGAAGACCGCCTGACCGTCTCCAACGGCCTCAACCGCACTTTGCTCGCCCGGCTGATCGAAGAGAAGATCATCGATCCCAGGCCGGTGCCGGAACTCCGGTTGCGCGACATCGACAAGCTTGGCGCCGCTTTCCGCGGCGAGCGGTCGCCGGAGCCGCCGAAGAGGGAAGGCAGCTCGGAGATGGGAACCGAAGGAACCGACGATGCCGCCGCGGCGCCGAAAGACTGACGCGCCGCGCCGGCGCTGG